>JAIXTY010000184.1 GCA_027483705.1 Rubrivivax sp.
CCTCGGCCGCCTGGAGGCGCGCCGCTTCTGCCGCGACCACGGCATCGAGGCCGAGGACACGCAGCTGGTGGAGTTCCTCGTCGAGCACCACCTCACGATGAGCCGCATCGCGCAGAAGGAAGACCTGTCGGATGCCGATGTCATCCGCGCCTTCGCGCAGCGCGTGGGCACGCCGCGGCGGCTGCAGGCGCTGTACCTGCTGACGGTGGCCGACATCCGCGGCACGAGCCCGAAGGTCTGGAATGCCTGGAAGGGCAAGCTGCTCGAGGACCTGTACCGCCTGACGCTGCGCTCGCTGGGCGGCGCGCAGCCCCAGCTCGACACCGAGATCGAGGCGCGCAAGCTCGAGGCGCGGCAGGACCTGGCGCTGCACAGCGCCCTGCCCGGTACCGAAGAGCCGCTGTGGCAAACGCTCGACGTCAGCTACTTCGCGCGCCACGACGCCACCGAGATCGCCTGGCATGCGCGCAGCCTGTGGCGGCACGTCACGACGGTGGAGCCCATCGTGCGGGCCCGCACCTCGTCGGTGGGCGACGGGCTGCAGGTGCTGGTGTACGCGCCCGACCAGCCCGACCTCTTCGCGCGGATCTGCGGCTACTTCGACGGCGCCGGCTTCAGCATCCTCGATGCGCGCATCCACACCACGCGTGCCGGCTTTGCGCTCGACACCTTCCAGGTCGTCGGCACCAACGGCATGACGCCCGACACGCCCGCCGGCTACCGCGACCTGATCTCGCTGGTGGAGACGCAGCTCGCGGCCGCACTGGCCGCCACCACCGCGCTGCCCGAGCCGCGCAGCGGCCGCGTCTCGCGCCGCGTGAAGAGCTTCCCGGTGACGCCGCGCGTCTCGCTGCTGCCCGACGAGCGCGCGCAGCGCTGGCTGCTCACCGTGAGCGCGTCCGACCGCACCGGCCTGCTCTACGCCATCGCCCGCGTACTGGCCAAGAACGGCGTCAACCTGCAGCTGGCCAAGATCACGACGCTGGGCGAACGTGTCGAGGACACCTTCCTCGTCGACGGCCCCGAGCTGCAGAAGCCGAAGGCGCAGCTGCGCATCGAAGGCGAGCTGCTCGACGCCGTGGCCTCGCCGGCCGGAACGCGCCGATGGGCCTGAAGCGCGTCGCTGCCGCGGAGCTGCTGCACCGCCTGGGCGAGTTCGACGCCGTCATCGACGCCCGCAGCGAAAGCGAACACGCCGAAGACCAGCTGCCCGGCGCCGTCAACTGGCCGGTGCTGAACGACGCCGAGCGTGCGCTGATCGGCACCGAGTACGTGCAGGTCTCGGCCTTCGACGCGCGCAAGCGTGGCGCCGCGCTGACCTCTCTGAACATCGCCCGCCATGTGCAGGAGCACGTGATGCCACTGGCGCGCGGCTGGCGGCCGCTGGTGTATTGCTGGCGCGGCGGGCAGCGCAGCGGGGCGCTCTCGCTGGTGCTGTCGGAGATCGGCTTTGCGGTCACGGTGGTGGACGGTGGCTACCGCGCCTTCCGCCAGGCCGTGATGGCCGAGCTCGAGCTGCTGCCCGCGCGCTTGCAGTTCCAGGTGCTCGCCGGCCGCACCGGCAGCGCCAAGAGCCGGCTGCTGCAGGCCCTGGCCGCCGAAGGCGCGCAGGTGCTCGACCTCGAAGGCCTGGCCCGACACCGCGGCAGCGTGCTCGGCCTCGTGCCCGGCGAGCGGCAGCCCTCGCAGAAGGCCTTCGAGACGGCGCTGTGGCAGGCCCTGACGGCCCAGGACCCGTCGCGCCCCGTGTTCGCCGAAGGCGAGAGCCGCACCATCGGCCGCCTGCGGGTGCCCGAAGCCCTGCTGCTGCGCCTGCGCGCCGCCCCGGTGCACCAGGTGCAGATGCCGCTGCCGGCGCGCGTGGACTTCCTGATGCAGGACTACGCCCACTTCGTGCACGACGGCGAGGCCTTCTGCGAGCGGCTGCAGGCGCTGCGCGAGCTGCGCGGCGCCGAGACCGTCGAGCGCTGGCAGGCGCAGGCGCGCCGCGGCGACTTCGCCACGCCGGTGCGCGAGCTGCTCGAGCAGCACTACGACCCGGTCTACACGAAGTCGATGCGCAAGCACTTCGCGGGCTTCGACAGCGCCGACCTCGTCGAACTGCCCGATGCCGCGCCGGCCACGCTGGCGGCGGCGGCGCGGGCGCTGGTGGCCGGCACGACGGCCGCGCAGCCCGGGGCCTGACCAGGCCGCCATCCACGGCGTCCGTCGGCGCCGGCACGGCTTCGTCGGGCCCGGCTGGCCGACGCGACGCGGCCGGTGCAGCATCCCGCCGACGATGAACACCGCCACCACAGACCCGAGCCCGCGCCGCCGCGACCAGGCCCTCGCCTCCCGGGTGGCCGGGGGTCTGGCGGCCGTGGCGGCGAGCGTGGCGCTCGTCGGCATGCTCGGTCACTCAGCGCCCGCCGCGAGCGTGCACATGGTCGCCGGGACGGTGATCTACGCGCTCGGCGAGTGGTGCGTCGTCTGGGCGATGCTGGCGCCGGTGCTGTGGCGCCACCGGCAGCTGCCGCTGGCGGCCGCCGCGGCGCCGGGCCTGCCGGCCGTGGCGACGGCGCGCGGTCCGCTGGCCGTGCTGATGCTGGTGTCGGCCCTGTGCGGCAGCGCTGTGGCGGTGGCGCTGATCGCGCTTGGGCGGCCCCTGGCCACGATCACGCCGTCGCTGCTGCTGTACCTGTTCGTGCGCCAGGGCACGCTGGCGCTGCTGCTGGTGGCGCTGGCCGAGATGCGGCTGCGACAGGAACGTGCCGGCGCCGCGCTGCACGAGAGCACCCTGCGCAGCCTGGCGCTGCGCCGCGAGCTCGACACCGCGCAGCTGGCGGTGCTGTCGGCCCAGATCGAGCCGCACTTCCTGTTCAACACGCTGGCCAACGTGCGCCGGCTGCTGCGCACCGAGCCGCCGGCCGCGCGGCAGCTGCTGGCCCAGCTGCGCCGCTACCTCGAGGAGGCGCTGCCGCTGCTGCGCCAGGCCGACAGCACGCTGGGCCGCGAGGCCGAGCTCGTGCAGGCCTACCTGGGCGTGCACCAGGTGCGCATGGGGCCGCGCCTGAGCTTCGAGGTCGACGTGCCGCCGGCCCTGCGCGCGCACCCGCTGCCGCCGATGCTGCTGCTCACGCTGGTGGAGAACGCCATCAAGCACGGCCTGGCGCCGCAGGTGGAAGGCGGCAGCATCCTCGTGCAGGCGCGGCGCGAGGCCGGTGCGCAGGGCGACGAGCTCGTGCTCACCGTGGCCGACACCGGCCGCGGCATGGTGGCGGGGCTGGGCACGGGCACGGGCCTGGCCAACCTGCAGGCCCGGCTGCGCACGCAGCACGGCGCGGCGGCCCGCCTGGCCCTGCGGCTGAACGAGCCGCGTGGCATGCGCGCCGAGGTGCGGCTGCCCTGGGCACCCGCAGGAGAGGCCCCATGAGCAAGCTCAGGCCGGTGTTGAGCGACGCGCTTTCGCGCTGGCGCTGGTGGCACGCCCCGCTGGGCGTGGCGCTGGGCAGCTGGACGCTGCTGTACATGGGCGCACCGCTGGAGCCGGGCGCCCGGCTGGACAAGCTGTTCACGCCCTGGCTCTACAACGTGCTGCAGTTCGGCCTGCCGCTGGTGGCGGCCCTGCTCGTGGCCGATGCCGCCGTGGCCCAAGGGGCGCGCCCGCTGCGGGCCTATGGCGCGGTGGTGCTCGGCGTGGTGCTGGGCGGCGTCTTCGTCATCGGCCCGGCGCTGATGCCGTGGCTGGGCTCGGCCCCGGGCTGGGACTTCCGCATGGACTGGTGGCTCGCCATGGGCGTGGGCGTGCCAGTGGGGCTGCTGGTGGCCGGCCACGCCGCGCGACGCCGCCACGCCGAGCAGCTCGAACGCGTGCGGGCCGCCGAGGCCGAACGGCTGCAGCGTGCCCAGGCGCTGCAGGGCGCCCGGCTGGCCGCGCTGCAGGCCCGCGTCGAGCCGCAGCTGCTGTTCGACGCGCTGGGCCGCGTCGCCGAACGCATCGACGACCAGCCCGCCGAGGCCGACGAGCGCCTGGCCGACATCATCGCGATGCTGCGGGCGCTGCTGCCCTCGGCGCCGGGCGGCGGCATTGCGGCGGTCACCACGCTGGGCCGTGAGCTGGAGCTGGTGCGACTGCAGGCGCGCCTGACGGACGACGAAGCCCTCGGGCCGGCGCGCCTGGCCTTCGACGTCGGCGCCGAGGCTGCCGCCGCGGCGGTGGCGCCGACGCTGGTGCCGCAGTGGCTGCGGGTGCTGGTGCCGGCGGCCGCGGCCTGGACGCTGCACGCAACGGTGGCCGACGGGATGGTGTGGCTGCGCCTCGTGCCGCAGGGCGATGCCGTGCCCGAGGCGGCCCGGGCGCAGGTATCGTCAACAGCCCTGCAGGCCCTGCAGGCCTTGGCGGCCGCGATGACCGAGGTGCACGGTCCCCGCGCCGGCCTGGCGCACGATGATCACGGCTTCGCCCTGCGCTGGCCGCTGCCCGACCCGCCATGACCCGCGCCCTCATCGCCGAAGACGAACCGCTGCTCGCGCAGGAGCTGCGCGACGAACTCGCGCGCCTGTGGCCGGCGCTGGAGGTGGTGGCGCTGGCGCACGACGGCCACGAGGCTTTGCGCCTGTTCGAGACCGAGCGTCCCGAGCTCGTGTTCCTCGACGTGCAGATGCCCGGCCTGGACGGCCTGGCGCTGGCGCGGCTGGTCGAGGGCCGCGCGCACGTGGTCTTCGTCACCGCCTTCGACCACTACGCGGTGCAGGCCTTCGACGAAGGTGCCGTCGACTACCTGCTCAAGCCGCTGGACCCGGCCCGCCTGGCGCGGGCGCTGCAGCGCGTGAAGGAGCGGCAGGCGCTGCAGCAGCCGCCGCAGGCGCTGGCCCCGCTGTGGCAGCGCCTGCCGGCGCCGGCCTCGCCAGCGGCCGAGGCCGGGCCGCTGCGCTGGATCAGCGTGCAGGTGGCGCGCGAGCTCAAGCTGATCATGGTCGAGGACATCTGCTACTTCCGCGCCGACAGCAAGTACGTCGCGGTGGTGACGCCCGACACCGAGGCGCTGATCAGCACGCCGCTCAAGGAGCTGGCGCCGCGCCTGGACCCCGAGCAGTTCTGGCAGGTGCACCGCGGCACCATCGTCAACGTGCACGCCATCCGCAGCGTGGCGCGCAACGAAGGCGGCAGCACGCTCACCATCCGCCTGAAGGACCGCCCCGAGACACTGCAGGTCAGCGCCACCTACGCGCACCGCTTCAAGCAGATGTAGCGCGGGCTGCGCCACGTCAAGCGCGGCGACGGCGCGGCCTTCTAGAGTGCAGCCTCCGCCGCTGCCGCCGCACGCCCCGCCCTTGAAGCCCGTAGACCCCCGCCGCCTGCCCTACGAGGTGGGCCGTGCCATCCGCAGCCACCCGGTGCGGCAGGTCAGCCCCAACGGGCCGATGCGCTGGCTGGCGCGCGGCTGGGCCGACCTGATGCACTGCCCCCTGCCCGGCCTGCTTCACGGGCTGGCGATGGCGGCCTTCGGCGCGCTGCTGGTGCTGCTGGTGCGCGACCGCTTCTGGCTGCTGGCCGGCGCCTTCAGCGGCTTCCTGCTGGTGGCGCCGGTGGTGGCGACAGGCCTGTACGCCGTGAGCCGCGAGCTCGAACAGGGCCGCCAGCCCACGCTGGCCACGGTGCTGGCCGCGTGGCACCCGCGGCCACCGCAGGGGGCGCGGCTCGTCGTCTTCGGCCTGCTGCTGGCGCTGGCCGGCACCGGCTGGGTGCTCACGTCGGCGGCGCTGATCACGCGCTTCGCGGCGGCGCCGGTGAACACGCCGCTGGACTTCGTGCGCGTGGTGGTGCTGGCGGCCGACACCGGCTTCGTCGGGCTCTTCGAGGCCTGGCTGATCCTGGGCGCCGCGCTGGCCGCGCCCATCTTCGCCAGCAGCGTCGTCGCCATCCCGCTGCTGATGGACCGCGACATCGCCGTGAAGCCCGCGGTGCTGGTGAGCGTGCGGGCCGCGCTCGTCAACCCGCTGCCGATGGCGTTGTGGGCGACGCTGATCCTGCTGTTCACGCTGCTGGGCATGGCCACGGCGCTGCTGGGCCTGGTGGTGGCCGTGCCGTGGCTGGCGCACGCCAGCTGGCACGCCTACCGGGAGCTGGTGGGGCCCGCCCCGGCGCCGCCCCCGGCACCGCCGGCACGCTGAGGGCCGCGCACCGTGGGCGGCATCAGCGAAGAGCAGATCGCGCAGTTCGGGCTGACCTTCGGGGTCGGCGCGTTCATGCTCTACATGGTGTTCATCATCGTGCAGCTCGCGCGCGAGTCGAAGGCGGGCCGCTTCGGCACCTTCGTGCTGTTCCTCGCGCTCGGCGTGGGGCTCGTGGGCTTCGTCGCCAAGGGCATCATCAAGTGGGTGATGGGCGTGGATTGATGCCCTTCAGTGACGCCCATCACCGGCCCCGCCGGACTCAGGGCGTGGCCACCGGCTGTGGCGCCGGGGCCGGCACCGGCACGGCCGCCGGGGCCGGCGCGGGCGTGGGCTGCGGCGCGTTGCGATCCAGGGTGCGGCGCTCGTAGACGTAGTCGCTGCCGGCCTCGTGGCCTGCGGTGCGCGCGGCGCCGTACTGCGGCGTCTGCGGGAACTCGCGGCGCACGGCGTCGCGCAGCAACTCGAAGACGTTGGCGCCGGGCCGCCAGGCGTCCACCGCGTTCAGGCGCTGCAGCAGGTGCCAGGTGAAGACCGAGTGGCCGTCGCGGCCCTCGTCGGACACCGGCTCGTTGCCGCCCGAGCTCATCACCACCGCCGCGCGCTTGTTCAGCAGCGCGCTGGCATCGACGCCGCTGGACACCGCCACGCCACTGCCCACCAGCTGCCCCGAGAAGCAGCTGTCGGAGATGAGCAGCAGCTGGCGCGAGCCGATCAGGCCCACAAGGCGGTTGATGTCGGCGTTGGACACCCAGCTCTCGGGCTTTTCGGCATGGGCGTCGGACGGCAGCCAGAAGCCCTGCTCGACGTTGTCGAGCACCACGCCGTGGCCGGCGTAGTAGATGACCACCGAGTCGCCCGGCCGCGCTTCCAGCGCCAGCTTGTTGAGCGCGCGCAGCATCTGTTCCTTCGACGGGTCTTCCAGCACCTCGGCGTCGTAGCCGAAGCGCTGCTCAAGCGCACGGCCCACGCCCTGCGCGTCGTTCACGGCCGACAGCAGTTCGGGGATGCGCTTGTCGCGGTACTTGTTGATGCCCACCACCAGCGCCAGCTTGCGCTCGATGGCCGGCAGCGCGGCCTGCAGCACGCGGTTGCGGAAGGGCGCGGCCGCGGTCTGCGCGGCCGTGGAGCCGGCCGCCGCTGCGGCCTGCGCCGCCTGCACCACCGACTGCGCGGCGGCCGCGGCTGCGGCCTCGGCCCGCTGCCGGGCGGCCTCGCGCAGGGCCTGGATCTCCTTCAGCAGCGACTCCGTGACCAGGCAGCTGCCGGTCTCGATGTCGCGCTCGTTGCGGCAGGGCCGCACGTCGGCCAGCGTCGGGTCCTGCTCGAGGCGCGACAGGCTCTCGGCGAACAGCTTCTTCTTGAAGCTGTTGCGCGCCGCCAGCACCGCGGCGATCTCGTCGCGCGTCATCGTCGAGGTGTTCAGGCGGCGGAAGCTGCCGCCTTCCACCGAGGTGGTGACGTCGAGCACGCGGCCCGTGGTGGGCGTCGAGAAGACCGAGCCCAGCGACACGGCCGACACGCCGCTGTCCAGCGCGCGGGCACTGGGCACGATAGGCGACTCGGTGCGTGCCGGCAGCAGCGTCAGCGCATCGGCATTGCCGGCGACCTGCACGAACACGTAGTTGCGCGCACTCAGGCCACTGCCGGTGACCGCGTAGCTGCCCGGGCCGCTCAGCGCGGTGGCCGGCGTCGCCCAGGTCAACGTGCCGGTGGTGGCGCTGGCCAGCGTCTCGCCGGCCACGAAGCCGGTGACGGTGCCGTCGAGCACCGGCAGCGCGCCCACCGTGGCCGAGACGCGCGTGGCCACGTAGCTCAGCGTGGCCGGCAGGATGCTGGCTGTCGTGCTGCCGCTGGTGCTGCCCGCGAGCGTGTAGTTGCCCGCGGCCGCGCCCGACAGCAGTGCCGACCAGTCGACACGCAGGCCGCTGCCGGCATCGGCCGAGGCGAACGCGCCGCTCAGCGAGGCCGACACCGCGTCGGCCCCGATCACGCCCGAGAGCGTGCCGGTGACCGTGGTGGCCGTGGTGCCGTCGTACACCTTGTCGGGCGCCGACACCCCGGCCAGCGTCAGCGTGGCGCGGGTGACCGTGGCGCTCAGGCCGGCGGGCGAAACCAGCGTGTAGTTGGCCGCATCGGCGCCGGCCAGGCTGAGGCCCGACACCGTGACCGCCTTGGCCGTGCCGGCGTCGCGCGTGGCGAAGGCACCGCTGGCCGTGCCGGCCAGCGACACCGTGTCGCCGGCCAGCGGGGCGATGGTGGCCGTGCCGGCCAGCAGCGCGATCGTGCTGCCGTCGTAGCTGCGGTCCACCGCGGCCAGACCCGTGACGGGCAGCGGCGCGCGGGACACCGTGGCCACGAGGCCGGGGTCGATCAGCGTGTAGTTGGTGGCGTCGGTCCCGGCGAGCGAAAGACCCGTCACCGTCACCGGCTTGGCGACGCCGGCGTTCTTGTCGGCGAACACGCCGGCCGCGGTGCCGGCCAGCGTGACGCTGTCGCCGGCCAGCGGCGTGACGGTGGCCGTGCCCGACAGCGGCGCGACGACGGTGGCGTCGTACACGCGGTCGAGCGCCGCCAGGCCCGACAGCGCCAGCGGCCGCGCCGTGATGTCGGCGGTGAGGCCGGCGGGCAGCACCAGCGTGTAGTTGGCGCCATCGGGGCCGCCCGGCGTCAGGCCGCTCAGCAGCACGGGCTTGGCGATGCCGACGTTCTTGTCGGCGAAGCTGCCGGCGATGGCGCCCACCAGCGTCACCACGTCGGTGCCCAGCGGCGCCACGGTGGCCGTGCCGGCGAGCGTGGCCGTGGTCGTGCCGTCGTAGACGCGGCTGGTGGCGCCGAGGCCGGTGACCACCAGCGTCGCCGGCGTCACGGTGGCCGTGAGGGCCGGCGTGGCCAGCGTGTAGTTCACGGCGTCGGCACCGGCCAGCGTGAGGCCGCTCAGCGACACCGGCTTGGCGACACCGACGTTCTTGTCGGCGAACACGCCGGTGGCCGTGCCGGCCAGCGACACCACGTCGGCGCCCAGCACGCCCGACAGCGCCGGCGTGCCCGACAGGGCCGCGGCGGTGGTGGCGTCGTAGGCGCGGTCCAGCGCCACCAGGCCACTGAGCGTGAGCGAGGCCGCGCCGATGTCGGCCACCAGCCCGCTCGGCAGCACCAGCGTGTAGTTGACGCTGTCGGTGCCGGCCAGCGTGAGGCCCGTCACCGTCACCGGCTTGGCCGTGCCGGCGTTCTTGTCGGCGAAGCTGCCGGCCGCCGTGCCCGCCAGCGTGACGACGTCGGTGCCCAGCGGCGCGATCGTCGCCGTGCCCGACAGCGGCGCCACGGTGGTGGTGTCGTAGGCGCGGCTGCCGGCCACGAGGCCGGTGACCGGCAGCGGGGCCTGCGTGACCGTGCCCGTCAGCCCGGTGGGCGCGATGGCGGTGTAGTTGCCGCCGTCGGCACCGCCGAACGAGATGCCGGTGATCGTGATGGCCTTGCCCACGCCGGCGTTCTTGTCGGCGAACACCGCCGACGGCGAGCCCAGCACGGTGACGACGTCGCTGCCCAGCGGCGTGACGGTGCCCGTGCCGGTGACCGGCGCGGCCACCGTGGCGTCGTACACCCGCGTGCCGCCGGTGAAGCCCGTCACCACCAGCGGCGCCGGCGTGATGAGGCCGGCGCTGGTGGACGCGGTGCCGTCATTGGCGTAGCCGAAGACCGGGTAGCCCAGCGTGCCGTCGGTCACGCTGAGCGTCAGGCCGGTGGCGGTGACGGTCTTGCCGCTGCCGGCGTTCTTGTCGGCATAGCTGCCCACGGCCAGCGGCGACGTCAGCACGGCGAGGTCGCTGCCCTGCAGACCGGTGAACGAGGCCCCGGTGCCGGCCAGGCTGGCGGTGGTCGTCGCGTCGTAGACCTTGGTGACGGCGCCGGTGATGCCCACGGTGATCGTGGGCGTGAGGCTGTGCAGGAAACCGCTGCCGCTGCCCAGGACCGTGGTGCTGCCGAAGCTCGCGGCGTACTGGCGGAAGCTCGGCACGAGGCCGCCGGGGCTGTCGCCCGCCGGGTCGGCCGAGTAGACCAGCCAGCGCGGCGTGCCCGTGCCGCTGAGCGACAGTGCCGAGGCGCCCGCCGCGTTGCTGAAGGCCGTGCCGGCGTCGATGACGATGGCGTCGCCGCTGGTGGCGCTGGCGGTGATCGAGCCACCCGCGCCGATGGACACGCCGGTGCTGGCACGCACCTGCGCCGTGTCGGCCAGCAGGGCGCCGTCGATGGTGACGCCCCCCGCCGGAGCGGACAGGTTCAGCGCGCCGCTCACCTGCCACGCGCCGGGCAGCAGCGCGCCGCTGGCCTGCGTCAGGCTGAGCGCGCTGAAGCCCGTGCCGACGGTGGCGCCGGCGCCGCGGCTGAAGTCGCTGGTCACGGTGAGGCTGCCGCTGCCCTGGAGCACGCCGCCGGTGAGCGTCATGCGCGCGAACTCGGCCGCGCCGTTGAGGCGCAGGTCGCCGCCGCCCACGCTGACCGTGCCGCCGCTGTTGACGACACCGCCCAGCGTCACCGAGCCGGTGCCGGTGACGCGCAGCGTGCCGCCCAGCGCGGTGTCGCCGCTGACGATCAGCGTGCCGCCGGTGACGTCGAGCGAGTTGGCCGCATTGATGGTCAAGCCGGTGATGGAGTTGGAGCCGGCGCCATGCACGACGGCGAAGCCGGCGCTGATGAGGGCGGTGTCCAGCACGCCCGGCAGCGAGCCGGCGTCCCAGTTGGACGGCGTGTTCCAGTTGAGGTCGCCACCCGCGTTGATGAAGATCTTCGTCGTGCCGAAGGCCGAGAAGATGGCCCGCGCGCTTTCGCCCGCGGCGAGCCGGTAGCCGACGGCAAAGCCCGAGGGCAGCGTGATCGGCGTGAACAGCCCCGTGCTGGTGCCGCCGTGGCGGATGAACGGGATGGCGTCGGCATCGGCCGGCGCGAAGCCGCCGAACAGCACCGCGTTGAGCGTGCCGCCGAGCACCACGTTGCCCGAGACGTTGATGAGGTCGGAATCGACGCCCACGGCCGTGCCGCCGAGCTCGATCTCGAGCGTGCCGCCGGTGAGATCGAGGTTGCCGACGATGTTGGTCGTGCCCGGGCTCGCGCCGGGCCGCAGCGTGCCGCCGGCGTTGCTGAGCGTGCCGGAGCCCGCCGCGCCCAGGCGCAGCGTGCCGGTGCCGCCGATGACGCCGGCGTTGACCAGGCTGCCGCTGGTCTGCAGCACCGTGCCGCCACCCAGCGCGATGGTGCCGCTCTGCGCCAGCGAGCCCGACAGGTTGAGCTGCCCCTGCGACAGGGTCAGCGTGCCGGTGTTCTGCAGCGAACTGGCGTCGAGCGTCTGCGTCACGGTGCTGGACTTCAGCAGCGTGCCGGCATTGACCAGCGTGCTGGCCGTCGACTGCGTGATCGGGTTCGTCGCCGTGCCGGCCAGCACCAGCGTGCCGCCGACCGCGTTGGTGAGCGTGCCACCGATGCCCGCCGTGCCCAGCGTGACGGTGTCGTCGCCGGTGACCGTGAGCGTGCCCTGGTTCGTCCAGGGGCGGCTGCCGGCGACGTTGAGCGTGGCGCCGGCCGTGCCCATGTTGACGACGGTGCTGCCCTGCGTGATGAAGGCGCCGCTGCCGCTGACGTTGCTGTTGCCGGTGCCGGAGACATCGAGCGAGCCGGTGACCGTGAGCGCACCGGTGCCGGTGAGCGTGGAGCCCGCCAGGCTCAGCGAGCCGAAGCTGGTGGACGGCGACTCCAGCGTCAGCGTGGTCGTCACGAGTGTCGTCGTCGAGGGCAGGCTCACCGACGAGCCGGCGGCCACCGACAGCGAGGTGCCAGCCAGCGTCAGGGTCGGCAGGGCCACCGTGGTGCCGGCCGACATCGACAGGCTGCCGCCGCTGAGGCCCATGCTGCTCACGACGATGCCGCCCGCCGCCGTCAGCGTGCTGGTGCCGCCGCTGACCTGCAGGTCGGCCGCCGTGATGTCGGCCGAGCTGGTGGCCGCCAGCGTGCCGCTGGTGACGCGCGTGGGCAGCATGGCCAGCGGGCCGGCGCCGCCGTTGTCCAGGCGCAGCGAACCGCCGGCCACGAGCAGGTTGCCGCTGCCGGTGGGCACGGCCGCGCCCACCAGGCTGCGCGAGCCCGACACCAGCGACAGCGTCGCATCGCCGGCCAGCGCGGTGGTGCCGGTGTGCGCACCGCCGAGCAGCTCCAGCGTGCCGCCGGTGAGCGTGAGCGCACCGGTGTGGTTGAAGGTGCCCACGTTCAGGCGCTGCGTGCCGCCGCCGCCGGCGATGGACAGCGTGCCGGCGTTCGTGAACACGCTCGACGCCGACTGCGTGATCGGCAGCGACGCGGTCGAGGTGATCGTGATCGTCGCCCCGGCCGCGTTGACAAAGCTGCCCGGCGCGCCGGTGCCGCCGCCCGCGCCGAGCAGGATCGCGTCGTCGCCGCGCAGCGTGATGGTGCCCGTGTTCGTCCACAGGCGCGAGCCGGTGACCTGGAACTGCGCCGCCGCGCCACCGATGTCGATGAGCGTGCTGCCCGCCGTCACGAGCGCCCCCGAGCCGGTGAAGCCCGCGTTCAGGCTGCCGCTGACATCGAGCGCGGTGTTGATCGTGATGTCGGCCGTGCCCCCCACGGCGGAGCCCGACAGGCTGAGCGTGTCGAAGGCGACCGCCGGCGTCTGCAGGAACAGGTTGCTGCCCACCAGCGTGGCGGCCGGCGGCAGCGTGATGCCGGTGCCGGCCCGCACGTTGAGCGTCGTCGACGACAGTGCCAGGGCCGGCAGGCTCATCGTGGTGGCGGCGTCCAGCGTCACGGTGCCGCCGGCCAGCGACAGGCTGGACACCGAGATCGCGCCGGCGCTGGTGAAGCTGGCGGTGCCGCCGCTCTGCGTGAGGCCGGGCACCGCGAGGGCACCCGTGCTGCCCACCGTGACCGTGCCGCCGGTCTGCACGATGGGCAGCAGCGTCAGCGAGCCGGTGCCGCCGTCGTCCAGCGTCAGCGAACTGCCGGCCGCCACGGCCAGCGTGCCGCCACCCGTGGGTGCGGCGCCGCCGCTCATCACGCGGGTACCGCCGATCAGCTCGAGCGTCGCGCCCGTGGCCACGGTCGTGCTGCCGCTGCCGGTGCCGCCACCGATCTGCAGCCGCCCGCCGTTGACGGCCAGGCTGCCCGAGTGGTCGAACGACCCGACGTCCAGCCGCTGCGTGCCGGGCCCGGTCTTCACGACGCTGCCCTGGTTGGTGAAGGTGCTGCCTGCCACCTGCGTGAATGGCGAGGCCGCACTGCCCGACAGGTTGATGACGCCACCGGCCAGGTTGGTGAAGCTGCCCGCGACGCCGTCGCTGCCCAGCACGATGGCGTCGTCGCCGGCGACGTTGAGCGTGCCGGCGTTGACCCAGTTGCGCGCGCCGACCACACGCAGCTGCGCCGCGGCGCCCGGCATGTCGATGTTGACGGTGCCTTCGGTGCGGAACAGGCCCGAGCCGCCGATGGTGGAGTTGGCAGAGCCGACGATGTCCAGCGAGCCGGTGACGATGACGTCGGTGGCACCGACGATGGAGGCGCCCGACATGCTCAGCGTGCTGAACGTCACCGTCGGCGTGCTCAGCGTCAGCGTGCTGCCGACGAGGTTCACGTCTGCCGGCAGCGACACGCCCGTGCCGGCGCGCACACTCAGCCCAGTGCTCGACAGGTCGAGCGCGGGCAGCGTGACGGTGGTCGCGGCGTCCAGCGCCAGCGTGCCGCCGGCCAGCGTGAGGCCGGTGACGGTGATCGCCCCACCGCCGGTGACGGACATCGAGCCGCCGGCCAGGCGCAGGTCGGGCAGCACGATGGCCGCGGCCGAGGGCTCGGACACCGTCACGCTGCCGCCGCTGACCACGAAGCTGCCGCCCGAGGGCACCGCGATGCCGGGCATGAAGCGGCTGCCGGTGTAGTGCTCGAGCACGGCGCCGCTGCTGACGATGAAGCTGCCGCTGCCACTGCCGCCGCCGATGCGCAGCGTGCCGGCGCTGACGTTGACGCCGCCGTTGTTGTTGAAGGTGCTCACCGCCAGCATCTGCGTGAACGCGCTGGTCTTGCTGATCGTGCCTTCGTTGTTGAGCGTGCTGGCGGCGACCTCGCGCAGAGGCTGGGCGTTCGTGCCGGCCAGCGAGAACAGCGAGTCCGACGCGATGGTCAGCGTGCCGGGCACGCCGCCGAAGCCCAGCGTGATGCTGTCGTCGCCCGGGATGAGCAGGCTGCCGGTGCTTGTCCAGCTGCGCGAGCCGGCCACGTTGAGCGTGGCCGTGCCGCCGCCCATGTTGACCGTGGTGGCGTCGGTGACCAGCGCGCCCGTGCCCTGGATCGTGGAGTTGCCGCTGCCGCCGATGTCGAGTGTGATGGCATTGATGTCGGCACGCCCACCCAGGGTGGCGTTGGCCAGCGTGATGTCGGTGAAGCTCTGCGGCGAGGTGTTCAGCACCAGCGTACCGCTGCCCACCGACAGGCTGCCCGGCAGCGTGGTGGTGCCGGTGGCCTCGAGCGTGAGGCTGGCACCGTTGACCGTGAGCGACGGCACGCTCAGGTTGCCGCTGACGGTGACGCGTGCCGAGCCGCCGGTCATCACGAGGCTCGGCACCGTGGTGGCGACCGGGCTGTTGACCTGCAGCGAACCGCCACCGACCTGCAGGGACGGCAGCACCGAGGGCACGCCGGCGCCGGGCTCCAGCGTCAGCGAGCCGCCCGAGACGAGCAGCCGCCCGCCGAAGTTCTCGGGCACCGCAGCGCCCGCCAGCGTGCGCGTGCCGCCGGTGAACTCGAGCGTGGCGCCCTCGCCGATCGAGATGACGCCGCTGCCGCTGCCGCCACCGATGCGCAGCGTGCCGGCGTCGATGCCCAGCGTGCCGGCGTTCTCGAACGTGTCCACACCCAGCGCCTGCGTCACGATGCCCTGCTTCGTGATGCTGCCCTGGTTCACGAGGATGGCCCCGGCGCCGCCATCGCTGATGGGTGCCGAGCCGTTGCCGGCGATCACGATGTTGCCGGTGCTCGCGTTCGTCAGGCGCGCACCACCCAGCAGCGACAGGTTCGAGGTGCCGTCGATGCGCAGCGTGCCGGCGTTCGTCCAGGGGCGCGAGGCCCCCAGCGTCAGCGCCGTGGCCGAGGTCGTGCGCAGCGTCGACAGCCCGCCGGTCTGCAGCGTGCCGGCGCCACCGATCGTGGAGGCGGCCGTGCCGGCGACGTCGAGGTTGCCGGTCACCTGCAGGCTGCCGGTGCCGTTCAGCGTGCCGGCGTTCAGCGACAGCGAGGTCATCGTGGTGCTGCCGCCCACCGTCAGCGTGCCGCCGCTCACCGACACCGCACCCAGCGTCGCCGCGCTGCCCAGCAGCAGCGTGCGGCCGCTGTTGACCGTGACCGTGCCGCCGCCGCTGACGGCGCCCGCCAGCGTCAGGCCGCCGGTGCCGCCGACCAGCAGCGAGCCCGCCAGGCTGGTGGCGCCGTTCACCGTGAGCGCGCCGCCAGTCACCGACAGCGCGTTGCCGGCCGACACCGTGAGCCCGGCGACGACATTGGTGCCGCTGCCGTGCGTGACCGAGAAGCCACTGCTCAGCACCGCGCTGTCGTCGAAGCCCGGCAACACGCTGCCCGTCCAGTTGGCCGGGTTGTTCCAGTCCAGCGTGCCGGCCGCGTTGCTGAAGACAATGGAGCCCCCGCCGACAATGCCGCCGCCGCCGCCGAAGACGAGCCGCGCGGCCTCGCCGGTGGCCACGCGGTAGGACGGCGCCCAGCCGCCCGCACCGGTGACCGACGAGAAGGTGCCGGTGGAGACGGCGCTGACGGCCAGCACCGGCACGAAGTCAGCCACCACCGGCGTGTAGCCGCCGCCCAGCGTGGTGCGGATGCCGCCGCCCAGCGTGGCGCCGCCCACCACCGCCAGCCGGTCGTAGGTGCCGGCCGTGGTGCCTTGCACGTCCACGCGCAGCTGGCCCGTGGTCTGCGTGAGGTTGCCGACGATGGTGAGCGTGCCCACCGTGCCGGCGCCGCCGGGCTCGATGACGCCGGCGTTCGTGAGCGTGCCCGAGCCGTTGCCCGGCCGCAGGGTGCCCACGCCGCGCAGTACGCCGCCGACGTCGTTGGTGAAGCTGGCGGCGATCTGCAGCGTCGAGCCCAGGCCGAGGTCGATGATGCCGCGCTGCGTGATGGTGGCGTCGAGGATGTCGAGCTGGCCGCGCACGACGTTCAGCGTGCCGGTGTTCACGAAGCTGCCGGTGTACGAGACACCGAGATCGAAGGATTGCGTCGCCGAGGCCGTCTTGTTGACGGTACCGGCGTTGATGAACGTCGGCTGCGCAAACGACCCCAGCATCAACAACGGCGTGGCCGAGCTCGTGTTGAGGTTGATGGTCGCGCCGCTGGCGTTGGTCAGCGTCGCGAGTTCGGCGCTGCAGCAGGTGATGGAGCGGAAGCCGATCGAGTCGTCGCCGTCGACGTTGATCGTGCCTTCGTTGATCCAGTGGCGACCCTGGCCGATGCCCAGCGAACCGCCGACCGTGCTGAGGTTGATGGTGCTGGTGCCCTGTGTGCGCAGCACGCCGGCACCGGTGAGCACCGCCGTCGCGCCTTGGGCCCGGAAGGTGCCCGTGACGACCAGTTCACCGTCGCCGCCGAGCGTCGCGTTGTCCAGCGTCAGGTTGGCCACCGTGGCCGGCGCGGTGCCGCCGATGCTGAGCGTGGCGCCCGTGACGGTGGTGCTGGCGGGCAGCACAAGGCCGCCGATGCTGGCGTTGAGCGCGAGCGTGCCGCCGGTGAGATCCAGCGAAGGCACCGTCAGCGCCCCGCCGGCATTGACCGTGAGCGAGCCGCTGCTCACCGACAGCGCCGGCATCACCGTGGCCGTGCCCGGCGTGGCCAGGGTGGCCGTCGCGCCGACGATGGCCAGGCTGCCGGCGCCCGTTGGCACCGAGCCCGCACCCATGCCGCGCGTGCCTGCCAGCAGGCGCAGCGAGGTGCCGGCCGACAGCGCATAGGCGCCGGTGTCGTTGCCGGAAGCCTCCAGCGTCAGCGATCCCACGGTGACGTTGACCGCGCCGGTGTTGTTGAAGCTGCCGGTGTAGCTGGCGATCAGGTCGATGCGCTGGTCGCCGGCAACCGTCTTGTTCAGCGTGCCGGCGTTGTTGAAGGTGCCCTGGGCAAACGTGACGCCACTGAACGGCACGGCCGCCGTGGTGTTGATGTTCAGCACCGCACCGCTGGCATTGGTGAACGTGGTCAGTTCGGGCGAGCAGCAGGTGATCGAGTCGAACACCATCACATCGTCGCCGTTGAGGTTCAGCGTGCCCTCGTTGATCCACGTGCGGCCGCTGCGCAGCCGCAGCACGCCGGCCGCGACGTTGTGGTCGACGGTCGACGTGCCCCGCGTGCGCAGCGTGCCGGTACCAGTGAGGATGACGCCCGCGCCCTGTGCGTTGAACGCGCCGCTCACGATCAGCTCGCCCGTGCCGGCCAGCGTGCTGTTGTCGAGCGTCAAGCTGGTGATCGTGGTCGGCTCGCTGCCGCCCAGGGCCAGCGTGGCGTTCACCACCGACACATCCGCCGGCAGCGTCAGGCCGCCGAGGCCGGCATTGAGGGTCAGCGTGCCGCCGGTCAGGGTGAGATCGGGCAGCGCGAGCGCGCCGGTGGTGTTGGCGGTGAAGGCGCCGCTGCTCACCGTGAGCGGCAGGACGGTGGTGGTGGTGCCGGTGCCGTTGAGGGTGACGGTGGCCCCCGACACGACCAGGCGCCCGCTCCCGGACGGGTTCGCGCCGGACGCCAGCGTTCGCGTGCCGCCACTGAAGGCCAGCGTGGTGCCCGCCGACATCGCGTAGGCGCCGGTGTCGTTGCCGGAGGCCTCCAGCGTCAGCGTGCCGGCCGTGACGTTGACGGTGCCGGTGTTGTTGAAGCTGCCGGAGTAGCTGCCGACGAGATCGATGCGCTGGTCGCCGGCGGCCGTCTTGTTCAGCGTGCCGGCGTTGTTGAAGGTGCCCTGGCTGAAGGTACCGGTGTTGAACGGCACCGCCGCCGTCGTGTTGATGTTCACCACCGCGCCACTGGCATTGGTGAACGTGGTCAGTTCGGGCGAGCAGCAGGTGACCGAGTCGAACAACAGCACATCGTCGGCGTTCAGGTTCAGCGTGCCCTCGCTGATCCACGTGCGGCCGCTGCGCAGCCGCAGCGCGCCGGACGCGGAACTGAGGTTGACCGTCGACGTGCCCCGCGTGCGCAGGGTGCCGGCGCCCGTGAGGATGACGCCCGCGCCCTGCGCATTGAACGCGCCGCTCACGACCAGCTCGCCGGTGCCGGCCAGCGTGCTGTTGTCGAGCGTCAGTGAGCTCACGCCCGTGGCCACCGGGTTGTTCAGCGTCAGCGTCGAGTTGGTGACCACCAGCGCGCCCGGCAGCGTCACTCCGGCCACGCCGGAGCCGATGGTCAGCGCGCTGCTACCCGCGAGCGACAGCGCCGGCACGCGCGTGGCACCGGCGCTGCCCAGCGACACCGTGGTGCTGGCGCTCATCGTCAGCGCGGTGATGTCGAGGTTGCCGCCGGCCGCCACCGCGACCGACCCAGTCGAACTCGTCAGCGACGGGAGCGTCAGTGATCCGGCGCCGTTGACGGTGAGCGAACCGCCGGTCAGCGTGACCGGCATCAGCGTCGTGCCGGCCGCCGCGTTCAGCGTGATCGTGCCGCCACTGACGCGCAGGCCGTCGCCACCCGCCGGCAGGGCCGCCGCCGTGGCCGTGCGCGTGCCCGACACGAACTCGAACAGCGTGCCCGTCGACAGCACGTAGCGGCCGGTGTCGTCGCCGTTGCTGCCGACCTGCAGCGTGCCGGCCAGCACGTTGATCGTGCCGCGGTTGCTGAAGGATGGCGTCAGTCCGCCCCCGGTGCCTCGCCCGATCAGCTGCGTCGTCGACGCGCGCTTGTTGATGGTGCCTTCGTTGATGAAGACAGAATTGGTCCACGCACCGAACACCAGCGGCGCCGCGGCCGTGCTGGTGATGTCGACCACCGCGCCCGAGAGGTTGCGGAAGTTGGACACGTCGCCCGTGCAGCAGGACTCGTTGCCGATGCGGACAAAGTCGTCGCCGCTGACCGTCAGCGTGCCGGCGTTGACCCAGGTCCGGCCGTTCAGCACGTGGGCAACGCCGCCGGCGGTCGTGAAGCCGACGCTCGTCGCGCCCTCGGTGCGCAGCGTGCCGCTGCCGCTGATCTGGGCCGTGGTGCCGTTCACCGTGAGCGGCCCGGTCACCGTGACGTTGCCGGTGCCGGCCAGTGCGCTGCTGGTGAGGGTGAGCGCGTCGAAGCGCGTGGTGACCGGCGAGCCGAGCTCCAGCGTCGACGAGCTGATCACCAGCGTCGACGGCAGCGTCAGCGCCGCCAGCGACGAGGTCAGGTCGAGCGACGCGTTGGCCAGCGTCAGCACCGGCACCGAAACGGCGCCGGTGGCGCTGAGCGTGAGGCCGCCGCCGGTCATGGCCAGCGAGGGCATGCTCGCGGTGCCGCTGGTGCTCAGCGTCACGGAGCCGCCGCTGATGCTGGTGGCGCCGACGGCGAGGTTGCCGGTGCTGGTGACGTTGACCGTGCCGCCCGTCACCGTCAGCGGCAACAGCGTCGTGGCGCCCACGCCATTGAGCGTGAGGGTGCCGCCGGTGACGCGCAGGCCGGCGCCGCCGCTGGGGTTGGAGAAGGTCGACAGCGTGCGGTTGCCCGACACGAAGGTGATCTGCGCGCCGTCGAGCAGCAGGTACTGGCCCGTGTCCGACGAGAAGCCGGCCACCTGCAGCACGCCGGCATCGACGTTGACGGTGCCGCTGTTGCCGCCGGTCACCGACGTGGCGCCGCCCAGCCCGATGAGCTGCGTGCCACCGGCGCGCTTGTTCAGGGTGCCCGCATTGACGATGGCGCCGGCCGCGAAGGAGCCGAAGCCCAGCGGCGTGGCGGCCGTGGAGGTGATGTTGATCACGCCACCGCTGGCGTTGGTGAGCCGCGACAGGTCGGAGGTGCAGCAGAACGGGTTGCCGATGGTCAGCGCGTCGTCACCGGCGATCGTGATCGTGCCGGTGTTGACCCAGGGCCGGTTGTCGTACACCCGCACGATGCCGACGGCCGTCGACAGGTCGATCAGCGTCGTGCCTTCCGTTCGCAGCGTGCCGGTGCCGCGGACATCGGTGGCCGCGCCCTGGAAGCGCAGGTTGTCGGTGACCGTGACTGCACCGGTGCCTTGCAGCGAGGCGCCGGCCAGCGTGAGCGACGTGAACGTGGTGGTGACCGGCGACGAGATCGACAGCGTGGCCCCGCTGACCGACAAGGTCGAGGGCAGCGTGATCGCGCCGACGGTGGTTGCCAGCGACAAGCTGCCGCCCGTCAGCGCCAGCGCCGGCAGCGACACCGAGGCCGCCGAGCTCAGGGTCACGGTGCCCGCGGTCTGCGTGACGCTCGGGATGGCGATGGCGCCATTGGCCGTGATCGACAAGGTGCCGCCGCTGGACGTGAGCGACGGCATGCTGACGCCGGCGCTGGCCGTGATCGACACGCTGCCGCCCGACACCGTGAGCGGCCGGAGCGTCAGCGCGCTGCCGGCGTCGAGGCTGACCGTGCCGCCACTGACCAGCAGCCCGGCACCCGCGGCCGGCAGGCTGCCCTGCGAGAGCGTGCGGGTGCCCGCGGTGAACTGCAGCGACGCGGCCGGCGCCAGCGTGATGCTGCCGGTGGTGCTGCCGCTGCCGCTGATCTGCAGCGTGCCG
>JAIXTY010000212.1 GCA_027483705.1 Rubrivivax sp.
CGAGGATGGCGATCAGGATGCCGACGAAGCGCGCGATGTTGCCTTCGTAGCGAGCCCCGAGGAAATCGGGGATCGTGAACTGGCCGAACTTGCGCAGGTACGGCGCCAGGAACAGCGCCACCAGGCAGTAACCGCCGGTCCAGCCCATGATGAAGGCCAGGCCGCCGTAGCCGGTGAGGTACAGCGTGCCGGCCATGCCGATGAACGAGGCGGCGCTCATCCAGTCGGCGCCCGTGGCCATGCCGTTGTAGACGGCAGGCACGCGGCGACCCGCGACGTAGTACTCCGCTGCGTCGTTGGTGCGGCTCATGATGCCGATGCCGGCATACAGCGCCACCGTGGCGAGCAGGAACACGATGCCGATGGCACCGCGGCTCAGGCCCATCTGTTCGGCGATGGCCAGAACGATGATGAACGCGATGAAGCCGCCGGTGTACCAGCCGTAGATCTTGTTGAGGCCCTTCTTGAAGGCGTCATTGGCCTCCTTGTTGGAGACCCCGGTTTGGGTTTCGAACGACAAGCCAGCCATGTCACTCCTCCTCGGCGACGCCGTGTTCCTGGTCCAGCTTGTTCATGTACCGGGCGTAGAACCAGATGATCGCCACGTAGATCACGAGCGAACCCTGCGCGCCCATCCAGAAACTGAACGGCCAGCCAAAGAAATTGAAGCTCAAGTCGCGCGCGAAATACGCGACCACATAAGTCACCACGAACCAGATCGACAACAGGATCGCCGTGATCCTGAGGTTCTTCGACCAGTATCGCTGGTGGTTCTCACTCACCTGCATGGTTGTCACCCCTTCTCAATGTTCGACCCGGACTGGGCCTGTCTCTCTCGCTAAACCGACGTGCGCGTGCCGCCCGGGCGCGCGGTACTTCAGAAGCTGGGCTTGGGCGGCACGAGACCCGTCTCGCGCGCCAGCTGCGCCGCGACCTTGGGCTCGAAACCTTCCAGGTGCCGGATGATCTTGATGGCCTCTTCGGGCGCCTCGCGATCGACGTGCACGCGCGCGAGCTGGTACCAGCCATAAGGGCTCATGGGCTGCAGCTCGGTGTTGCGCTTGAGCGCCGCGACGGCGTCGTCGTAGCGCTTCAGGCGGATCAGCACGAGGCCCAGGCCGTACCAGGCGCGATCGAGCTTGGGGCTCAGCTCGGTGGCGTGGCTGAAGGCTTCGAGGGCCTCGTCCCAGCGCTCGGCGGCTTCGAGCATGTAGCCCCGGTTGAACCAGTGGTGCGCGTTGTCGGGCTGCACGGCCACGAGGCGGCTGGAGACCTCGAGCGCCTCGTCGACGCGCTGCAGTTCACCCAGCAGGTGCACGCGGCTGGCCAGCGCGTAGGTGTCGGAAGGCCAGCGCGACGTCATGTCCTCGAAGATCGCCAGCGCAGCCTTCTGGCGGCCGAACACGAGGTTGGCGATGGCGCGCCACTTCTGCCAGAGGTAGTCGAGCTTGTTCATCCGCGGCACCCCGTGTGGCCCAGTTGCTCGCACAGCAGGAAGCCGCGCTCGACGAAGACGACGAAGCTGAACACCAGCAACAGCACGAAGGTGAGCACGCCGACCTGCTGGTCGGAGAACACCTTCGGCACGATCCAGCGCATGGGCGCGGTGAACGGCCGGCCGATGACACGCAGCATCGTGTAGAAGAAGTTGTTCTCGCGCTTGGCGCCGGCGAGCACGTACAGCACGCCCTGGCCCATGAGGGACAGCAGCGCGACGTACAGCACGACCTGCAAAGCATTGAGAAAGATCAACATGGAGGGCCCGGGCGCCTGAAAGAATGCTGGAGCGGACTCTTGGCGGCACCGCTTACGACTTTCTGACGCTGGGCGTGTGCGCGAGCGCATCCCCCGATAGGTCTTACCCTAGGTGGCCCCAGGAAGACCAGAGCCCCCGCAGGGGCTCTCGAAACACGATAAACGCGCCCTTGCAGCGCGCTGAAGGTTCAGTTCTTCGCCAGCCGCAGCCAGGTCTCGATCACGGTGTCGGGGTTCAGCGAGATCGACACGATGCCCTCCTGCGCCAGCCAGTCGGCGAAATCGGGGTGGTCGCTCGGCCCCTGGCCGCAGATGCCGACGTACTTGCCGCTGGCCCGGCAGGCGGTGATGGCGCCGGAGATCAGCGCCTTCACGGCGGGATCGCGCTCGTCGAAGTCGTGCGCCAGCTGCTCCAGGCCGCTGTCGCGGTCGAGGCCCAGCGTGAGCTGCGTGAGGTCGTTGCTGCCGATGCTCATGCCGTCGAAGTGCTGCAGGAACTGCTCGGCCAGGATGGCGTTGCTCGGCACCTCGCACATCATGATCAGGCGCAGGCCGTCCTGCCCGCCCTCGGCGGCCCGCCGCAGGCCCTTCTCGGCCAGCATGGCCTTCACGCGCTCGGCCTGCTTCACGGTGCGCACGAAGGGCACCATGATCTCCACGTTCGTGAGGCCCATGTCGGTGCGCACGCGCTTGAGCGCCTCGCACTCCATGGCAAACGCGTCGGCGAAGTCGCCGCTGATGTAGCGGCTGGCGCCGCGGAAGCCCAGCATCGGGTTCTCTTCGTCGGGCTCGTAGCGCGTGCCGCCGATGAGCTTGCGGTACTCGTTGCTCTTGAAGTCACTCAGCCGCACGATCACCGGCTTGGGCCAGAAGGCCGCGGCGATGGTGGCCACGCCCTCGACGAGCTTGTCGACATAGAAGGCACGTGGGCTGGCGTGGCCGCGGGCCACGCTCTCCACCGCCTTCTTCAGGTCGGCGTCGATGTTCGGGTAGTCGAGGATCGCCTTCGGGTGCACCCCGATGTTGTTGTTGATGATGAACTCCAGCCGCGCCAGGCCGACGCCGCTGTTGGGCATCTGCGCAAAGTCGAAGGCCAGCATCGGGTTGCCGACGTTCATCATGATCTTGATCGGGCAGTACGGCATCTCGCCACGCGTGACCTCGGTGACCTCGGTCTC
>JAIXTY010000202.1 GCA_027483705.1 Rubrivivax sp.
CATCGCCTCCGGCCGCGGCGCTGCCACCGGGCGGCCCGCCGCCCTTTGCCGCCGTCGTTCGCGAGGCGCGGCGCATCGACGGGCCGCTGACGCTCTGGCAGAAGGACGACAAGGTCTGGATCGAGCTGCGCCCGGGCCAGCTCGGCAAGCCGTTCCTGCTGAGCCC
This sequence comes from Rubrivivax sp., assembly GCA_027483705.1. GTDB lineage: Bacteria > Pseudomonadota > Gammaproteobacteria > Burkholderiales > Burkholderiaceae_C > Rubrivivax. The sequence continues at coordinate 167 of JAIXTY010000202.1, forward strand.
CAAGATCAAGAGCGGCATCGGCGAAGCCCTCGTGCTGGGTGGCCTGATGGCCTACCCCGTCAACGGCGCTGGCGGCCCGCAGCTGGTGGAGTTCGTGCGCGTGCACAACCAGATCCGCCTGCAGGCCCGCAACACCGAGATCGCGGCCAAGGCCGGCACGCCCGAGGCCCGCGCCGTCGAGGCGAGCTACTCGCACAGCCTGCTCGGCGCCACGCCGGTGGCCAGCCAGCCGCACCCCGACCGCAAGAGCATCCTCATCGAGGCCAACGGCCTGTTCCTGTCGGACATGCTGGGCGTCGGCATGATGCTGCAGCGCGGCCTGCGCCAGGGCTACGGGCTGGACCGCAGCAACTCGCTGATCACCGCGGTGCGCGGCAACGACCTCGCCGTCACCATCGAGACGCAGAACCACTTCTACACGCCCGGCATCTCCATGCCGGGCCTGAACACGCCGCCGGGCATGCCCACGCCGATGCTGCCGCGCCTGCTGCCCGACAGCCGCAGCATGCTGGTCGGCCTGAGCTACTCGCTCGCGCCGCTGCCCGAAGACCCCATGCCCGCGCGCCGCGCCGACCCGCGTGTGGGCCTGTTCACCAGCACGGTGGTCGATTTCTCCGACGACCTGCAGATGTCGCCGCGCCAGCGCTACGTGAACCGCTGGCGCCTGGAGAAGAAGGACCCGGCGGCCGAGAAAAGCGAGCCGGTCAAGCCGATCACCTTCTGGATCGACCGCAACGTGCCGCACATCTACCGCGAGACCGTGCGCGCCGCCGTCCTGGAGTGGAACCGCGCGTTCGAGAAGATCGGCTTCGTCAATGCCATCAAGGTCGAGCAGCAGGCCGACGACGCCACCTGGGACACGCTGGACTTCGGCTACCCCTCGGTGCGCTGGATGATGAACGCCGACCCGATCTTCGGCGCCATCGGCCCGAGCCATGTCGACCCGCGCAGTGGCGAAATCCTCGACGCCGACATCGCCTTCGAGGGCCTCTCGGCACGCAGCGTGCGCGCCCTGCGGGCGCAGGTGTTGGGTGCGCCGCGGGCGGGCGGGGCCCAGGCCTCGTCGGCCGCGGGCTTCGCGGCCCCGTTCGTGCTGCCGCCGGCGATGAGCGCGGCGCTCGGCACCGACGCCCACCCTACGAACGACGACGGCAGCCCGCACGACCTGCTGCGCTGCCAGCACGGCGCGCTGGCCGCCGAACAGCTGGGCTACGCGCTCGACGTGCTCGAGGCCCGCGGCGAGCTCGACCCCGACGGCCCGGTGGCGCGCCAGTTCGTGCTCGACTACGTCAAGGAGGCCATCATGCACGAGGTGGGCCACGCGCTCGGCCTCAGGCACAACTTCCGCGCCAGCCGCGCCTACACCGAGGCGCAGCTGGCCGACACCGAGTTCACGCGCGCCTACGGCATCTCGGGCTCGGTGATGGAATACAACGCCGTCAACCTGCCGGAGCCCGGCAAGACCGCCGGCATCCCTTTCCAGACCACGCTGGGGCCCTACGACTACTGGGCGGTGGAGTACGCCTACAAGCCGATGCCGCCTGGCACCAAGCCGGCCGAGGAGCGCGCCGAGTTGCAGAAGATCGCCGCGCGCAACGCCGAGCGCGAGCTGGCCTTCGGCACCGACGAGGACAACTTCGTCGCGCTCGACCCCGAGACCATCCAGCTCGACCTCGGCGGCGACCCCATCGCCTTCGCCAAGAAGCGCATCGCCATCGCGCGCGACCTCTTCAAGCGCCAGGAAACGCGCGAGCTGCCGCCCGACCGCGACTACGCCGTGCTGCGGCGCTCGATCGGCTTTGCCATCGGCGACGCCACGCGCGCGATGGGCGTGCTGGCGCGCCAGATCGGCGGCCTGCGCACGCTGCGCGACTTTCCGGGCAGCGGCCGCGAGCCGCTGACGCCGGTGCCGGCCGCCGCGCAGCGCGAGGCGCTCGACCTGATGCTCAAGACGGTGCTGGGCGCCGACGGCCTGACGCTGAGCCCCTCGCTGCAGCGCCGCCTGGCCCCCGACTACCTCGACCGCGCCGAAGGCGCCGTACCGACCGACTTCTCGGTGCAGCAGCGGCTGCTCGACCTGCAGCGTGCGGTGCTGAACTTCCTGTTGTCGGACGTCATCGCCACGCGCATCCTCGACAGCGTGCCCAAGTTCGACGACCCGAAGCAGGCCTTCTCGCTGGGCGAGATGTACGGCCGCCTGACGGCCGACGTCTGGCGCGAGCTCGACACGCGCGCGCCCATCTCCTCGGCCCGGCGCGACCTGCAGCGCGACCACGTCAACCGCCTCTCGCTGGCCGTCGTGCGGCCCACCGGCACCGGCCGGGCCGACGTGCGCGGCCACCTGCGCGAGCAGACGCGCGCGCTGCTGGCCCGCCTGGACGCCGTGCTCAAGGCCCGCGGCGCGCTCGACTCCGAGACCCGCGCGCACCTGGCCGACAGCGCCGACACGCTGCGCCAGGCGCTGACGGCCACGATCGTGCGCCAGGCGCTGTAGCGCGGCCGGCGCCCGGGCCGCCGCTGGTGGCCCGCGGCCCGTCGTTCGTCGCACGGGGGCTGGCCGGGGCGGCCCGGCCGCGGCAGGATGCAGCCCATGCCTTCGACACCGAGTTCCGCCGACACCCCGCCGACGCCGGCGCGCGCGTGGCGCTGGTTCACGCCCTCCGGGCTGGTCACGGCCATCAGCGTGGCGCTGGGGGCCGCGGTGCTCATCTCGCCGGTCTTCGTGACACCGGTGTGGGTGCTGATGGCGCGCACGCTGTTCATCGCTGTGGCCCTGCTGGCCACCTACACGCTGGTCGACCGCTGCCCGGAAGACCGCCTGCCCTTCGGCTGGCCCCGCTGGCTGACGGCGCTGCTCGCAATGCCGCTGACGGCCCTGCTGGCAACGCTGCTGGTCTACGTCGTGGCCGTGCGCGGCGACTTCGTGTCGCTGTTCACCCAGGCCAACCGCATCAGCGGCTTCGTCATCACCACGCTCGCGGCCACGCTCATCGCCACGCCCATCGCGCTGGTGGCGCAGGTGCGGGCTCGCGAGCAGCGCGTGCGCGCCGAGCGGCTGGCCTTTGAGCTGGAGCGCAGCCGGCTGGAGCGCCAGGCGCTCGACGCGCGGCTGGCCCTGCTGACGGCGCAGATCCAGCCGCACTTCCTGTTCAACACGCTGGCCAACGTGCAGGCACTGGTCGAGTCCGGCTCGCCGCGCGCCCCGGCCCTGCTGGGCAGCCTGATCGAGTACCTGCGGGCCGCGATGCCGCGCCTGCAGGCCAGCGAGCCGACGCTGGCCGACGAGCTGAACCTCGTGCGTGCCTACCTGGCGTTGATGAAGATGCGCATGCCCGACCGGCTGGACTGGGCGGTCGACGTCGACCCCGCGCTCGAGGCTCTGCACTTCCCGCCGATGGCGCTGCTGACGCTGGTGGAGAACGCCGTGCGCCACGGGGTCGATCCGCAGGAGGACGGCGGCCGCATCCACGTGCGCGGCCGCGTGCGGGACGGCCGCGTGCAGCTGGCGGTGATCGACGACGGTGCCGGCCTGTCCGAGCACGCGCAGCCCGGCACCGGCCTGCGCAACCTGCGCGAGCGCATGGCGGTGGTCTTCGGCCCCGAGGGCCGCCTGTCGCTGAGCGAGCACGTGCCCCACGGCCTGCGCGCCGAGCTCAGCTGGCCGCTGGCCGGGCCGGCATCATGAGCAAGCCGCCGCGCGCGCTGATCGCCGACGACGAGCCGCTGCTGCGCGAGCGGCTGGCTGCGCACCTGGCGCGCCTGTGGCCGGCGCTGCAGCTCTGCGGCCAGGCCCGCAACGGCCGCGAGGCGGTGGCCCTGTACGAGGCCGAGGCGCCGGAGGTCGTGTTCCTCGACGTGCACATGCCGGGCCTGGATGGCGTGGGCGCGGCCCGCGCCATCTCCGCGCGCGCCGCCGCCGCGCTGCGGCCGGTGCACGTGGTCTTCGTCACCGCGTTCGAGCGCTACGCGGTGCAGGCCTTCGAGCAGGGCGCGGTGGACTACCTCGTCAAGCCCTTCGACGAGCCGCGCCTGGCGGCCACCGTGCAGCGGCTGCAGGAGCGGCTGGCGGCCGGCGCCCCGGACGCCGCGGTGCTGGACGCGCTGCTCGCGCAGCTGGCGGCCCGCCTGTCGGGCGCCTCGGCCCCGGCGACGCCGCGGCTGCAGTGGATCCGCGCCTCGGTGGGCCCGGTGGTGCGGCTGATCCCGGTCGACGAGGTCGTCTACTGCCGCAGCGACGAGAAGTACACGCAGGTGGTCTGGACCGGCGGCGAGGCGCTCATCCGCCGCTCGCTGCGCGAGCTGCTCGACGAGCTCGACCCGGCGCGCTTCGTGCAGATCCACCGCTCGGTGATCGTCGCGCTGCCGCACGTGAGCCAGGTCGTGCGCGGCGACAACGAGACGGCCGAGCTGCACCTGCGCGGCCGCCCTGAGGTGCTGCCCGTCAGCCGCAGCTACACGCACCAGTTCCGCCAGATGTAGCGCCGGCGACAGACGCGGCCGGTGCGCTCCGTATGATCCGCCGCCCAGGGCCACCGGCCCCGCGACACGACGGAGACGACAGCATGCATGCCTGGTTCTGCGAGACGCTCGACGGCGTCGAGGCCCTGCAGTGGCGCGAGGCGCCGACGCCCGAGCCCGGCCCGGGCGAGGTGCGCATCGCGGTCAAGGCCGCGAGCCTGAACTTCCCCGACCTGCTCATCGTGCAGGGCAAGTACCAGTTCAAGCCGCCGCTGCCCTTCGTGCCCGGCGCCGAGTACGCCGGCACGGTCGACGCCGTCGGCGAGGGCGTCACGCACCTCCGGCCCGGCCAGCCCGTGGCGGCCATCGCCGGCACCGGCGGCTTCGGCACCCACGCGGTGGTGAAGGCGGCGCAGGTGCTGCCGCTGCCGCCGGGCTTTGCGCTGGAGCATGCGGCGGCCTTCGCCTTCACCTACGGCACCTCGCACCACGCGCTGGTCGACCGCGCGCAGCTCAAGGCCGGCGAGACGGTGCTGGTGCTCGGCGCCGCCGGCGGCGTGGGCACGGCGGCGCTGCAGATCGCCAAGGCGATGGGCGCCCGGGTCATCGCCGGCGCCTCCACCGACGAGAAGTGCGCGCTGTGCACCGCGCTCGGCGCCGACGCGACGATCAACTACAGCACGCAGGACCTGCGCGAGGCGCTGAAGGCGCTCACCGGCGGCAAGGGCCCCGACGTCGTCTACGACCCCGTCGGCGACAAGCTCGCCGAGCCGGCGTTCCGCTCCATCGCCTGGCGCGGCCGTTACCTCGTGGTGGGCTTCGCCGGCGGTGCCATCCCGGCGCTGCCGTGGAACCTGGCGCTGCTCAAGGGCGCCAGCGTCGTCGGCGTGTTCTGGGGCGATTTCGTCAAGCGCGAGCCGCAGGCCAGCGCCGCGGCTCTGGGCCAGCTGGCACAGTGGTACGCCGAAGGCAAGGTGCGCCCGGTGCTCGACGCCACGCTGCCGATGTCGGCCATCCGCGAGGCCTATGCGCGCATGTCGGCTCGTCTGGTGAAGGGAAAGATCGTGCTGGTCAACCCTTGAGGGGGGGAGCCGCGACGGCCCGGCGGCGGTCGGGCGCGCTAGCATCCGGCCCGTCCTGCAGCGGGACTGCATCGGAATATCCTGAACTGGGGTGCTTGCCGTGGCCGTGAAGGTGCTGATCCTCGAAGACAACCCGGTGGCACGGAGCTTCCTGTGCCGCGTCGTGCGCGAGAGCTTCAGCGACACCATCGCGATGACGGAAGCCGGCGACCTGGAGTCCGCCCGCCGCCACATCGCGCTCACCGGCGGCGCCACCGGCCTGCACGGCACCGACCCGTTCAAGCTGATCCTCGTCGACCTCGAGCTGCCCGACGGCAACGGCCTGGAGCTGCTGGCCGAGCTGACGCAGTACCCGGCCACCAAGATCGTCACCACGCTGTACTCCGACGACGACCACCTGTTCCCGGCCCTGCAGTGCGGCGCCGACGGCTACCTGCTCAAGGAAGACCGCTTCGAGGTGCTGGTGGAGGAGCTGCAGAAGATCGTCCGCGGCCAGCCGCCGCTGAGCCCGGCCATCGCGCGCCGGCTGCTCACGCACTTCCGCCCCGGGGGCGGCGTGGGTGTTCATGAGGGCGCGCCCGACAGCGGCTTCGCGCCGCTGCCGTTCTCGTCGAGCAAGCCGGTGCCGATCGAGAAGCAGCCCGAGCACGAGCGGCTCACCCCGCGCGAGACCGAGGTGCTCACCTACCTGAGCAAGGGCTTCACGATCAAGGAGATCGCCAGCCTGATGGGCATCAAGTGGTTCACCGTCAACGACCACATCAAGTCCATCTACAAGAAGCTCAACGTGTCCAGCCGGGCCGAGGCGGCGGTGCTGGCCAGCAAGCAGGGCCTGGTCTGACCGAGGCCGCCGCGGCCGGCGACGCCAGCGCCGCCGGAGAGCTTCGACCGCTGGCCTGGGCCGGCTGGCGGCGGCGCGTGCTGCTGGTGGTGGCGCTGGGCTGTTGCCTGGCGGTGGCCGCGCTGCTGCGCCTGCTGGCCGCGACGCCTGCGCTGGACATCGCGGCGACGGCCGACGCCCAGGGCCGCCTCGTGCTCGGCGCCGCCTCGTCCCCCGAGCTGCAGCCGCTGGCCGGCCGCGAGCTCAAGGCGTTGGGCACGCCCGGCGGCACGCTGACCCCGGTCGACGCGGCGCTGCTGCACCGCACGCCGCGCTGGCAGGCCGACGACACGCGGCGCACGCGCGCGCTGGCCCAGCACCAGGCCCTGGCGGCCGCGCTGGCCGGCGGCGAGGTGGCGCTGCGCCTGGGCGACGACCCGCCGCTGGTGGTGCCAGCGCGCCCGCGCGGCCTGGCCGGGCTGGGGCTGCTGGTGTGGCCGCTGGCGATGCTCGCGCTGCTGCTGCCGCTGTTCGGCTGCGTCGTGCTGCTGGCGCGCCCGGGGCTGCACGCCGGGCTGTTTGCGTTGGTCTGCCTGGCCCAGGCCGTGGGGCTGGGCTTCGTCGCCGCCGAGTCGGTGCGAGGGCTGGGCCTGCCCGTGGCCCTGCAGCAGTTGGACCTGCCCGTGCGGCTGGCCGTCGACGCGCTCACGGCCGCGGCCACCGCGCACGGCTTTGCGCTGGCCGGGCGCCGGGCTGCCGCCGCGGCGCTGTGGCTGGCCGCCGCGGCCGGCGTGGCGGCCGTGGCCAGTGGTGCGCTCGCACCCGCCTGGCCGTGGTCGATGGCGCTGTGCGGCGCTCTGGCCTCGGTGGTGCTGTGGGCCGTGCGCTCGTCACCGGGGCCTGCGCCCGACCCGCAGCGCAGGGTCGTCGGGCGCCTGGCGCTCACGGCGATGGGCACCTGGCTGCTGGCGCACGGGGTCGTGGCCCTGGCGGCGCCGCAGCCCGCGCTGGGCCATGCCGCCGCGGCCGGCGCGTCGGTGGCCTGGACGTTGTTCGTCGTCTCGCTGCTGATGCTGGTGCCGTTCCTGTCGCGCAGCCGGCGCCTGTTGCGCGAGCTGGCCCTGCTGGCCGGCATCAGCACCGTCGCGGCGTCGCTGGACCTGCTGTTCGTGGCCGTGTTCTCGCTCAACACCACGGCCTCGCTGGCGGTGTCGGTGTTCGTCGCGCTGGCGGTGTACGCGTTTGCGCGGCAGCGCCTGCTCGACCGGCTGCTGGGCACGCGGCGGCACACCACCGACCGCATCTTCGAGCTGCTGTACCGCGCCGCCCGCGACGTGCAGCGGCGCCCCGAGCGGCAGCTGCAGCGCGTCGCGCAGCTGCTGCGCGAGCTGTTCGAGCCGCTGGAGATGACGCGCACGGCGCCCGTGCCGCGCGAATCGCAGGTGCGGGGCGGCGGCGCCGAGCTCGTGGTGCCGCTGCGCGCCGAGGGCGAAGACGGCCGCCCGGGCCTGGCCGTGCAGCTGCGGCTGGCCGAGCGCGGCCAGCGCCTCTTCATGCCCGAAGACGCGCGGCTGGCCGACCGGCTGGTCGAGCAGTTGCGGCGCGCCGTGGCCTACGACCGCGCCGTCGAGCGCGGCCGCCACGAGGAGCGCCAGCGCCTGGCGCAGGACCTGCACGACGACATCGGCGCGCGCCTGCTGACGCTGATGTACCAGGCCCCGACGCCCGAACTCGAGGACTACATCCGCCACACGCTGCAGGACCTGAAGACCTTGACGCGCGGGCTCGCCGTGGCCGAGCACCGGCTGGGCCCGGCCGCGGCCGAATGGAAGGCCGACCTGTCGCAGCGGCTCGCCGTGGCCCAGGCGCAACTGGGCTGGGACTGCCAGGTCGACGAGGGCCTGGTGCTGACGGTGGTGCAGTGGTCGGCCCTGACCCGGGTGCTGCGCGAGCTGGTCACCAATGCGCTGTTCCACGGCCGCGCCAGCCGCGTGGACGTCGTCATAGTGCTGGCCGGCCCGGCGCTGACGCTCTCGGTCGCCGACGACGGACAGGGGCGCGACCCCGCGTCCTGGTCGCACGGCCTGGGGCTCGGCGGCGTGCGAAAGCGCGTCAAGCAGCTCGGCGGCACCGTCGCCTGGCGCGAGAACGCCGGCCGCGGCATCGTCTGCGAAGTCCGCATCGACCACTTCCGCGACGCCGACTGAGGGCAGCGGCCGGTCAACCGGCCCGGCCCGGCCCGCGTTGTAGGCTGGTGGATACGAACGGCCGCCCTGACCCTGCCCTGACCCGGCACCCATGGCTGTCCCGAATGCCGGATTCCGCGTTTGCGACGACAATACCGGCTCCGCGTCGACCGGGGCGCCATTCCCGGCCTCCAGCTGCCATGACCACCCGCCGTACCACCACCCCTGCCTCGGCTCCTGCAGCCACCCGTTCGACCACCAACCCCGCCACCGCCGCGCCGGCCTCCGTGCCCGGCCCGAAGCTGCGCCAGACGCAGGCCGAGTACACGGCCGCGCGGCCGCACGCCGAGCCCGGCGTCAAGCCGATGATGTCGAGCTCGAAGATGTACGTGTGCATCAAGTGCCACGCCAACTTCAAGACCGGCGACGGCAAGCCTGATCCCCGTCTGCGCGGCCTCGGCCGCTGCAACAACTGCCTGAGCGTCACGGCGCCGGCAGCGTCCTGAGCGTTTCCCCGCGGCCCTTCCGCGATTCCTGCCAACTCAAACCTGGAGTGACGATTCCATGTCCCAGACCAACCGCCGTGTCTTCCTGATGCAAGTCGCCGCCTGCGGCTCGGCCCTTGCCGCCGCCGGCGCGCACGCCCAGGCGGCCCGCGTCGACGAGAAGGATCCCCAAGCCGCGGCGCTGGGCTACGTGCACGACACGACCAAGGCCGACCTGAAGAAGTTCCCGAAGCACACCAAGGACCAGAAGTGCAGCAACTGCGCGCTGTACCAGGGCAAGGCGAACGACGCCTGGGCCGGCTGCCCGCTGTTCGGCACCAAGCAGGTCAACGGCAACGGCTGGTGCAGCGCCTGGGCCAAGAAGGGCTGACCCGCCCCGTAGCCCGCGTTCGTTGAACGCACACCCAAGGCGGCCTGCGGGCCGCCTTTGTCGTTCTGAACGCTAGAAGCCGGCCAGCAGCGTGGCCACCTCGTCGCCCAGGGCCAGCGCCGAGGTCAGCCCCGGCGACTCGATGCCGAACAGGTTGACGAGGCCCGCGACGCCGTGGCGCGCCGGGCCGTCGATGCGGAAGTCGGGCGCCGGTTCGCCCGGCCCGTGGATCTTGGGGCGGACGCCGCTGTAGGCCGGTTGCAGCGCACCGTCGGGCAACCCAGGCCAGTAGCGGCGCACGGCGTCGACGAAGGCCAGGGCCCGCAGCGGATCGACCGCGTAGTCGATGTCGGCCGGCCGTGTGCCCGCGGGCAGCCATTCGAGATCGGGGCCGAAGCGGGCCTGGCCACCGAGATCGAGCGTCAGGTGCACGCCCAGCCACGCATCCACCGGCGCCGGGTAGACCAGGCACGAAAACGGCGCCCGCCCGGCGAGCGTGAAGTAGCTGCCCTTGGCCAGCCACGGGCGCGGCACGTGCACGGCTTCGAGGCCGTCGAAGAGCAAGGCCAGATCACAGGCCCCAAGGCCGGCGGCGTTGACCACCTCCCGGGCCGCCAGTTCCAGTTCGTCGCCGCCGCTGCGCAGCCGCACCACCGCCGGCGCGCCGGCGCGGAAGCGGGCGCCCAGCACGGTGGTGTGCAGCGCCACCTGGCCGCCATCGCGTTCGAAGTCGCCCTGCAGCGCCAGCATGAAGGCGTGGCTGTCGACGATGCCGGTGCTCGGCGACCACAGCGCGGCCGTGGCGTGCAGTTCGGGCTCGCGCGCGTGCACGACGCCGGCATCCAGCCACTCGACCGGCACGCCGTTGGCCGCCGCACGCGCCGCCAGCCGCTGCAGCGCAGCCTGCTGGCCGGCGTCGGTGGCCACCACCAGCTTGCCGCAGCGGCGGTGAGGCACGCCATGGCTCGCGGCCAGCGCGTACAGCAGTTCCTTGCCCCGCACGCACAGGCGCGCCTTGGCCGAGCCGGGCTCGTAGTACAGCCCGGCGTGGATGACCTCGCTGTTGCGCGAACTGACACCCTGGCCGATGGCCGCCTCGGCCTCGACCACCAGCACCTCGCGGCCCCGCCGCGCCAGTGCACGCGCCGTGGCCAGGCCGACGGCGCCGGCGCCGATGACGAGGGTGTCGACATGCTCCATGGCCGGCCCGGGCTCCTGGGTGGGTTGCAGCTCGGCCGATTGTCGCGGCGCCCGCGGCACGTCAACCGCGCAGCACCTCGGCCACGGTCTGCCGGAGCCAGCCGTTGGCGGCGTCTGCGTGCACGCGCGCATGCCAGTGCTGCTTGACGGCGTAGGCCGGCAGCGCCAGCCGCGGCGCGAGCAGGCGCACCTTCTCCTGCTGCGCCTGCGCCTGGCCCAGGCGCCGCGGCACGATCACCAGCAGCTCGGTGCCGGCCACCAGGCGCGCCACACCCAGGAAGCTGCTCACCTTGAGCACCACGCGGCGCTGCCAGCCGCGGCGCGCCAGCACCTGCTCGACGATGGCGTGGCCCGTGCCCGAGGCCGTGACGACGATGTGGCCCTCGGCGAGGAACCCCCGCTTGTCGAGGCGATCCTTGACGCGCGGATGGTGGCGCGCCGCCAGCACCACGAAGTCCTGCTGGAACAGCACCTGCTGGTAGAAGCCGGCCTCGAGGTCGGGCATGAAGCCGACGGCCAGGTCGATCTCGCCGCTTTCCAGATGCCGCGGGCTGTCGGGCCCGATGCGCACCGCCTCGACGGCCACCTGGGGGGCGACGCTGCGCAGGCGGTTCACGAGCGCCGGCAGCACCACGATCTCGCTGATGTCCGTCATGCCGATGCGGAACAGCCGCTCCGAGGCCGCGGCCTCGAAGCGCCGCGGC
>JAIXTY010000061.1 GCA_027483705.1 Rubrivivax sp.
CATGTGGTGCGCCCACACGATGAACGACAGGATCGCGATCGACGCCGTGGCGTAGACCATCGAGGTGTAGCCGAACAGCTTCTTGCGCGCGAACGCCGGGATGATGGCGCTCACGATGCCGAAGGCCGGCAGGATCATGATGTAGACCTCGGGGTGACCGAAGAACCAGAAGATGTGCTGGTACATCACCGGGTCACCGCCGCCCGCGGGGTTGAAGAAGGCGGTGCCGAAGTGGCGGTCGGTCAGCGTCATCGTGATGGCACCGGCCAGCACGGGCATCACCGCGATCAGCAGGTAGGCCGTGATCAGCCAGGTCCAGCAGAACAGCGGCATCTTCATCAGCGTCATGCCCGGCGCGCGCATGTTCAGGATCGTGACGATGATGTTGATCGAGCCCATGATGGAGCTGGCGCCCATGATGTGCATCGCAAAGATGCCGGCGTCCATGCTCGGGCCCATCTGCAGCGTCAGCGGCGCGTAGAGCGTCCAGCCCGCGGCGGGTGCGCCGCCGGGCATGAAGAAGCTGCCCACGAGCATCAGCGCCGCCGGGATCAGCAGCCAGAAGCTGAGGTTGTTCATGCGCGCGAAGGCCATGTCGCGCGCGCCGATCTGCAGCGGGATCATCCAGTTCGCGAAGCCCACGAACGCCGGCATGATGGCGCCGAACACCATGATCAGGCCGTGCATCGTGGTCAGCTGGTTGAACAGCTGCGGGTTCACGAACTGCAGGCCCGGCTGGAAGAGTTCAGCGCGGATGCCCAGGGCCAGCACGCCGCCGACCATCAGCATCGCGAAGCTGAACAGCAGGTACATCGTGCCGATGTCCTTGTGGTTCGTCGCGAAGACCCAGCGGCGCCAGCCGTGGGGCTTGTGGTCGTGGTCGTCGTGCGCGTGGTCGTGGCCACCGGCGTGGCCCTGCGGGGGAAGAACGGCGCTCATGGTGCGAAGCCTCTCGGAATCAGACGATCACTTGCGGGCCGCAACGATCTCGGCAGGCTGGATCACCTTGCCGGTCTTGTTGCTCCACGAATTCTTGGTGTAGGTCACGACGGCCGCGATCTCGGTGTCCGAGAGCTGCTTCCAGGCCGGCATCGCGCCGTTGGCGGCGCCGTTGAGCAGGATCTGGATCTGCCGCGCCGGGTCTTCGAGCACGATCTGGCTGCCATCGAGCGCCTTGATCGGGCCGGCGCCCTTGCCGTCGGCCTTGTGGCAGGCGGCGCAATTGGCGTTGTAGACCTTCTCGCCGCGGGCCACGAGGTCGGCCAGCACCCAGACCTTGTTCGGGTCGTCGGCCTTGGCCTGCAGTTCCTTCTTCTTGGCCTCCACCCACTTGGCGTAGTCGTCCTGCGACACCACCTTCACGTGGATCGGCATGTAGGCGTGCTCCTTGCCGCAGAGCTCGGCGCACTGGCCGTAGAAGTCGCCCGTCTTCTCGGCACGGAACCAGGTATCGCGCACGAAGCCGGGGATGGCGTCCTGCTTCACGCCCAGCGACGGCACCATCCAGGCGTGGATGACGTCGTTGGCGGTGGTCACGATGCGGATCTTCTGGTTCACCGGCACGACCAGCGGGTTATCGACCTTCAGCAGGTAGTCGTCGCCGGAGGGCTTGCCCGAGTCGCTCATCACACGGTGCGAGGCGTCGAGCGCCGACAGGAAGGCGATGCCTTCGCCCGGGCCCTTGAGGTAGTCGTAGCCCCACTGCCACTGGTAGCCGGTGGCCTTGATGGTGAGGTCGGCGTTGCTGGTGTCCTTCATCGCCACGACGGTGCGCGTGGCCATCGCGCCCATGATGACAACGATGATGAAGGGCACGATGGTCCAGGCGATCTCGACCGCGACGCTCTCGTGGAAGTTGGCGGGCTTGTGGCCGACCGACTTGCGGTGCTTGAGGATCGAATAGAACATGACCCCGAACACGGCGATGCAGATCACCGTGCAGACGCTCAGCATGAACCAGTGCAGCCAGGCCTGCTGCTCGGCGATCTTGCTGGCCGCCGGGTGCAGGTTGAGCTGGTTCACGGCCGGGCCGCCGGGCAGGTCGTTCACCGCCAGGGCTGCGCCCGTGGCGAGCGCGGTGCCCAGGGCCAGGAAGGCCGAGCGGGCCTGCTGGAGGCGGAGCCGGAGCGAGTGCCGGAGGGAGGGCCGGAAAGATGGCGAGCGCGTCATCGGTTTCACTTCAGGGTCTGGTAATCGTTCTCGGGGCCACGGCGCAGGGCCAGGCGGATCTCTTGGGCCAGCGCGGCGCGCAGCTCGGGCCGCACGAAGCGGCCGACGCGCACGCTGCCGTCGCGGCCCCGCAGCTGCACCAGGGAGCCCTGGCCGGCGGCGGGCTCGACGGCGAGCCATTCGGTGTCGAGCCGGGTGTGCTGCACCCGCGTGCCCAGGCTCTGCTCGACGTGCAGCGAGCGGCCTTCGAGCGTGAGGGTCTCGTGGTCGCCGGCGTGCCGCGCGAACACCAGCATCGCGATGCCCACGGCCACCAGTTCCGCACCCGCGAAGGCCGCCACGTAGGGCGCCCCCTGGGCCATGAAGAAGGCCGAGACCAGCAGCGACACCGTGCACAGCGACAGGTACACGGCACCCAGCTGGCGCGGCGTGATCGAGCAGTTGCGGCGCAGCGGCCACTGCAGCGCCGGCCGGCCACCCGGGCCGGGGTTCAGCAGCCGGCGGCCGAACGACGATGTCGTGCGGGGGGCGTGGGCCCAGGGCGCTGGTACGGCGGTGACGGACATGCTCGGAACGGGTACTGCTGAACGGCGGAAGGAAAGGTGGCGATCAGGGAACGGGGCATCGCGGGAACGTGGCGGCGTCTGTCGAGCCGCGCCGGGTGCACCCGGGCACCCGCTGCGGCCGTCACCAGGGCCGCCCGCAGCCCCTCCTGAACGCGCGGGATTCTAGCTCAGCGCCCCTCGCCGACCTGCGCTGGATCAAGCGGTGTTTTCAGGCCGCAATGTGCGTCAGCACCGCGTCAGTGCCGGGGCGTTGACGAGCCCCGGCGCGCCATTCGGCGCAGCTCGTCGACACCCACGGTCGTCTCGGGCGCCAGACGCAGCCGCGGCACCGGCTTGAAGGCGTGGCCGTAGACGAGCTCGAACTCCAGCGCGATGCGGCCATCGGCGCCGCGGCGCTGCTCGAGCGCGTCCAGCAGCCGCTGCCGCCAGCGCGGCGTGCGCAGGCCGGCCGGCCGCCCCGGCGCCGCGTTCAGGCCCAGCGTGCGCAGCTCGGCCAGCGCTGCGGGCGCATCGGCCCAGGTCAGCCGCAGCGTCTCCTGGTCCATCACCGGGTCGGCCAGGCCGGCGGCCACGAGCATGTCGCCCAGGTCGTGCATGTCCACCAGCGGCGCCATCGGCGCGGGCCAGCCGGCGGCGGCATACAGCGCCGACAGCGACTGCAGCGTGCCCGGCCCGACGGTGCAGAACATCAGGAAGCCGTCGACGGCGAGCGCGCGATGCCAGGCCTGGAACTGGGCCTGCGGCCGCGGCAGCGTGTGCAGCAGCATCGCGCTCCACACGAGCTGCACCTCACCCGCCGGCAGGGTGTCGGGCGTGGCGTGATGCAGGGTTGGCGCGCGCGACAGCAGCCCGCGCCACCAAGGCGAGGGCGCGGCATCGGGTGGTCGCCCGTCGGGGTCGACGGCGGTGATTCGGGCCTGGGGATAGGCCGCGGCGAGCAGGCTGCGGTCGTGGGCGGGTTGCAGGCCCCAGGCCGCGACGGCCTGCGGCTGCAGCTTCACGATCGCCAGCCGCTCGGCCATGCGGCGCGCGGCTTCGGTGTGCAGCCAGGGCGCCTGGGGCGCGCGGCGCAGGCGATCGCGCCAGCGGGCCAGCGCCACCGGATCCACCGGCCGGGGCGCGGTGGCATCGGTCTCGGGCGCGGGCATGCGTGGCAGTATAGGGACGCCATGGCCTTCACCACCCTGCCCCAGGCGCGGCCCGCGGCGGCGCTCGAGGCGCTGCCGACGCAGTGCGAGCTGTGCCGGCAATGGACCCGCGGCGACGCGCTGTGCAGCGACTGCGATGCCCGCTTTGCCGCCCCACGCTGGCGCTGCGCCCGCTGCGCACTGCCCACCGGCACGGCCGTGGCGCGCTGCGGCGGCTGCCTCGGCGAGCACGAGCCGCCGTGGGCTGCCGCGGTGGCCGCGGTCGACTACGGATTCCCTTGGGACGGCCTCGTCGCCGCCTTCAAGTTCGGCGGTCGCGTCGAGCTGGCGGCGCCGCTGGCCAGCCGCCTGGTGCGCGCGCTGACGAGCGCGCCCCCCGTCGACCTGGTGCTGCCGGTGCCGCTGGCGCCCGCGCGGCTGGCCGAGCGCGGCTACAACCAGGCCTGGGAGCTGGCGCGCCGCATCGCGGCCGCGCGCGGGCTGCCGGCCCGCGACGACCTGCTGCTGCGCCCGGTGGACACGCCGCACCAGACGGGGCTGTCACGCGCCGAACGCGAGACCAACCTCGCGCGCTCGTTCATGGTTGAACCGGCCCTGCGCGGCGCACTCGCCGGCCGGACGGTGGCGCTGGTCGACGACGTCATGACCACCGGCGCCACGCTGGCCGCCGCCACCCGCGAGCTGCAGCGCGCCGGCGCGGCATCGGTCGTGGTCTGGGTGGTCGCGCGCACACCCGCGCCGGGTACCGACTGAGAAGCTGACGCCGATGTTCCACGTCGTGCTCGTCGAGCCCGAGATCCCGCCCAACACCGGCAACGTGATCCGGCTCGTGGCCAACACCGGCTGCACGCTGCACCTCGTGGAGCCATTGGGCTTTTCGATGGACGACAAGCTGCTGCGCCGCGCGGGCCTGGATTACCACGAGTGGGCCGAAGTGCAGCGCCACGCCGGCTTCGAGGCGCTGCTGGCTGCCGCGCGGCCCGATCCGGCGCGCCTCTTCGCCTTCACCACGCACGGCTCGCAGCCGCTGGGCGCGATGCGCTGGCAGCCGGGCGACTGGTTCGTGTTCGGCAGCGAGTCGCGCGGCCTCGCGCCCGAACTGCGCGAGCGCTTCGCGCCGCCGCAGCGCGTGCGCCTGCCGATGCGCGCCGGCCAGCGCAGCCTGAACCTGAGCAATGCCGTCGCCGTCGTCGTGTTCGACGCCTGGCGGCAGCAGGGCTACGCGGGTGGCGCCTAGGGACTAGGCCGACTCGGCCCGCGCGCCGCGCGCCATCAGCACCGCCACCGCCTGGGCGGGCGCCAGCCGGCCGGCCAGCACCTCCACCACCGCGGCCGTGATGGGCAGCTCCACGCCCAGCGCCTGCGCCCGCGCCAGCGCCACGGCGGCGGTGGGCACACCCTCGGCCACGTGGCCCAGTTCGGCCAGGGCCTCGGGCAGGCTGCGGCCGGCGGCCAGCGCCAGGCCCACCGCGCGGTTGCGCGAGAGCGAGCCGGTGGCCGTGAGCACCAGATCGCCCAGGCCCGACAGGCCCATGAAGGTGTCGGCGCGCGCGCCCAGCGCCAGGCCCAGGCGCGTCATCTCGGCCAGGCCGCGGGTGATGAGGGCCGCGCGGGCGTTGAGGCCGGCGCCGGGCAAGCCATCGACGATGCCGGTGGCGATGGCGAGCACGTTCTTCAGCGCGCCACCGACCTCGACGCCGACGATGTCGGGGCTGGTGTAGATGCGCAGCGCGCCGCCGTGGAAGGCTTCGACGGCACGCGCCGCGAGCGCGGCGTCGTTGCTGGCAGCCACCAGCGCGGTCGGCAGGCCGCGCGCCACCTCGAGCGCGAAGCTCGGGCCCGACAGCACGCCGCAGGGCATGCCGGGCCGCAGCTCGCGCGCGATCTCGTGGCCGAGCAGGCCGCTGCCGGCCTCGAAGCCCTTGCACAGCCACAGGGCGGGTGTGCCGGCGGGCAACGCAGCCAGCATGCCGCGCAGGCCGGCCATCGGCGTGGCGATGACGACGAGCCCGGCCGCGCCATCGGCGCCATGCGCCAGCGCATCAGCCAGGTTGGCGGTGGCGGCCAGCGCGGGGGGCAGCGCCACCTCGGGCAGGTAGCGGGTGTTGCAGCGGGCCGCCTGCAACGCGGCGGCCTGGGCGCCATCGCGCGCCCACAGCTGCGTCTCGTGGCCGGCCTGGGCCGCGGCCACGGCCAGCGCCGTGCCCCAGGCCCCGGCGCCGAGCACCGCGATCTTCATCGCCGTGCAGTCCCGCGCGGCGGGATCAGTTCGCGCCGGTGATGATGCGCGAGCCGCCGTTGGCCGCGGCGGCGGCCTGCTGCTGCTGCGCCTCGAACATGGCCTGGAAGTTGACTTCCGTCAGCAGGATCGGCGGGAAGCCGGCGCGCGTGCAGACATCGGACACGATGGCGCGCAGGTACGGGTAGACCATCTGCGGGCAGACGATGCTGACGATGCCCTGGAGCTGGTCCTGCGGCACGTTGCGGATCTCGAAGATGCCGGCCTGCTTGGCCTCCACGAGGAACAGCGTGCGGTCCTTGACCTTGGCCGTGACGGTGGCGGTGACGGTGATCTCGTACACGCCGTCGGCCACCGAGTCGGCGCCCATCTGCAGGTTGATGTCGACCTGCGGCTGCCCCTGCTCGAGCAGGATCTGCGGCGAGTTGGGCTGCTCCAGCGACAGGTCCTTCAGGTACATGCGCTGGATGTTGAAAACGGGGGTCTCGTCGGCCATGGTCCGGTCTCGGATGGGTTCGGTGAAAGAAGGCCCGGTGCCGTGTGGGCATCGGGCCGGAATTGCGGATTATCGGCGAGCACCATGACGGCCCGGCAAGGGGGCCGCCACCGGGGACCGTGAGGTGCTGCTCAGCCGGCGAGCATGGGCGCGAGGCCGCCGCGCTGGTCGAGTGCCATCAGGTCGTCGCAGCCGCCGACGTGGGTGTCGCCGATGAAGATCTGCGGCACGGTGCGGCGGCCGGTGAGCGCGATCATGGCCTCGCGCTGGGTGGGGTCGAGGTCGACGCGGATCTCGTCGATCTGCTCGACGCCGCGCTGCTTGAGCAGCGCCTTGGCGCGGATGCAGTACGGGCACACCTGGGTGGTGTACATGCGCACGGGGCTCATGAGGGCTCCTCGGGGGCGGTTCAGGTGGTGTGGGCCGGCATTGTCCGCAGGCCGCCATCACCCTGCTGCCGACTTCTCCATCGGCAGTTGTGCTTCACGCCAGGCTGCGTTGCCGCCGGCCACCGACACGGCCTTCTCGTAGCCGGCCTTGCGCAGCAGCGCCGCGGCGCGGCCGGCGCGCGCGCCGGTGGGGCACAGCAGGATGACCGGCAGCGCCTTGTTGGACGGCAGGTCCTTCGAGCCCTCGAGCTGGCCGAAGGGGATGCTGCGGGCGCCGGTGGCGTGGCCCTCGGCGTACTCCTTGGGCTCGCCGACGTCGATGAGCACGCCCTTCTCGCGGTTGATCAGGCGCACGGCCTCGGTGGTGCCCACGGCGCCGGCACCGCCGGCGGCCTTGTTGACCATCGGCCACACGAGCATGGCGCCCGACACGAAGGCGACGAGGATCAGGATCCAGTTTTCGACGAAGAAGCTCACGGTGGCGGGGCTGCGTGGGCGGCCGTTGGTGCAAACCGCGAATCATAGAATCTCGCGCATGCCGACACCTGCACACCAGCTCGTCCTGATCCGCCACGGGGAATCGACCTGGAATCTGGAGAACCGGTTCACCGGCTGGACCGACGTGCCGCTCACCGACACCGGCGTGGCCCAGGCCCGCGAGGCCGGCCGGCTGCTGCGCGAGGCCGGCTGGGAGTTCGACGTGGCCTACACCAGTGTGCTCAAGCGCGCCGTCTGGACGCTGTGGCATGCGCTCGACACGATGGAGCGCACCTGGCTGCCGGTGCGCCACGACTGGCGCCTGAACGAGCGCCACTACGGCGCGCTGCAGGGCCTGAACAAGGCCGACATGGCCCGGCAGTACGGCGACGAGCAGGTGCTGATCTGGCGCCGCAGCTACGACACGCCGCCGCCGGCGCTGGAGCCGGGCGATCCGCGCGGCCAGCGTGGCGACCCGCGTTACGCGAAGCTGGCGCCCGGGCAGATTCCGCTCACCGAGTGCCTGAAGGACACCGTGGCGCGCGTGCGCCCGTTCTGGGACGAGGTGCTGGCCCCGGCCATCGGCAGCGGCCAGCGCGTGCTGGTCGCCGCCCACGGCAACAGCATCCGCGCGATGGTGAAGATGCTCGACGGCATCGGCGACGCCGAGATCGTGGGCGTCAACATCCCCAACGGCATCCCGCTGGTCTACGAGCTCGACGCGGCACTCAAGCCGATCCGCAGCTACTACCTCGGCGATGCTGAAGCGGCTGCGAAGGCGGCCGCGGCGGTGGCGGCGCAGGGCAAGGCCTGAGCGAGGCTAGCTTTTTTGGCTCTTGTCTGAGGTTCTTCGTCGCTGTCGATGCGTCGCGCGGCAAAGGGCTGTGCGGGCGGGGGCTGTGGCGTGAATTGAAGCGGTCGGCCCGGTGGGCCGACTGCCCTGCGATGCTCGGGTCCAGGGCCCCGCCGCAAAACTCGCTACGCGGCCTGCGGCCGCTGCGCTCGAACAGTTGCGGCGAGTCAGTTCACGAAGCGCGCTGCGCGCGCGGGCCCTGAACCCTGCGCTTCTCGGCGCTTCAAAGGTC
>JAIXTY010000150.1 GCA_027483705.1 Rubrivivax sp.
GACAGGATCTCGATGACGCCGATGACGTCGCGGTCCGTCGCGATGGGGAACAGGTACAGCCACTGGCCGCCCTGCGCCACCTGCGTGACGCTGCGGCTGCGCATGGCCTCCAGCCGCAGCGGGTGCTCCGCGGACAGCGGCAGCGCCTCGGGCTTGGCCCACAGCGGGTCAGCCGACGCGACGGCATCACCCGCGCGCAGGTGGGCACGGGTGAGCCAGCGCTCGTTGCCCGGCTCGCCCACCAGGCGGTAGATGGCCGCCGACTCGGGCTCGAGCAGGTCGCGCAGTGCCATGACCAGCGTGACGTCCATGACGTCACGGTCACGGAAGCCCGTGAGCTCGGCAAGGTGGTCGACTACCTGGGACATGGCTTCAGGCTACCACCGACGCCCGCGTGTACTGGCGGATCAGGCCCAGCAGCTGCTCTTCGTCGTAGGGCTTGCCGAGGTAGTGGTCCACCCCGAGCTGGGCCGCATAGTCGCGGTGCTTCTGCGCGATGCGGGACGTGATCATGATGACCGGCAGGCCGGCCAGGCGCGTGTCCGCCCGCATGTTGCGCACCAGGTCGAAGCCGTCCATGCGCGGCATCTCGATGTCCGACAGCACGACCGACGGCAGTTCGTCCGCCGACAGCTTCTCCATCGCATCCAGGCCGTCCTTGGCCAGCGTGACACGGAAGCCGACGCGCTCCAGCAGGCGCTGGGTCACGCGGCGCACGGTCAGCGAGTCGTCGACCACCAGCACCAGCGGCGCCTGCACGACATCGTCGAACACCGGCGCGACCGGCGTCGGCGTGTCGGCCTGCGCGTTGACGGCGGCCAGGCGGGCCTGCGCGTCGGCGCCGTACCAGTCGGCCAGCGCGACGACGTTGTAGATCAGCGCCACGTCGCCCGAGGCCAGCAGGCTGATGCCCGCCAGGCCCGGCACGCGGTTGAGCTGCGCGCCGAGGTTCTTGACGACGACTTCCTGGTTGCCGACCACTTCGTCCACGTGCAGCGCCAGCGCTGCCTGCGCGCTGCGCACCAGCACGACCGGCGCATGCTTGCCGTGCGTGTGGCCCCGGCCGGCGTGGCCCAGCAGGCCGCCCAGCCAGTAGAACGGCAGCTCGACGCCGCCATGCTGCAGCTTGCCGGTGGCGTAGGCCGCCTCGACGGCCTCCACCGGCACGCGCTGCACCGACTGCATCAGCGCCGCCGGCACGGCGACGACCTGCTCGCCGCTCTTGAGCAGCACGATCTGCGTCAGCGCGGTGGTCAGCGGCAGGCGCAGCAGGAAGCTGGTGCCCTGGCCCACCGTCGAGGCGGTCTCGATGCTGCCGCCCAGCGTGCCGACCTCGGCGCGCACGACGTCCATGCCGATGCCCCGGCCGCTGAGCTCGGTGATCTGGCTGGCGGTGGAGAAGCCCGGCGCGAAGATCAACCGTTTGAGTTGGGCCTCGTCGGGTTCGGCGTCGGCCGAGATCAGCCCCAGCTGCAGGCCGCGCTCGCGGATGCGGGCGAGATTCAGGCCGGCGCCGTCGTCGGCGAAGTTCAGCAGCACTTCGTTGCCATGCTGGCTGACCTCGATGCGCAGCGTGCCGGTGGCGTCCTTGCCCACCGACGTGCGCACGTCCGGCATCTCGATGCCGTGGGCCACGCTGTTGCGCAGCAGGTGCTCGAAGGCGCCCGCCGTGCGCTCCAGCACCGAGCGGTCCAGCTCGGTCTGGCCGCCGGTGATCTCCAGCTTGACCTGCTTGCCGGCATCGCGCGCCGCCTGCCGCACGACGCGGTGCATGCGCTCGCCGATGCTGTCGAAGTCGACCAGGCGCGTGCGCAGCAGGTCGTCCTGCAGCTCGCGCGTCAGCCGCGCCTGCGAAGCGAGCTCGTCCTCGGCCGACTGCAGCGCGCGCTGCAGGCTGCGCTGCAGCGTGGCGACGTCGTTGACCGACTCGGCCATGAAGCGCGTGAGCTCCTGGAAGCGCGTGAAGCGGTCCATCTCCAGCGGGTCGAAGCCCTCCGACGAGGACTTGGCCGCCTCGACGCGCGCCGCGATCTGCGTCTCGGCCTGCAGCTCGATGTCGCGCAGCTGCCGGCGCATGCGCTCCAGGCTCTCGGTGAGTTCGCCGAGCGAGCCCTGCAGCTGCGCCACGGTGGTGTCGATGCGCGAGCGGGTGATCGACACCTCGCCGGCGTTGTTGACCAGCCGGTCCAGCAGCGAGGCCCGCACGCGCACCGCGGCCGTGCTGCCCGTGGCGCCGGGGCGCGCCTCGTCGGCCGCGGCCGCGGCCGGGGCTGAGGGCTGCGCGAAGCGGCTCCAGTCGATGACCACCGGCGCGGCCGGCGGCGGCACCACCGGCTCCAGCGGCAGGTCCATCGCTTCGGCGTCGCCGGCGTCGGCGTCGGCGTCGGCGGCCGGCGCCTCGGCCAGGTCGAGACCGGCCTCGGGCAAGGCCACCGGCGCCGGCTCCAGCTCGGGCGCCGCCGCAGCGGCGGCGGGGGCTTCGGCCAGATCCAGATCGAAGGCGATCTCGTCGTCGGCCGCCGCGGGCTCGGGCACCCCGGCGGGCGCCGGCTCGGCGGCGGGCTGGGGTTCGGGCTCGGGCTCGGGCTCGGGCTCAGCCGCCGAGACCGGCATCAGCACCGGCAGCACCGGCATGGCCGCCACCGGGGCCTGCGCCGGCACGGGCGCCTGGCCCCCGCCGCGCCGCAGCAGCTCGTAGGCCGTCGACATGGCGTCGGCGCGCATCAGCAGCGGGTCGATGTCGGCCGCGGCCACGCCATCGTGGGCCATCAGCGCCTCGACGGCGGACTCCAGCCGGTGCGCCATCTCGCCCAGGCGCATCGCGCCGGCCAGGCGCGCACCGCCCTTGAAGGTGTGCAGCGTGCGCATGCAGGCCGCGGGCGCAGACGGGTTGCCCGGGTGCTCGTGCCATTCGCGCAGCCGCTGCTGCAGCTGCGGCAGCAGCTCGTCGGCCTCTTCCTCGAAGATCGGGAACAGCTCGGCGTCGACCTCGTCGACGGCGTCGATGTCGTCGTCGGGCACCGGCGGCTCGACAACCGCCGCAGTCGCCACGGCCTCGGAGACCACCTCGGGCACCACCTCGGCCAACAGCTCGGGCTCGGCGTCGAGCGCCGACCCGGCGGCCTCGCTCTCCTCGGCCGGCATCGGCAGCCGCTCGTGCGCCGCCAGCGCCTCGGTGAGCGCCGGGTTCACCGGCCGCAGGAAGCCGGCCGCGAACTGGTGCAGCAGCCGGCGGATCTCGTCGGCCACGTCGTTGAACAGCGCCGGCTCGCCCGGGCGGCCGCGGCCGGCGGCCACCGAGCGCTCCAGCGCATGCTCCAGCGAACGGGCCAGGGCCGACAGGTCGGCATAGCCCACGGTGGCCGAGCTGCCGGCCAGCGAGTGCGCCAGCGCCACCGCGCTGTCGCTCACGGGCTGGGTCTGCGACTCCAGCGACCACTCGGCCAGTTCGCCCACGAGGCGCCGCGACAGCTCGTCGGCCTCGTTGAGGTAGATGTTGAACAGCGGAATCGGGATGCGCAGGTCGCCGATCAGCTTGACGGGCTCGTCGTCGTCCGCGTCGCCCGGCTCGACGGCCTCGATCAGCGGTTCGGTTTCCGGCTCGGGCTGGGCTTCAACGACGGGCTCGGGCACCGCGTCGGCCGTGGCATCGGCCGGCAGCGGCGTGGTGCGCTCGACCGCGGGTTCGATCGTGGCGTCGGCGGCCGGCTCGAAGAGGTCGTCGAGTTCGGCGAGGTCGATCTCCAGCGCCTCCACGCCACCGGCGGGCGGGATCGGGGCCGTGGTCTCGACGGGGCTGGGCGGGGCGTCGAGCGGCGCATCCAGCGGCAGGTCGAGCAGCTCCTCGGCCGGCGCCGGGGCGGGCTCGTCGTCGGTGAACGAGAAGTCCAGGTCGGCGGCGCTCGGCAGCTCGGGCACGCGCGTGGCCAAGGCCGGCGCGGGTGCCGGCTCGCCGTCGTCGAAGTGCAGCTCGAAGTCGGCGTCGGCCGCCTCGGCCGGCTCGCCGTCGAGATCGCCTCGCACCGAGACCGAGCCCAGGCCGCCGTGCGCCGGTGGCGCGGCCGGGGGTTCGCGCCCGGCCACGGGCATGACGATGGTCGGGCCCTGGGCCGGCGGCTCCTCGGGCTCGATGGGCGCCATCGGCGACAGCAGCTGCGTGCGGTCGTCGGGCGGCGTGTCGAGGTCGAAATCGGGCAGCGTGATCTCGCCGAGATCGATGTCGGTCTCGGCCTCGGCCAGGGGCGCGGCGGCCGGCGGCTCGGGGGCGGGTTCGGGCTCGGTGGCGGGCTCGGCCGCCAGCGTCGCCTGGACAGGTTCTTCGGCCGGTGCCTCGGCAGCCACCTCGGCATCCATCTCGGCGACCGTCTCGGCAACTGTCTCGGCAACCACGGGCGCCGGGCCCGTGATCGACAGCCGCCGCCCTTCCAGGCGCAGCGCGTCGGCGGCGCGCGAGACGGCCGCGCTCTCGTGGCCGGCCGGCTGGCCGGCCGCGATGGCCTCCACCCAACTGCCCAGGTAGGCCAGCGCCTCGGTGGTGAGTTCGCGCAGCGGGCCGTCGAGGCGGGCGTCGGCCGCGAGGCGTGCGTTGTACAGCTGCTCGCAGGACCAGGCGGCTTCGCCGAAGTCCTTGAGACCGATCATGCGCGAGCTGCCCTTCAGCGTGTGGAAGGCGCGCCGCACCGTGGTCATGTCGGGCAGGTTGTCGGGCGCGGCCTCCAGGCGCTCGATCGCGGCCTGCGCGTCAGCGACGACCTCGCGCGCCTCCTCGACGAAGATCTCGCGCATCTCGGCGTCGTCTTCGAGGCCGGTACCGCCCGTGGGCGCCGGCTTGGGCGGCGGCACGGGCGCGGGCGGCGGCGGGGGCTCCACCGGCAACGGGGCCGACAGGCCGGCGATCTCGGCCAGTTCGCCGCGCATGCGCGCCCGCGTGGCGGCATCGCTGCCGTCGCGCAGGCCGCGGTGGGCGGTGCCCAGCAGCTGGGCCAGCTCGCGCTGGTCGGCGGCCGTCGCGGCCTGGGCCAGGCGCTCGGCGTCGCGGGCCAGCTGGCCGTCGCCCACACCGGGGTCGGCCGCGGCGCGCGCGAGTTCCTGGACCTGGTCGACCAGCGGCGCGGCCGCGGTGTCGCGGTCCAGCGCCAGCGGCATCGTCGGCTCGTCGAGCGACGCGAAGGCCGACGCGCGCTCGGTGCGGCCCATCACCGCCGTGAGGCTGCCGGTCTCGGGGTCGAAGCGGAACAGGTTCTTCGCCAGCTGCGGCTGCACGCTGAGCATGTCGATCAGGAAGCTCAGCGCGCCGAGGTTGTCGGCCAGGCGGTCGAAGGTGCCGGCCTGGATGGCGCGCTGCGCGTCGACCTCGGTCTGCGCGAGCTGGTCGACCATGTCGCGCATGTGCAGCGCGGCCTGCGAGGCCTGGTCCATGCCCAGCACCGACAGCACGCCGCGCATCGAGCCCAGCTGCGCCGGCACCGGGATGAGCACGGCGCGGTCGGCGGGGTTGCGGAAGTACTGGTCAATCTGCTTCTCGACCTCGGACAGGCTCGCGCGCAGCTCGGCGACGACGCTGCCCATGGTCTGGCGGTCGGAGACGCGGCGGTACAGCTCCTCCATCCAGATCTCGAGCGGCTGCGGCTCGGCCCCTGCGCGCACGGCGTCGATGCGGCCGGCCAGGTGCACCAGGCGCTCGGGCAGGTTCGGCTGGTCGAGTTCGCCGTCCTCGAGCGTGGCGTCGAGGAACAGGATGCCGGTGGCGACCTCCATCGCCAGCGACGCCGACGGCGGCTGTGCGGCCGCCAGCACCTGGGCGGCGGTGGCCTCGAGCGACTGCGCCAGCACCTCGCCGGCCGGGAACAGCTTCTGCAGCGACTCGCCGACCAGGTGCATCTGGTCGGCCAGCGGCTGCAGGCGGTGCAGCTCGCCACCGGCCACGGCCGACCACGCGTCCTTGGCGGCGCTGACGCGCTTCTTGGCCTGCACCAGCAGCGCCGGATCGAAGCGGCCCAGTCGCGACACTTCGTAGTCGGCCGGGCGCTGCTCGGCCAGCCGCCAGGCCTGGCGCACGGCGCCCAGCCGCGGCGAGCGGCCCGGTTCGGGATCACGTGCGCGGGCGCAGAAGAACAGCAGGTCCTGCGCGAGGCGGTCCGACGGCGCCGCGGCGCCCTTGGCACTGGCGCGCAGCTGGGCCAGCAGCCGCGAGGCCAGGCGCTTGGTGTAGACGTCGGGCGGCAGCAGGCCCGAGGCCTGGGCCTCGAACACCGCAGCGGCCAGCTGCCACAGCGTGCCCTCCTGGGCCTGGCCCAGGCTGCGAGCGCCGGCACCGAGGTCGGCGCAGAGGTCGCTCATGCGCGCCATCGCGACGCCGGGCTCGCGCATCAGCGCCAGCACCTCGGCCTCCATCTGGCCGCGGGCCTCGTCGTCGGCGTTGCGCGGCTGCGCGGCCGGGTCGTGCGGCAGCTCGCGCCACTGCCAGTCGGGCTGCCACAGGTCGGCGGGGTGGATGCGGTCGGCGCCGGCCAGCTGCAGCGCGTCGCGGTACTGCGGGAACAGCATCAGCGGGCTGACGCTCTTGCGCGCCAGCAGCCGCGACAGGTAGTCGAGCAGGCCGAACGAGACGCGCTCCAGCGTGTCGACCGCCTTGGCGTCCACCAGCGCCGGCTTGGCCACCAGGCGCTGCACCGCGCTCTCGGCGGCGCGCAGCACGTTGGCCACCGCCGGCAGGCCAACGAGCTCCAGCGCCCCGACGCCCTGGTGCAGCTGCGTGCGCGCCACGCGCAGCACCGAGGGATCGACGGCGTCGATGTCGCCGCCGGCCGCCGCGTCGCTGTCCTTGAGGTAGCGCCGCAGCGCCTTGGTGGCGTTCTCGAGCGAACGCCGCAGCTCGCCATGCACCCAGGCCAGCGCGCTCAGGTCGTCGCCCGGCAGCGCGTCGAGGTCGGCCGGGCCGGAGTCTTGGGTGTCACGCATGGGCGGTGGGCGGGCTGGCTGCGGGTGCGCGGGACGTCAGGCGATCTTGAACCGCGACACCGAGGTCTTCAGTTCCTCGGCGCTGCGCGACAGCTCGCGCACCATCTGCGCCGTTGAGCGCGTACCTTCCGAGGTCTGCTCCGTCACGGCGAAGATGTGCTGGATGTTGGCGGCCACCTCGTTGGCCTGCTTGGCTTCCTTGAGCGCCTCTTCCGAGATGCGTTGGATCAGGTCGGCCAGTTCGCGCGTCACGCGGTCGATGTCGCCGAGTGCGGCACCGGCGGCGTCGGACAGCCGGGCCCCCTCGACCACGCCCTGCGTGCTGCGCTCCATGGCGCCCACCGCGTCTTGCGTGTCGGTCTGAATGGTGCGCACGATGGCCGCGATCTGGCGCGTGGCGTCGGCCGAGCGTTCGGCCAGTCGCTGCACTTCCTCGGCCACGACGCTGAAGCCGCGGCCCGCTTCACCCGCGCTCGCCGCCTGGATGGCGGCGTTCAGGGCCAGCACGTTCGTCTGCTCGGTAATGTCGGAAATCAGCTCGGTGATTTCGCCGATCTCCTGCGAGCTTTCGCCCAGCCGCTTGATCCGCTTGGAGGTTTCCTGGATCTGGTCGCGGATGGAGTTCATGCCGCCGATCGCGTTGTTCACCGCCGCCAGGCCCGACTCCGACGCCTTCAGCGATTCGCGCGCCACCGCGGCGGTTTCCTGCGCCTGGGCGGACACGTCGTTGATGCGGCCGGCCATCTGCAGCACCTCGTCGCCGGTGTCGCGGATCTCACGCAGCTGCTCGGTCGAGGCACCCAGCAGCTCGATCGACGTCGCTTCCACCTGCGCGGTGGTCTCGGCCACGCGGCCCACCGTCGTCTGCACCTGCTCGACCAGCGTTCGCAGCTCTTCCACGGTGTAGTTCACCGAGTCGGCGATGGCGCCGGTGATGTCTTCCGTCACCGTGGCCTGCTGCGTGAGGTCGCCTTCGGCCACCGTCTGCAGCTCGTTCATCAGCCGCAGAATGGCCGCCTGGTTGGCGTCGTTCACGCGCTTGGCTTCCTGCTCCTGGCGCTCGGCCTCCTGGCGCTGCACGTCGGCGGCGCGGGCGCGGGCGGTCTGGTCGATCACGAACAGGCGCAGCAGGCCGAAGGCACCCGCCGCCAGCGCGGCCAGGCCCAGCAGGCCCAGCAGCAGGCGCCAGCCGCCGAAGCCACCCGAGCCCGCCAGGCCCTGCTGCAGCGTGTCGAGCCCGCGGCGCAGCGGCTCGGAGTCGGCGACGATGGCGCTCTGCGCCTCGCGCGCGGCCACCAGGCCCTGCAGGTTGGACAGGATGGCCGAGGCCTCGGTGCGTGTCTTCTCGTACTGCTGCAGCAGCGACTGCAGCTTCTCACGCGTCTGCGCGTCGCGCGTGCCGGGCAGACGCAGCTCGGGGTTGCCCTGGATCACGCCCTCGGCGATCTCCTTGAAGGAGTTCAGGTCCTTGCCGAGCAGGAACACGGCCTCGGCGCTGACGCCCTCGCTGGTGAGGAACTCGTTGGCGCTCTTGCCGATGCGCTGCGTCAGCATCACAAGCTGGCCCACGGCCGACAGCTCGGCGGCGGAGGCGCCGCTCTGCAGCTTCAGCGAGCTCACGGTCTCGGCGGTTTCGAGCAGGTCGCCGCTCTGGCGGTTGATCGCGCGCAGCGCCGCGCCCACCTGCGTGAGGGTCTGCTGCTGCGTCAGCACGATGGCGGCGTTCTTCTCGGCCTTGTCGGCCAGCGGCAGCAGCGCAGTCACCTGCTCCTGCAGGCCGCCGGGCGCGGCAGCGACGTCGCCCTCGCCGGTGGACAAGCTGCGCACGGTCTTGGTCAGGATGTCGACCGACTCGCGTACTTCCGGGAACGCCGCGGCACTGCCGACGATGGCCTGCGACACCGACTTGGCCAGCCGCTGCGACTGCGTCGTCGCCTGGCCGGCCGCCGCCACCTGGCTGGCGCTGCGGTTGGCGGAAGTGATCGCGAAGAGCGCCGCCAGCAGCAGCGCCACGAGGCCGCCGCCGAACAGGATGATCATCGCGCGCTGCTGGCGCTCCAGCGGCCAGGTGCCGACGACCGGCAGCCCGCTGTGGAAGCCGTCGGCCTCTTCGGTGCCGGCGCTCATCCGCGTCTCGCCGAACTCGGCAGCCAGCTCCGAGGGCGCGGCCTCGCTGATGATGGAGTTGCCGTCGCGGTCTCCGGGCGTGATCGTGCTCTGGCCCAGGCGCACGGTCACTTCGCCGGGGGCTGGCGGCGACAGTTCGTCGAACGGCGCCGAAGGCACCGGGATGTCGGCCTCTGGCTTGGCGCGACCGGCACCCTTGATGCGATCCAGAAAGCTCATGGCGTCCTCTTCAATGCTCGTGTGACGGCTCGGAACAGACAGCGGGGCGGTGGCCCCTCGAAGCGGGCTTCATGCCGCAATGGCCAGGAACAGCTCGTGCCGGGCCAGCAGCGCCAGATCGACCTCCTGCCACAGGCGGCCGTCGGCATCGCGCCAGCGGCCCCCGGCCGCGAAATCCGGGCGCGGTGCGGCGTCGGCCGGCTCGGGCTGCAGCTGCTGGCGGTTGCGCAGGCCGGCGAGGCGGTCGACGAGCACCGCGCAGTGCGAGCCCAGCGACGGGTTGAAGGCCAGCAGCCGGGCCTGGTCGCGCACGGCGTCGCGCGCCAGCGGTGCGCGCAGGCCCAGGAAGGCCGCGAGGTCGACGACGCCATGCAGGCCGCCGCGCAGGTTGGCCACGCCCAGGAACCAGGCCTGTGTGTGCGGCACCGGCAGCAGCGTGCCGGCGGGGAAGATCTCGCCGGCGGTGGCCAGCGGCACCAGGAGCCCGGCGCCGGCGCACTCGACCGCCAGCCACGAGGCCGCGCGGGTTTCGGTGCGGGCGGCCTGCAGCCGCTCGGCCAGCCGGCTCTGGAGTTCGCGAAGGGCTTCGCGTTTGGCCATCAGTGCCCGCCCGCCCGCCCGAAGGGCACTGGCGCCCCCCTGGGGGGCCGCGAACGACGTGAGCTCG
The DNA here is from genome assembly GCA_027483705.1 of Rubrivivax sp. Taxonomy (GTDB): domain Bacteria; phylum Pseudomonadota; class Gammaproteobacteria; order Burkholderiales; family Burkholderiaceae_C; genus Rubrivivax. The sequence continues at coordinate 9,974 of JAIXTY010000150.1, forward strand.
AAGGCGCCTTCATCAATCGAACGCCTTGATCTTGGCGATCAGCTCGTCGGCGTTGACCGGCTTGACGATGTAGTCGCGTGCGCCCTGGCGCATGCCCCAGACCTTGTCGGTCTCCTGGTTCTTGCTGGTGCACATGATCACCGGCACGTCCGAGAAGCGCGGGTCGCGCGTGATGCTGCGCGTGAGCTGGAAGCCGTTCTGCCCGGGCATGACCACGTCCATCAGGATGAGGTCGGGCTTGTCCTCCTCGAGCCGGCGCAGGGCCTCCTCGCCGTTTTCGGCGGTGCGCACGCTGTAGCCGCGCTTGCCGAGGACGTCGGACAGGTGGTGCAGCTCGGTCTTGGAGTCGTCGACGACGAGGATCTTCTGGATGGCCATCGATGTGCGTTCCGGCGTTCGGGTTCGGGCGGGCGTCAGGCCGCGGCGCGGCGGTGGGACTCCACCGCCTTCAGCAGCTGTTCCTTCGTGAAGGGCTTGGTGAGGTAGTCCTCGGAGCCGACCATGCGGCCCCGGGCCTTGTCGAACAGGCCGTCCTTGCTCGACAGCATGATGACCGGCACATGCGCGAAGCGCGGGTTGCGCTTGATGATGGCGCAGGTCTGGTAGCCGTCGAGCCGCGGCATCAGGATGTCGCAGAAGATCAGGTCGGGCGCGTGGTCGTTGACCTTGGCCAGCGCGTCGAAGCCGTCCTCGGCCAGCACGACCTCGTGGCCGCCCTGGCGCAGGAAGATCTCGGCGCTGCGCCGGATGGTGTTGCTGTCGTCGATGACCAGCACCCGCGCGCCGGCGGGTGCCGCGGCCGCTGCTGCGCCCGCGTCGGGCCCTTGCATGTCCAAGCGCCGTCCTCCTGAATGAACCCCCGGGCCTGGCCGGCCCGGCGCGGGTTCAGATCTGCACCATCTCGAAGTCTTCCTTGCGCGCGCCGCATTCCGGACAGGTCCAGTTCATGGACACGTCGGCCCAGGCGGTGCCGGGGGGAATGCCGTGTTCCGGATCGCCATCGGCCTCGTTGTAGATCCAGCCGCAGATCAGGCACATCCAGGTACGCGGTTCGCTCACGATGGCTCGGTCACCTCACTACAATGGGCCGGCATTGTAGCCACGCAGATCCAGCGAAAAGCGTGGATTTGTGAGGGCCTGCAGGCCGTTTCTCAGAATCTGCTGGAGGTTTGGTCCGGCCCGTTCCGCACCCCGCGCCGCACAGCCCAGACCAGCCTTGCGGCCGGTCTTTCCGCCCTCCACGCCCACCCCCCCATGAACCCCGATCCCCACCCGGCCGCCGGCCTCGACGACCCCGAAGCCGCTGGCGTCGAGCCGCCGCCGCCCGCCGCCGTGATGTGCTTCAACGCCAGCGAGCCCAGCGGCGCCGGCGGCCTGGCCGGCGACGTCGCCACGGCCGCGGCCATGGGCGCGCACGCTTTGCCGATCGTGACGAGCATTGTCATGCGCGACACCGCCGACATCTTCGACCAGCACGACATCGACGCCGATGTCGTCGTCGAGCAGGCGCGCACCATTCTGGAGGACATCACGATCGCCGGCTGGAAGGTCGGCTTCCTGGGCAGCGCCGACAACGTCAGCGCCGTCGCCGAGGTGCTGTCGGACTACACCGAGATCCCGCTGGTCACGCACCTGCCCAACCTGGGCTGGATGGACGAGGACCAGCTGCAGCCCTACCTCGACGCCTTCCGCGAGCTCATCCTGCCGGCCACCGAGGTGCTGGTGGGCAACCACCAGACGCTGCAGGACTTCCTGCTGCCCGAGTGGGACAGCGAGCGGCCGCCCTCCGCGCGCGAGCTGGCGGTCGCCGCCGCCGAGCACGGCACGCGCTACGTGCTCGTCACCGGCATCGCGCTGCCGGCCAAGGCCAGCAGCAAGGGCCCGGGCGAGCAGTTCATCGACAACGTGCTGGCCTCGCCGCAAGGGGCGCTGGCCGGTGAGAAGTTCGAGCGCTTCGACACCAGCTTCGTCGGCGCCGGCGACACGCTCAGCGCCGCGCTGGCCGCGCTGCTGGCCACGGGCGCCGAGCTGCAGGCCGCGGTGTCCGAGGCCCTGAACTTCCTCGACCAGACGCTGGACGCGGGCTTCCGCCCCGGCATGGGCCACGTCGTGCCCGACCGCTTCTTCTGGGCGCTGCCACCGCCGGAGGACGGCGCCGAAGACGGCCCCGGCGGCCCCGATGGCGGCGACGATCCCGACCCCGAACCCGATGTGCCGTCGCCCAAGGGGGCGCCGCGCCGTGTCCACTGAGCAACGCAGTCCCATGCCCATCACCAACCAGGCCCTGTTCGAGCGCGCGCAGCGCGTCATCCCCGGCGGCGTCAATTCGCCGGTGCGAGCCTTCCGCGCCGTGGGCGGCACGCCGCGCTTCATCACGCGCGCCGAGGGCCCGTACATCATCGACGCCGAGGGCCGGCGCTACATCGACTACATCGGCTCCTGGGGCCCGATGATCCTGGGCCACGGCCACCCGGCCGTTCTCGAGGCGGTGCAGAAGGCCGCCATCGACGGCTTCAGCTTCGGCGCCCCCACCGAGCGCGAGATCGAGCTCGCCGAGGCCATCATCGAGCGTCTGGGCCCGGCCAGCGGCGTCGAGCAGATCCGGCTCGTCTCCAGCGGCACCGAGGCCGGCATGAGCGCGCTGCGGCTGGCCCGCGGCGCCACCGGCCGCAACACCATCGTCAAGTTCGAGGGCTGCTACCACGGCCACGCCGACGCGCTGCTGGTGAAGGCCGGCTCGGGCCTGGCGACCTTCGGCTTCCCCACCAGCGCCGGCGTGCCGGAAGACGTGGTCAAGCACACGATGGTGCTCGAGTACAACAACCTCGAGCAGCTGGACGCCGCGTTCGCCCGGCAGGGCGACGACATCGCCTGCGTGATGCTCGAGGCCATCGCCGGCAACATGAACTTCGTGCGCGCCAGCCTGCCGTTCATGCAGCGGCTGCGCGAGCTCTGTACGAAGCACGGCGCGATGCTGGTGTTCGACGAGGTGATGACGGGCTTCCGCGTCGGCCCGCTCGGCGCCTGGGGCGTGTACGCGCAGCTGATGCCGGGCTTCAGGCCCGACCTGTTCGTGTTCGGCAAGGTCATCGGCGGCGGCATGCCGCTGGCGGCCTTCGGCGGCAGCCGCGCGGTGATGAGCAAGCTCGCACCGCTGGGCCCGGTCTACCAGGCCGGCACGCTGAGCGGCAACCCGGTGGCCACGGCCTGCGGCCTGGCGACGCTGACGGAGATCGGCCGCCCCGGCTTCTTCGAGGCGCTGGGTGCGCGCACGCACTCGCTGGTGAGCGGCCTGAAGGCCGCCGCCGACGCCGCCGGCGTGCCGTTCTCGGTGGACAGCGAAGGCGGCATGTTCGGCTTCTTCTTCGCCGACGCGCTGCCGCAGAACTACGGGGTGGTGATGGCGACGGACAAGGAGCGCTTCAACCGCTTCTTCCACGCCATGCTCGACCGCGGCGTGTACCTGGCGCCGGCGCTGTACGAGGCCGGCTTCGCGAGCGCGGCGCACACGGCGGCCGACCTCGACGCGACGCTGGCCGCCGCGCGCGAGGCCTTTGCCACGCTCTGACGGGCGCCCTGAAGGCCGATCAGTGAAGGCCGTTCAGGCCGGCGACGAGCGCAGGCCGTAGGCCTTGCCGCCGACGAACAGGTACTCGGCCCGCAGGATCGCGTCGCCCTTCTCGCCCGCGAAGGTGAAGCCGAGCACCGCGACGCGGTCGCCGGCCTTGAGCTCCGGCACCTGCCAGGCGCCCATGCGCGACAGCGGGGCCAGCTCGATGTCCCACACCGCATCTTTGCGCGTGGGCAGCTGCGCCGCCTTCAGCAGCGCCGGGCCGTCCACCGGGGCGGTCTGAGCCGGCACGGCGCGGCTGGCGAGGTCGGTGGGCAGCTTCAGGCCCGCGGCCAGCTCAAGCTTCAGCTCGGCATGCGGGTTGCGCCAGCGCACGTCGCGCGCGGTGCCTTCCAGGTAGATCGGCCGCGCCTGGTCGAAGCTGCTCCAGCCGTGGTGGGCCCAGGCAGGGGCCAGCGGCAGGGTGGCCATGGCGGCGACGAGGTGTCGGCGGTGCATCGGGTGGGCTCCGTTCAGGCGTAGGCGATCCAGCGGCCGCAGATGATGACGCCGAGCCAAAGGCCCAGCGACAGCACGGTCTGGGCGCGCGCCATGGCGTCGGCCTTGTGCAGGCCGCCGCGGGCATGGAACGCGGCGGCGTTGGTGCCGGCCAGCGTCAGCAGCCCGAGCTTGATGAGGAAGGCGCGGTTGGCCAGCATCTCGCCCGGGTGGGCTGCGAACATCACCAGGCCGCTGGCCGCCGCCAGCGCAAAGCCGCCCAGCGACAGCGCCAGCGCCAGCCGCGCCAGTGCGGCCACGGGGATCTCGCGCCCGGCACCCCACACGCGCAGTTCCAGCAGCACCAGGCTGCCCAGCAGCAGCGCGATGCCGGTGATGTGAGCGACCTCGAGCGCCGGGTAGGCGATCGGATGCTCGGCGATTGAGGGGAAACCCTGCAGGCCGATGACCGGTGTTGTCTCGCGCATGTCACTCATTTTGGGGGAAAGAGGGGGTGCTCCGTGCCGGCGACCGGCAGCGTTCGTAGCATCGTGCCGGGGCACGGACCGGCACGTCGGCCGGCAACGCACCCCACCACAAAACGAATCGGGAGCGAACGATGGTGAGAGCATGGCTGCATGGCGCGCATTCGCCCCAGCGCCGGCGGGCGTGGGCGTGCTTGGCCCTCCTGCTGGGCGCGGGCAGCGCATCCGCACAGGCCGACGACGATGCGGCGGCGCGCTACGCGTCGCATGCGCAGATCAGCGAGGTGTCGCTGTCGCCCGACGGCAAGCGCCTGGCGATGCTCGTGGTGGGCCCCCAGGGCAAGCGGATCGCGGTCGTGCGCGACGTGCCGCTGGTGACGCCGGGCCGCGTGATCGCCAACTTCAGCGATGTCAACGTCACGTCGCTGGCCTGGGTCAACAACGAGCGGCTGGTGTATGAAGCCTTCCAGCCTGAAGCCTTGGTCGATCAAGGCGGCGCCGGGGCCATCGCCATCGACCACGATGGCGGGAACGCACGCAACCTGATCGTGTGGCGCGACCGGTTCATCGAGATGTCCGGGGGCAACCGGTCGCTGCCCTACGGCTGGGAGCTGGTCAGCCCCGTCCAGGATGGCTCGGCCGATGTCTGGGTGGCCGAGGTGCGCCGCCGCGGCGAAGGCTACGGCGACTTCATCGAGAGCCGCCTGGCACGCCTGAACACCAAGACCGGGCGGCTGGACAATGTGTCGCTGGGCGCTCCCTCGTACACCGTGCGCATGGTCGTCGACGCCAGGCAGCAGCCGCGCGTGGCCCTGCGCATGCACGAAGGCCGCTTCAGCCTGCACCTGCGCGCCGCCGACGGCAGCTGGAGTCGCATCGAGGACCATGCGGCCAACTCGCCCGAGGCTCTGTGGCCGATCGCGCTCGAGAACGACCACCAGCTGGTGGTGCGCACGCACGCCGGGCAGGACACCGCCGGGCTCTACATCTACGACCTGAGAACCCGCAAGCTCGATCGCGAGCCGCTGGTCCGGGCGCGGCAGTACGACATCGGCAGCCTGGTCGTCGACTCGGTCACGAAGCAGGTGCTCGGCGCGCGGCTGGTCAGCGATCAACTGCAGTCGGTCTGGTTCGACGAGCGCATGCTCGCGATCCAGAAGGCCATCGACGCGGCCCTGCCGGCCGGGCGCAGCAACTACATCCACTGCGGCGCCTGCCAGGGCAGGAGCCGTTTCGTGGTCTGGTCCGGATCGGACCGCATGCCGGGCGAGTACCTGCTGTACGACCACGAGGCCAAGACCTTGTCGCGCATCGACTTCACGCACCCCTGGCACGACGAACAGGCGCAGGGCACGCGGCAGTTCACCTGGATCGACAGCCGCGACGGCCTGCGCCTGCCCCTGGTGATGACGCATCCCCACAACCAGCCTGGCAAGGCGGCCCTGCCGGCCGTGGTGCTGGTGCACGGCGGGCCCTGGGTGCGCGGCGGCTCGCGCCTGTGGAGCAGCGAGGCCCAGTTCCTGGCCAGCAAGGGCTGGCGCGTGCTGGAGGTGGAGTTCCGCGGCAGCACCGGCTTCGGTGACAAGCACTTCCAGGCCGGCCGCAAGCAGTGGGGCCGCGCGATGCAGGACGACCTGGCCGACGCCGTCGCCTGGGCCGCCAAGGAAGGCTGGATCGATCCCAAGCGGGTCTGCATCGCCGGCAGCAGCTACGGCGGCTATGCGGCGCTGATGGGCCCGGTGCGGCACCCGCAGACCTACCGCTGCGCGGTGAGCCACGTCGGTGTCACCGACCTTCGGCTGATGTTCACGAGCGGCTGGACCGACCTCAATCAGGAATCGAGGCGCTACACCTGGAAGGAACTGGTCGGCGACCTCGACGCCGACCGCGCGATGCTGCGCGAGAACTCGCCGACGGAGCGGGTTGCCGACATCAAGGTGCCGGTGCTGCTGGTGCAGGGCTGGCTCGACCGCCGGGTGCCCCGCGAGCACGCCGACCGGTTCGAGGCGGCGGCCCGGCGCGCCGGCGTCGCGGTCGAGCGCATCAACTACCACGACGAGGGCCACGGCTTCATCAAGAGCCGGAACGAAGCCGACTACCTGCGCCGCATGGAGGCCTTCATGGCGCGCTCGGTCGGACTTGGCGATCAGCGCTGAGAACGCGCCCCGCCCAGGGCGGACGGCCCGCATGCGGCTCCTAGAATGAGCCGCATGCACATCCACGTCCTCGGCATCTGCGGCACCTTCATGGGCGGCCTCGCGGCACTGGCCCGCGAGGGCGGCCACCGCGTGACGGGCTGCGACGCCGCCGTCTACCCGCCGATGAGCGATCAGCTGCGCGCCCTCGGCATCGAGCTCATCGAGGGCTATGGCGCCGAGCAGCTGGCGCTGAAGCCCGATGTCTTCGTGGTGGGCAACGTCGTCAAGCGCGGCATGCCGCTGCTGGAGGCCCTGCTCGACGCCGGCGCCCGGTACACCAGCGGCCCGCAGTGGCTGGCCGAGCACGTGCTGCACGGCCGCCATGTGCTGGCCGTGGCCGGCACGCACGGCAAGACCACCACCACGTCGATGCTGGCGTGGATCCTCGACCAGGCGCTGCCGGCGGGGCGCAAGCCGGGCTTCCTGGTCGGCGGCGTGCCGCTCAATTTCGGCGTCAGCGCGCGGCTGGGGGATGGAGGCGATGGTGCCGGCGCGCCGTTCGTGATCGAGGCCGACGAGTACGACACGGCGCTCTTCGACAAACGCAGCAAGTTCGTGCACTACCGGCCGCGCACCGCGGTGCTCAACAACCTCGAGCACGACCACGCCGACATCTTTCCGGACCTGGCCGCCATCGAGACGCAGTTCCACCACCTCGTGCGCACGATGCCGTCGCAGGGCCGCGTGGTCGTGAACGCGCGCGACGAAGCGCTGGCGCGCGTGCTGGCGCGCGGCTGCTGGAGCGAGGTGCAGCGCTTCGGCACCCGGCGCGAGGAGCCCGGCGGCCTGTGCGCCCGCGGCGAGCCCGGCAGCTTCGACGTGCTGCGCGGCAGCCTCAAGCTCGGCCACGTGGATTGGGAGCTGCTCGGCGAGCACAACCAGATGAACGCGCTGGCCGCCATCGGCGCCGCCGAGCACGTGGGCGTGGCGCCGGCCGAGGCGTGCAAGGCTCTCGCCAGTTTCCGCAACGTCAAGCGCCGGCTCGAGCTGTTGGGCGAAGCCGGCGGCGTGAAGGTCTACGACGACTTCGCACACCACCCCACGGCGATGCGCACCACCATCGACGGCCTGCGCCGCAAGGTGGGCTTGAGTGCGCGCATCCTGGCGGTGTTCGAGCCACGCAGCAACACCATGAAGCTGGGCACGATGAAGGCACAGCTGCCGTGGTCGCTGGAGGAGGCCGACCTCGCCTTCTGCCTTCAGGGCGACTACGGCTGGAGCGCCCGCGAGGCGCTGGTGACGATGGGCGAGCGCGCCGTCGTCGCCGACGACGTGGCGGCGCTGGTGGCCGCCGTCGCGCGCGCGGCGCGGCCGGGCGATCACGTGCTGTGCATGAGCAACGGCGGCTTCGGCGGCGTGCACGCCAAGCTGCTGGCGAAGCTCGCGCACTGATCGGGCCGTTTCGTCACACAGCGCAGCGCGCAGCCCCGCGCTGCGATAGGCTTTGCGGCTTCTCGTCTTGGCCCTTCCGGTCGCCCCTACCCCCATGAAAACCCGCATCTCCTTCGGCACCGCCGCACTCGCCGTCACGCTGGCGGGATGCGCGACCACCGCGCCCCCGGCTTCGACTGGCACGCCCGTTGTTCCGGCGGCCCAGGGTGGTCCATCGGCCGCGCCAACGGCCGCGGCCGGGCCGGCCGCGGCCGCGTCATCGGCGGCCGCGGGAACCGGCCCCGCCGCTGCAGCCCCGCGCCCGGCGGCGCCGCTGCCGGGCGCGCTGACGGCCTTTGCGGAAGTCACGCGCGAGGCCAAGCGCGCCGATGGCTTTCTGCCGACCTGGACGCGCGACGACCGCACCTGGCTGGAGATCCCGGCCGACCGTCTGGACAAGCCGTTCTTCTTCGGCAGCTCGATCGCCGGCGGCCTGGGGGACAGCAGCTTCTGGCCGGGCCTGAACGGACGCAGCAACCTCGTCGTGCTGCGGCGCGTCGGCAACAACATCCAGCTGCTGGCGCTGAATCAGGCCGTTCGGGCCCCCGAAGGCACGCCGCTGGCCCGGGCCGTGAGCGAAAGCTGGAGCGACAGCCTCCTGGCCGTGGCGCCGCTGGTGGCCGCGCCGCACGCCACCAGCAAGGCCCTGCTGGTGGACGCCAATGCGCTGCTGGGCGTGGATTTCTCGGGTTGGCAGACGACGCTCGAGACGATCCATCGCCTGCCCTACGCGCTGGACCGCGCCAACAGCAGCATCGAGCGGGTGCGCAACACCACTGAAGGCACCTACGTCACGATGCGCCAGCACTACAGCGTGCCCCGCCTGCCGGCGCCGCCGGCGGCAGCGCCTGGGGGCCCGCCGCCCAACCCGGCCGCGCAGCCCAATCCGCCGGCCACCTTGCCCGATGCCCGCAGTCTGTTCCTGACGATGGCCTACACCTTCACGCCGCTGCCGGCGCAGCCGATGCAGGCGCGGCGGGCCGACGCGCGCGTGGGCTATTTCACCCGCACGTTCACCGACTTCGGCAACGACCGAAGCGAGAACCAGCGCACCCACATCGTGAACCGCTGGCGGCTCGAGAAGAAGGACCCGTCGGCCGAGGTGTCCGAGCCGAAGACGCCCATCCGGGTGGTGCTCGACCGCAACATCCCCGAGAAGTGGCGCGAGCCCCTGCGGACGGGCGCGCTGGAGTGGAACAAGGCCTTCGAACGGGCGGGCTTCCGCAACGCCATCGTCGTCGAGCAGCAGGCCGCCGATGCCGACTGGTCGTCGGTCGAGGGCAGCAACGTGCTGGCGGTGCGTTGGTTCACCATCGCCGGGCCCGGTGCCACAGCCGTCGGGCAGACGGGAACTGACCCTCGGACCGGCGAGATCCTGCGGGGTGCTGCGATCATCCCGGAGAACTGGGTGCGATTCAGCCGGGCGCGCAACGCCGACACCGAGCCGCGCGTCGGCCCGAACGCGTTCGCGACGCCCTTTGCGCTGCCCATCGGGGAGCTGTGCACGCTGGCCCACGACGGCCTCGAGCACGCGCAGCAGAACTTCGACCTGCTGGTCGCGCGCGGCCGGCTCGACCCCGACAGCCCCGAGGCCGACGACTTCATCCGGCGTGAGCTGATCTGGGTGACGCTGCACGAGGTCGGCCACGCACTCGGGCTGCGCCACAACTTCCGCGCTTCGGTGGGCATCACGCCCGCCCAGCTGCGCGACCCGGCGTTCACCGCCAGGCGCGGCCTGACCAACTCCGTCATGGACTACGTGGCGCCGAACACGCCGCTGGATGGCGAGGCCATTGCCGACTACTCGATGACGACGCTCGGCGCCTACGACTACTGGGCCATCGAGTACGGCTATCGACAGTTCGCGAACCCGGAGGAAGAGAAGCGCGAACTCGCGCGGCTGGCTGCCATGGGCGACACCAACCCCGACCTCGCCTACGCCACCGACGAGGATTCCATCGCCGGCATCGATCCGCTGGTCAACCTGTTCGATCTTGGCAACGACCCGCTCGCCTTCGCGCAGCGCCGCGTGAAGCTGGTCCGTGAACTGTGGCAGCGCATCACGGCGCGCCAGCTGGCACCGGACGACGACATGACGCTGTACCGGCGCACCGTGCAACGCGTCGTGGCGGTGCTGGGCGACGTGGCGCCGAACGCAGCCAAGTACATCGGCGGCACGATCACGCGGCGAGCGCGCGCGGGTTCGGGCCTGCCGCTGGTGGAGCCGGTACCGGCGTCGCAGCAGCGTGCCGCCCTCGACTTCATCCTGGCCGAGTTGTTCGACAGCGCGAGCTTCAAGTTCGATCCCCGGATCCTCTCGCGCATGGGCACCGACCAGGTCGACCGCTTCAACCTGCTGGTGAACTCGGGCCGTGCCTCAAGCATCGACTACAGCCTGCCCAACGCCGTGCTGGCCGCGCAGCGGCCGGTGCTGGACACGCTGATGTCCGACGGCCTGGCCAGCCGCCTGGCGGACGCCGAAGCGAAGGTGACCGATCCGAAGACGCTGACCAGCTTTGCCGACGTGCAGCAGCGCCTGGGCGACGCCATCTGGTCCGAGCTTGGCGCCAAGGGTGTGCGGTCGATCGAGATCGACAGCCTACGCCGCAACCTGCAGCGCGAACACGTGCGACGCCTGGCCGGGGCCTTGCTGCGGCCCGCCTCGACGGCCGCCGCCGACGTGCGGCCGGTCATGCGCCAGGCCGCCTTGCAGTTGCAGTCGCGGCTGCAGGCGGCGCTGAACGGTGCCGCCGGCAAGGGCAGCAGTGCGCTGGTGCGGGCGCACCTCGACGACAGCCTCGCAACGCTGACCGAAGCCCTGAGGGCCCCGCTGGTCAAGCAGGGGGCCTGAGATCGAGCCGGGCCGCCCCACGCACCTGCTCTACCTGCACGGCTTCCGCTCGTCGCCGCAGTCCACGAAGGCGCGGCAGATGGCGGCGTGGGTGGCCGCCCACCGGCCCGAGCTGACCTGGTGGTGCCCGCCGCTGCCGCCCAGCCCTCGCGAGGCGCTGGCCTTGCTGGAGGCCGGCACCGCCGGCTGGCCGGCCGAGGGCGTGGCGGTGGTCGGCAGTTCGCTCGGCGGCTTCTACGCCACCGTGCTGGCCGAGACCGCCGGCCGCCGCCTCTGGCGCGTGGGCCTCGTCAACCCAGCCGTCGACCCGGCGCGCGACCTCGCCGCGCACATCGGCGAGCAGACCGCCTGGCACGACCCGGCCGAGCGCTTCTTCTTCCAGCCTGGCTACGTGGACGAGCTGCGCGCGATGACGCCCGGCGCGCTCACCGGCCGCGAGCGCTACCTGGCGATCATCGCCACCGGCGACGAGGTGCTCGACTGGCGCGAGATGGCCGCACGCTACGCCGGCGAGCCGCTGCACGTCGTCGACGGCAGCGACCATGCGCTGGCCGACTTCCCCGATCACCTGCCGCGCCTCGTGCGGCATCTCCACCTTGAACGACCCTGACCCCACCATGAGACTGAAGGACAAGATCTGCCTCGTCACCGGCGCCGCACAAGGCATCGGCGCCGCCACCGTGGCCAAGTTCGCCGCCGAGGGCGCCGTCGTCGTCGGCTGCGACCGCCGCACGGCGGCCGTGCCTGGCGCCGCCGCGATGCACGCCGTGGACGTGACGAAGCGCGACGAGGTCGACGCGCTGGTGGCCGCCGTGCTGGCCGCCCACGGCCGCATCGACGTGCTCGTCAACAACGCCGGCATCACCAAGGACGCGCGGCTGGTGAAGATGACGATCGAGCAGTTCGACGCCGTCATCGACGTCAACCTGCGCGGCGTGTTCCACCTGTCGCAGGCCGTGGCGCCGCACATGGTGGAGCGGGGCGCGGGCGTCATCCTCAACGCCAGCAGCGTGGTGGGCCTGTACGGCAACTACGGGCAGACGAACTACGCCGCGTCCAAGTTCGGCGTCATCGGCTTCACCAAGACCTGGAGCCGCGAGCTCGGGCCCAAGGGCGTGCGTGTCAACGCCGTGGCGCCGGGCTTCGTCGACACGCCGATCCTGGCCACGGTGCCCGAGAAGGTGCTGGAGCAGATGCGCTCGCAGGTGCCGCTGGGGCGGCTGGCGCGGCCGGAGGAGATCGCCAACGTGTATGCGTTCCTGGCCAGCGACGAGGCCAGCTACATCAACGGCACGGTCATCGAGGTCAGCGGCGGGATGAGCGTCTAGTCGGGCAGCGACAATCCCGCCATGTACGCCCTCTTCGACGACGCCGGCAAGTTCCACGCCGGGCGTGTGATGTCCGAGGCCGAGAACTCGCTGCAGGTGGAGCTGGACTCCGGCAAGCGCGTCAAGGTCAAGGCCGCCAACCTGATGCTGCGCTTCGACAAGCCCGCGCCGGCCGAGCTGCTGGCGCGCGCCCGCACGCTCGCCGACGAGATCGACCTCGACCTGGCCTGGGAGTTCGCGCCCGAAGACGAGTTCGGCTTCGCCGACCTGGCGCGTGAGTACTTCGACGCCAAGGCCGGCCCCGAGCAGCAGGCCGCGGCCTTGCTGCGCCTCTTCGAGGCGCCGCACTACTTCCGCCGGCTGGGGCGCGGGCAGTTCAAGAAGGCGCCGGAAGAGATCGTCAAGGCGGCGCTCTTGGGCATCGAGCGCAAGAAGCAGATCGCCGCGCAGATCGAGGCCTGGGCCGGCGAGCTGGTGGCCGGGCAGTGCCCCGAGCCCGTGCGCGAGCAGCTCTACCGCATCCTCTTCAAGCCCGACAAGAACGGCCCCGAGTACAAGGCCGTCGTCGAGGCCACGCGCCGCGCGCAGCGCTCGCCGCTTGATCTGCTGGCCGCGGCCGGCGCCATCACCAGCGCCTACCAGTTCCACTGGCGGCGTTTCCTGTTCGAGCAGTTCGCCAAGGGCACGGGCTTTCCAGCGCTGGCGGCGCCGCCGGTCGAGGGCGAGCTGCCGCTGGCCGACGGCGTGGCGGCGTTTTCCATCGACGACTCGGCCACCACCGAGATCGACGACGCGCTCTCGGTGCGCGGCCTGGGCACCGGCACGGTGGTGTTCGGCATCCACATCGCGGCGCCGGGCCTGGCCATCGCGCCCGACTCGCCGCTGGACAAGGTGGCGCGCGAGCGCCTGTCCACCGTCTACATGCCGGGCTGGAAGATCACCATGCTGCCCGACGAGGTGGTGCAGGCCTACACGCTGATGGCCGGGCGCGACTGCCCGGCGCTGAGCCTGTACGCCACGTTCGACGAAGCCACGCTGGAGCTGAAGGGCCACGAGACACGCATCGAGCGCGTGCGCATTGCCGCCAACCTGCGCCACGACGTGCTCGACGCCGTCGTCACCGAGGCCACGCTCACGGGCGCCGAGCCGGCCGGCTACGAGTTCGCGCCCGAGCTGGCCTTCGCCTTCCGCCTGGCGCGGCACCTGAAGGCCGCGCGCGAGGTGGTGCGCGGCAAGCCCGAGACCTTCAACCGCCCCGACTACAGCTTCAAGCTGCTGCGCGACGACAGCAGCACCGAACCGACGGGCGACGAGACCGTGGCCATCGGCACGCGCCGCCGCGGCGCGCCGCTGGACCTGATCGTCGCCGAGGCCATGATCCTGGCCAACTGCACCTGGGGCGGCTGGCTGGCGCAGCACGGCGTGCCGGCCATCTACCGCAGCCAGGCCAGCCTGGCGCCGGGCATCAAGGTGAAGATGGGCGTGAAGCCGGCGCCGCACGCCGGCATGGGCGTGCCGCAGTACGCCTGGAGCACGAGCCCGCTGCGGCGCTACACCGACCTCGTGAACCAGTGGCAGATCGTCGCCGTGGCGCGCCAGGGCCGCATGGCGCCGCTGGTGGCGCCGTTCAAGCCCAAGGACGCGGCGCTCTTCAGCGTCATCAGCGGCTTCGACGCGGCGTACTCGGCCTACAACGACTTCCAGCAGCAGATCGAGCGCTACTGGACGCTGCGCCACCTGCAGCAGGCCGGCGTGGCCGAGCTCGATGCTGCCGTCATGAAGGACGGCCTGGTGCGCGCCGAGACGCTGCCGCTGGTGTTCCGCGTGCCCGGCACCGACAGCCTGCCGCGAGGCGCGCGCGTGCGCGCCCGCGTGGCGGGTGTCGACCTGATGACGCTGGAGCTGCACGCCACGCTGGTGGCGCGGCTCGATGCCGAGTCGGCACCGGCCGACGAGAGCGCGGACGACGACGAGGCCGAGCCTGTCGGTGCCCTGCAGCTGGCCATCGACGTGGCCGAGGCCGACCCGACCGAAGCCGCCGCCGGCGAGGCCGCGCCCGCGGCCTGACACCCGCGGCCGACGAGCACCCACCATGCGCTGGCCCGAACTGACGCCGCTGCAGTGGGCCCTGGCGCTGTCCATCGGCGCGCACGGCGTGCTGCTGACGGTGCGCTTCGTCGACCCCGAGGCCATCAACCGCGCGTTCCGCGACACGCCGCTGGAGGTGATCCTCGTCAACGCCCGTGGCAACGAGCCGCCGGTGGAGGCCCAGGCCATCGCGCAGGCCAACCTGGCCGGCGGCGGCGAGGCCGCCAAGGGCCGCGCCACGAGCCCGCTGCCGCTGGCCGCCACCGTGCAGATGGGCGACGCGCCCGACGAGGCGCGCCAGCGCATCGAGCAGCTGCAGCGCGAGCAGCAGCAGCTGCTGGCGCAGGTACGGCGCGAGATCGCCGCGCTGCCGCCGCCCGACCCCATGCGCGACAGCGGCAGCCCGGAGCAGCGCGAGCAGGACGAGCGCCGCAAGCAGCTGCTGCGGCTGCTGGCCGAGATCGAGAAGCGCGTCAACGACGAGAACGCGCGCCCCAAGAAGCGCTACATCAGCCCGGCCACGCGAGAAGAGGTCTATGCCCTCTACTACGACAACCTGCGCCGCCGCATCGAGGACCGCGGCACGCGCAGCTTTCCGGAATACCAGGGCCGCAAGCTCTTCGGCGAGCTGACGATGAACGTCACCGTCGACGCCAATGGCCGCGTCATCGAGGCCGACATCGTGCGCACCAGCCGCAACCGCCGGCTTGACCAGCAGGCGCTGGCCATCGTGATGGCGGCGGCGCCCTTCGGCCCGTTCAGCCCGGCCATGCGCGCGCAGGCCGACCAGATCGTCGTGACCTCGCGCTTCCGCTTCACGCGCGACGAGGCGCTGGAGACGACGCAGCTCAGCCGATGACGAGCGCAGCCCCAGACCGCTACGCCGTACTCGGCAACCCGGTGGCGCACAGTCGCAGCCCGGCCATCCACGCGCGCTTTGCCGCGCAGACGGCGCAGGCCGTCGACTACGGCCGCGTGCTGTGCCCGCTGGACGGCTTTGCCGCGGGCGTGCGGGCCTTTGCAGCCGACGGCGCGCGCGGCTGCAACGTGACGGTGCCGTTCAAGTTCGAGGCGCTGCAGCTGGCCGGCCGGGCCAGCGAGCGGGCGCGGCTCGCGGGTGCGGCCAACGTGCTGGGCTTCGACGGCGCCAACCCCGCGCACTGGTGGGCCGACAACAGCGACGGTATCGGCCTCGTGCGCGACATCGAACAGCACGCCGGCGTGCCGCTGGCCGGCACGCGCGTGCTGCTCATCGGCGCCGGCGGCGCGGCGGCCGGCGTCCTGGGGCCGCTGCTGCAGGCCGGCGCGGCCGAAGTGGTGGTGGCCAACCGCACGGTGGCCAAGGCGCAGGCGCTGGTCGACACCCACGCCGGGTTGGCCGCAACTCAGTACGCCAGGCTCACCGCACAGACGCTCGCCCGGCCGGGGGAAGCCTTCAACGTCGTCCTCAACGCCAGCAGCAGCAGCCTCGCCGGCGCCGCTGTGCCGGTGCCTGATGCCGTGCTGCGCCCGGGCACGCTGGCGGTGGATTTGATGTACGGCCCCGCCGCCGCGCCCTTCCTGACCTGGGCCCGCGCGCAGGGCGCCACGGCGCGCGATGGCCTTGGCATGCTGGTGGAGCAGGCCGCCGAGGCCTTCTTCCTGTGGCGCGGCGTGCGTCCGGTCACGGCCCCGGTGCTGGCGGCGCTGCGCGCCGAGGTGGACGGCACGGCATGACGGCGCGCGCCGGCTGGAAGCACCACGCCCTGCGCATCGCCGGGCTGGTGGTGCTGTGCACGCTGGCGCTGCAGCTCGTGTTCCTGGGCCGCATCGCGCTGATGGCGGTGGTGGACCCGCAGAGCACCAGTTTCCAGCGCTCCGAGGCCTGGCGGCTGCTGGTGGAGCAGCAGCGCATCCTGTGGGCGCAGCAGTGGGTGCCGGGCGAGCGCCTCTCGGCCAACCTCAAGCGCGCCGTCATCGCCAGCGAGGACGGCGGCTTCCTCGACCACGGCGGCGTCGACTGGGCGGCCATCCAGAAGGCCTGGGAGAAGAACGAGAAGGCCGAGGCCCGCGCCGAGAAGACCCAGGCCCGGCAAGGCCGCCCGGTCGTGCCCAAGATCGTGGGCGGTTCCACCATCACGCAGCAGCTGGCCAAGAACCTGCTGCTGTCGGGCGAACGCACCGTGCTGCGCAAGGCGCAGGAGCTGGTGCTGGCGCTGATGCTCGAAGCCGTGCTGAGCAAGGAGCGCATCCTGGAGGTCTACCTGAACAACGTGGAGTGGGGCGAAGGCGTCTTCGGCGCGCAGGCCGCCGCGCGCCACTACTTCCGCATCGACGCCGCGCAGCTGTCGCCACAGCAGGCCGCCCGGCTGGCGGTGATGCTGCCGGCGCCCAAGCGCTTCGAGAAGCGGCCGGCCAGCCCCTACCTGCTGTCGCGCTCGGCCACCATCGCCGCGCGCATGAACGACGTCGAACTGCCGAAATGACCCAGCTGCTGGCAATCGCCGCCGCCGCCGCGCGGCTCATCGTCGACGAGGGCATGGAGTACGACCAGGCCAAGCGGCGCGCCGCGCGCGACTTCGGCCCGCGGGCCGAGCTGCCCGACAGCGCCACGGTCGAGGCCGCCGTGCGCGAGCACATCGCCATCTTCTGTGCCGACACGCAGCCGGCCGAGCTGCGCGCGCTGCGCGAGGTGGCTCTCACCTGGATGGAACGGCTGGCCGAGTTCCACCCGCACCTGGCCGGCGCGGCCTGGCGCGGCACGGCCACGCGGCTGAGCGCGCTGCGCATCGACCTCTACGCCGACGACGGCAAGGCGCCGGAGATCGCGCTCATCAACGCCGGCGTCGACTACGACGTCGACTCGCTCCCCGGCGGCCGCGACCGCCGCGAGCCGGTGCCGGTGCTCACCGTCGCCAACCGCAGCCGCGAGCTGGACGACATCGTCACCGTGCACCTGATCGTGAACGACCGCGACGACCTGCGCGGCGCCCTCAAGCCCGACGCCGACGGCCAGACCTGGCGCGGCGACGCGGCGGCACTGCGGCGCCGCATGGCCGAGGACGCGGCATGAACCGCCGCTCCGTGCTCCTCACCGCCGTGGCCGGCGGTGCCGCCGCGGCCGCCGGCATCGCCTGGCAGTGGCACGGCAGCCGGCGCCGGGCCGAGGAACAGGCCGCCGTCGACCGCGAGACCGCCGGCTTCTGGAACCTGAGCTTCCCGAAGCTCGACGAGCAGCCGCTGGCCATGGCCACGTTCCGCGGCCAGCCGCTGCTGCTGAACTTCTGGGGCACCTGGTGCCCGCCCTGCGTCAAGGAAATGCCCGAACTCGACCGCTTCGCGCGCGAACACGCCGCGCAGGGCTGGCGGGTGCTGGGCCTGGCGGTGGACAACCCGCGCGCGGTGCGCGAGTTCCTCAAGCGCACGCCGGTCGGCTACGCCATCGCGATGGCCGGCTTCGAGGGCTCCGAGCTCGCGCGGCAGCTCGGCAACGCCCAGTCGGGCCTGCCGTTCACGGTGGCCTTCGACCGCCGCGGCCTCGTCGCCCGCCGCAAGTCTGGCGAGACAACCTTCACCGAACTGGCCGGCTGGGCGCGCGAACTGGCCTGATCGGGCGCACCCAGGGTCTTCCCGGCCCCTGATGCGCTAGTTCGTGGCGAACTGCTCGCAATTTCGGCAAAACGGCGTACAGTCGCGCCCTTCGGCGCACCCTGGCCGACCCTGCCCATGAACCTGCTCGTCCTCCACGGCCCCAACCTCAACCTGCTCGGCACGCGCGAGCCCGAGGTGTACGGATCGACGACCTTGGCGCAGATCGACGCCGATCTCGGCCGGATCGCCACCGAAGCTGGCGCCAGGCTGAGCAGCCTGCAGAGCAACCACGAAGGCGTGCTGATCGACCGCATCCACGCCGCGCGCACCGACGGCACCGACTTCATCGTCATCAACCCGGGCGGCCTTACCCACACCAGTGTCGCCCTGCGCGACGCGCTGGCCGGTGTGGCGCTGCCCTTCATCGAGGTGCACCTGAGCAACGTGCACCGGCGCGAGCCCTTCCGCCACCACAGCTACCTGAGCGGCATCGCCACCGGCGTGATCGTCGGGCTGGGGGCCGACGGCTACCGGCTCGCGGTGCGCCACGCGCTCGGCCGCCGGCCGCCGCCCGTGTCGGCCTGAGCGCCGCCCCGAATACCCACCAGGCGCCGGCCACGACCGGCGGCCGACTTGCGAGGACCCGCATGGACCTGAGAAAGCTGAAGACCCTGATCGACCTCGTCTCGGAGTCGAACATCTCCGAGCTCGAGATCACCGAGGCCGAGGGCAAGGTGCGCATCGTCAAGGCCGGCACCGCTGCCGTGGCGCTGGCCCCGGCCGCCGTGGCCGCAGCCCCGGTGGTGCTGCCCGCGGCCGCCGTGGCCGCCGCGCCGGCCGCCGCCCCCGTGGCCGCCGCCGAAGCGCCGGCC
>JAIXTY010000345.1 GCA_027483705.1 Rubrivivax sp.
CGAGCATGCTGAAGTTGGTCTTGCCGCAGGCGCTGGGGAAGGCCGCGGCCACGTGGTACTTCTGGCCCTTGGGCGTGGTGACGCCGAGGATCAGCATGTGCTCGGCCAGCCAGCCCTGGGCACGGCCCATCGTCGACGCAATCCGCAGCGCGAAGCACTTCTTGCCCAGCAGCGCGTTGCCGCCGTAGCCCGAGCCGTAGCTCCAGATCTCGCGGGTCTCGGGGTAGTGGACGATGTACTTGGTGGGGTTGCAGGGCCAGGGCACGTCCTTCTGGCCCGCGGCCAAGGGGGCGCCCACGGTGTGCACGCAGGGCACGAACTCGCCGTTCTCGCCCAGCACGTCGAGCGCGCCGCGGCCCATGCGCGTCATCGTGCGCATGCTCACGGCCACGTAGGGGCTGTCGGTGAGTTCGACGCCGATGTGGGCGATGTGACTGCCCAGCGGGCCCATGCTGAAGGGCACGACGTACATCGTGCGGCCGCGCATGGCGCCGCGGAACAGGGCCTGGTCGCCGGTTTCGAGCAGCGTGCGCATCTCGGCCGGGTCCATCCAGTTGTTGGTGGGGCCGGCGTCGTCCTTCTTCTGGCTGCAGATGTAGGTGCGGTCTTCGACGCGCGCCACGTCCGACGCGTCGCTGCGCGCCAGGAAGCTGCGCGGGCGCTTGACGGGGTTGAGTTTCATCAGGGTACCGGCGGCCACCAGCTGCTCGGTCAGGCGCTGGTACTCCTCGGCGCTGCCGTCGCACCAGTGCACGCTCTCGCATTCGGTCAGCGCGGCGATCTGCGCCACCCACTCGACGAGGCGGGTGTGCTTGACATGGGCGGGCACGTTCAGGCGCAGCCCTTCCATCACGGGACGGTTCATGGGGGATCCAATCATGGTGAAGTGAGGAACCGGGAGATGCGGGATCGGGCGAGCGTCGCGCGCGGTGCTCGCCCGATGTCGCGCCAGGCGGCTGCGGAACGGGGGGACGCGATTGTCGGACCACTGTAATCAGCCCGTAACCACCTGGGGCTGGGGTGGCATGCAAGATCCGCATGGATCGATGCAAATTGCCGTCCGAGCCTGACGCCGGGCCCGCGCTTGTGCGAACAACCGCTGGGTGTCGGCCACACAGCGTTGACATTGACTCCTTTGTGAATCAATGGCTTGGCTTCGTGTCTGCCGGACGACTCCGCGTCGAGTCCGTGGTGGAGCAGCTCGGTTCGGGCCACGGTATCAAGCCCATTCGGCATCCACTGGTACTGCCTGCCCACCTCAGATTGGCAGCGGCCTGCGCAGAGCTGCCTGGCCCCGGGCGCAGCAACCAGCCGCCAGGCCGCCGCCCCATGCCAGTGCCCGCTTCAGACTGCCTGGCGTAGCCGGCGGTTGAACAGGGAGAACAGCCGCTCGTAGTGACGCTCGGCGGCAGGCTGGTTGTAGATGCCTTCGCGCAGCGGGAAGACGAAGCCATGTTCCACCTTCGGGTACCACTCGATGCGGTGCGGCGTGCCCGCCGACTCCAGGGCCGCCTGCAGGGCCGCGATGTCGGCTGGTGGCGCCCACTGGTCGATCTCGGCGCATGCAAAGTAGCTCTCGCACCGCACCAGTGCTGCCATGCGGTGCGGCGAGTCGGGCGCCGCGGTGGCCATGTTGGCGCCGTAGATGGAGGCGATGCAGCGCAGCCGGTCGGGGAAGGCCGCCGCCGCCCACATCACAAAGGGCCCGCTCATGCAGTAGCCCACCGCGCCGATGCGCGTGGCGTCGGCCGCCGGCAGTGCGTCCACATAGGTCAGCAGGGCGCGCGTGTCGGTCTCCGTGGTGGCACGGTCCAGCGAGTTCATGAGACTGAACACGTGGGCCAGCGCCGCTTCGGTGGGTTCCTTCAGCCAGAACTCGCGCTCTCGCCGGTAGTACAGGTTGGGCAGGACCACGCAATAACCCACCGCGGCGATGCGGCGCGCCATGTCGTGCAACTCCTCGCGCTTGCCGAGGGCATCCATGTAGAACAGCACGACCGGGTGCGGGCCGCCCTCATCGGGGTGGACGACGAAGCTGTTCATCGCGCCGTCGGCGGTGGGAATGTCGAGGTGGTGTTCGATCATGGGAGGTCTTCGATTTCAGGAGGGCGATGCCGGCGTCCGACCGTGCGGCCCGTGCGCAGGCAGCAAGGCAGCCACCGGGGCCTGACAGGCCTAGCGGCGCACGACCCCGTGCGCCCGGCGGGTCAATGCGTCAGAGGCTGGCCACGGCGCTGATCAGGCCGGCATCGGTCTGCCGGCCCTGTGCCTTGGCGAGGGCGCGCTTGGCCTCCGCGCTGCGGCGGGCGTGCTCGCGCATGATGAGCTCGGCCGCCGCGCCGTCGCGCGCCTCGATGGCCTTGACCAGGTCCTCGTGGTCGAACTGGGCGCGTTGCACGAAGCCCAGTTCCATCGAGCTGTTCGCCCCGGTCACCCACAGCGCCCCGGGCTGGACCATCGGCGTGCGGTTCACTTCGGCCAGCGCCGCCGTGAGCGCCGAGTTGCCGGCCTCGGCCACCAGGGTTTCGTGGAAGTGCGCGTTGATCAACGCCCATTGCGCGGTGTCGATGGGCTGGTCGGAGCTCGTGGCCTGATCGACCAGCGCACGTCCCGATTGCACGCATTCGTGCAGGCGCCGCAAGGCAGCGGCCCCACAGCCGGCACGCGCCACCAGCGACGCAGCCATGCCTTCCAGCGTGCCGCGCACGGCCAGTGCCATCGCCACGTCGTCCAGCGTGAAGCCGCGCACCCGAAACCCGCGTGAGCCCACACGTTCCAGCACGCCCTGCTTTTCCAGCTCGACCAGCGCCAGCCGCAGCGGCGTGCGCGACACCCCCAACAGGGCGGCGGACTGCACTTCCAGCACCCGCGAGCCGGCGGGCAACTCGCCGTCAAGGATGCGGCGCCGCAGTTCCGCGGTGACCCGGTCAATCTGCGATGCCATCGCGGGATTATCGCGTTCGGGTGACGGCGGCCTCATCGGCATTCCCCCGGCCGAATGCATGCAATAGAGGGTAAACACTGGTATTTATGGCCCTGCATGCGCAAACAATGCATGCATTCGTGGTGTTTTTTCGGCATTCCTATGTCCTTGTTTCTCTCCGCTGCGCTCTCAAGAGCACCGTGATGGCAGAGCGCGAGCCTTGCGGTCGGCCGATAAACAGGACTCTTCAGTCCATGAATGGATGCTACATTTACTGTACGTTGAAGTCCACTAAATTTGGCGCTGCTGACATCGGGCGCCATGTCCCTTCCGTTTGAAGAGTCCGCTGTGGAGGCGAGGGCCATGAAGCAGATATCGGTGTTCATCGCTGTCGTGCTGGCGCTGCTTCTCGGCGGATGCGCCACGACCCGCGAGCTCGACTACCCGACCCCATGGGCTTCATCGGCGCCGCAGTACCTGCAGCTGGACAACGGCATGACGGTCCGTTATGTCTCGTCCGGCGAGGGCCCGCCGCTCGTCCTGCTTCACACCATCCGCACGCAGCTGGACTACTTCGAGAAGCTGGTGCCCGAGCTGAAGGGCCGCTATCGGGTCTATGCGCTGGATCTGCCCGGCCACGGGCGATCGAGCCTGCTGCCCGAGAACTACACGGAGCCCTTGCTGCGCAAGGCGGTGAGCGACTTCCTCACCAAACTCAAGCTCCGCGACGTCACGTTGGTCGGCGAGTCCATCGGTGGCGTCCTGGCGCTCACGGTTTCCGTCGATCAACCCGACAGGGTGTCGCGGGTGGTGTCGCTGAACCCCTACGACTACGGCGAATCCTTCGGCGGTGGCATTCGGCGCAGCAGCAACGGGTGGATGGTGGGCCTGTTCAAGGTCTTCGGCAGCTACACCTTCGAGCCGCGGTTCGTGACGGCCGCGGTGTTGCGAGGTGGCTTTCGTGACGCCGCCCACCTGCCGGACGCGTTGCTCGACGAGTTCTCCCGGACGGGCAGCCGCGACGGGTACCGCAGCGTGGAGTACTCCGTCTTCAAGAACTGGACCTCCTGGCTCGAAGCCCGACAGCTCTATCCGAAGGTGAAGGTGCCGGTGACGCTCATCTACGGCAGCGACGACTGGTCACTGCCGCAGGAGCGCGACCGCAATCGCCAGGCGATTCCCGGGGCCGAGCTGTTCACCATCGACCAGGCCGGGCACTTCACGTCGCTCGAAAAGCCCACCGAGGTGGCCGCGCGCATCCTGCGCCAGCGGGCCAACTAGGTTGACACCCATCGCCTCGCGAGGGAGTTCACGCCGAGCCGCATACAGCGGCCAGGCGATGCGACGAGCGCCCGTTCGTGAGGCTGCTGCGCTCAGGACGATGCGCCGCCTTTCGCCACCCTGCCCCGTCGAAGGGAAGCTGAGCAGTACCTGCGGCCTTGGGTGATCGGCGCGGCGCCGGTCGACCGGTAGCAGGCCCCTCAGCCCGCGACCTCGTAGCCCGCCATGAACACGCGCACGGCCTCGCGCAGCAGCGCCTTGTCTTCGCGTTCGTCGTGCGGCTCCAGCATCATGAGCCCGCGGATGTGGTCTTCGCCCAGGAACATCGACAGGAAAAGGTTGGCGGCCAGGCGGGGGTTCTTCACCTTCAGCGTGCCCGCGTCGTTCGCGCGCCGCAGGTAGATGGCCAGTTCCCCGTTGAGCCGCTCGGGGCCCTGGCGGAAGAACGCCCGGCACGCCTCGGGATGCGAACCGGCGGCACCGTACAGCGAGCGGAACTTGCCGAGCGTGTCTTCCTCGCGCATGAGCGTCAGGAACTGTTCGCCCACCGCCAGCAGCGCCTTGCGCGGGTGCATCGGATCCAGAGCCTCGACACCGGCGGAGCCGCCCATCACGCGCTCGGTGCGGTCCTGAATCACCGCCTCGAACAAGCCCTCCTTCGACCCGAAGTGGCTGTAGACGGTCATCTTCGAGACGCCGGCTTCCGCCGCGATGGCGTCCACGCTGGCGCGCTCCAGACCGTGCGCATAGAAGTGGTTGCGCGCGGCTTCCACGATGCGCAGGAAGCGCTCGGGGTCTCGGGGGCGGCCTCGGCGCGGCGCTGGCGCGGGATCGTCGACTTTCGATGTCATGGGTCTGCTTTTTGGACTTGACAGTCCATTATATGTCGCTATATTTCATGGACACGTGAGTACATTAAATAGGGTTCGCTCCATGACGCTTGCATCGCGCCCCAGCCTCGTCGACGGCACAGGAATCCGTCTCCCTGCCGCCGTCCTGGCCCTCTTGGCCCTGTCTGCTTGTTCGACGCCAACGCCACCCGCTCCATCTGCGCCGGTTGCGCTGGCGACGCAATTCTCGAACGAGCAGCCTGGCGCGCCGGCGGCGCAGGCGCTCGACGCAGCCTGGTGGGACGGCTTCGGCGACGTCACGCTGGCGCGGCTCGTCAACGAGGCCTTGTCCACCAACCAGGACGTGGCGATGGCGCTGCAGCGTGTGCGGCAGGCGCGTGCCGGTGCCGACGCGCAGGGTTCCCGGCTCTTGCCGACCGTGGGCCTGCAGGCTGGGGTGTCGCGCAGCGAGAGCGGCGTGCCCGACGCGGTGAAGCAAGGCCTGCCCGACACCCGAGCGCTGCGCGTCGGTGTCGATGTCTCCTGGGAGATCGACCTGGCCGGCGGTGTGCAGGCCACTCGTGACGCGGCGCAAGCTGATGCGCTGGCCGCCGCTGCTGGTGTCCACGGTGCCCGGCTGCTCGTGGCCAGCGAAGTGGGGCGGCAGTACTTTGTGCTGCGCAGTGCCGAGGAACGCCTGCGCATCGTGCAGGCCCTGGCGGCCGCGCAGCGACAGACGGCGCTTCGCGTGGAAGGCCGGCTGCGCGAAGGCCAGGCCAGTGCCTTCGACCTGGACCGTGCGCGCGCGGAAGCCGATGCGCTGGATGCCCAGGTGCCGGCATTGCGGATGCTGCTGGGCACCACGCAGACGAAGCTCGCCGTTCTGCTCGGCCGCAACCCGTCGGCACAGGTCGTCGCGTCGGATCAGGCCTTCGCGTGGGCGGCGCCGCGGGTCATCGCCGCAGGCCAGCCGAGCGAACTGCTCCGGCGCCGCCCCGATCTCGTGGCGGCGGAGGCACGTGTCGGCGCCGAAGCGCTGCGCAGCGAAGAAGCACGCGCGCAGTGGTGGCCCAAGCTGTACCTGAGCGCGCTGGTGGGCCGGCAGGATCTGCGACTGAACGCACTGGATCTCGCGCCCGTTGCCTTCTCCAACGTCGCGATGGCGTTTGCCGCGCCGATCTTCAACGCCGGCCGCATCGAGGCCGGCATCAAGGTGCAGTCCGCACGCGCCGACGAGGCCCTGCTGGCCTGGCAGAAGGCCGTGCTGGTGGCGGTGCAGGAGGTGGAGGACAGCCTGCTCGTGCGCTCGCAGGAGGCCGATCGCGCCGCGGCGCTCGCGCTCACCGTGCAGAACCGGCGCCGCTCGCTGCAGCGCGCCGAGTCGCTGCAGCGCGAAGGCCAGATCGACCTGCTCGTCCTGCTGGACGTGCAGCGCTCGGTGCTCGCCAGCGAACTCGCCTTGTCGGACGGCCGCCTGCAGCAGGCACTGGCCGACGTGCAGCTCTACAAGGCGCTCGGAGGAGGCCTGCCACCGGTGGACCCAACCCGCGCCGACACCTCATCTCTTGCCTCAAGGACGACCCCGTGAACAGGACCCGCTTCGCCTACTCGCTCGCCTCGCTGGCGGCCGCCACCTTGCTGTTGGCGGGCTGCGGCGACCCGCCCGCACCGCCCACCGTCACCAAGCCGGTCTTCGTGACCACCGTGACCTCCGCCGCGTCTGCCCAGAGCCGCACGTTCACCTCGGTGGTCCGTGCCCGCGTCGAGAGCGACCTGGCGTTTCGCACCGGCGGCAAGGTCGTCGAGCGGCTCATCGAGGTCGGTGACCGCGTGAAGGCTGGCCAGGTTCTGGCGCGGCTCGACCCTGCCGACTACCAGTTGGCCGTCAATGCAGCCTCCGATCAAGTCCAGGCAGCCAGCGTCGATGCCCAGCAGGCGGCGTCTGACGAGGCGCGGTTCCGCCGCCTGCTGGCCGACGGCTCGGTCGGCGCAGCCGACCATGAGCGCCAGAAGGCCCGCGCCGACGCAGCAGCAGCCCGCCTGGACCAGGCCCGTCGGCAGCTGGAGCTGGCGCGCAACCGCGAGGGCTATGCCGAGCTGGCCGCGCCGTATGCCGGCGTCGTCACCGCAATCCGCTTCGAGCGCGGCCAGGTGGTGCCGGAAGGCCAGCCGGTGGCGGTGCTGGCCCGTGAAGGCGACAACGAGATCGTGGTCGACCTTCCCGAGGACTGGGTGGGTCGCGCGCGCAAGCTCACGGCGACGGCGGCGCCGTGGGCCGACGCCCAGGCCCGATTCCCGCTGGTACTGCGCGAACTGTCGCCGCAGGCCAGCGCCCAAGGACGGACCTACCGCGCCCGCTACGCGGCCGCGACCGAATCGCGAGCGCAGGTGTCGGCGCTCCCCCTGGGCAGCACGGTGCAGTTGACGCTGTCCGGGCCGCAGGCCGGGCTGGACACGGTCTCCCTGCCCGTGAGTGCATTGGTCAAGGGCAGCGGCTCTGCGGGGGTGTGGTCCCTGGATGGCAAGGGGTCCGGCCTGGTGTTCATGCCGGTCAAGGTGGTCGCCATCGACGACGCCACGGTGCAGGTCACCGGCGTGAGCACGGGCAGCCGCGTCGTGAGCGTGGGCGCGCAGAAGCTCGATGCCGGGATCACGGTGCGCGCCATCGAGCGCCCGAACGCGCGCACCACTGAGGCCAACCCGACCATCGTCGCGAAGAGCAACCCATGAAACGCTTCAACCTCTCCGAATGGGCGGTCACGCACCAGCCCATGGTGTTGTTCCTCATCATCCTGACGTTGGTCGTCGGTCTGTTCTCCTTCAACCGCCTGGGACGTCTGGAAGACCCCACCTTCGAGGTGCCGCAGATGACGGCCGTCGTGGTGTGGCCCGGCGCCACGGCGCAGGACGTGCAGGACCAGGTGCTCAACCGCATCGAGCGCAAGCTGCAGGAGATTGACCAGTTCGACAACGCGCGCAGCTTCGCGCGCCAGGGCTTCGGCGGCATCAACCTGTGGATGAAGGGCGGCAGCACGAAGGAAGAGCTGGACGCCGCCTGGTACCAGGTGCGCAAGAAGATCGGGGACATCCGCCATGAGTTGCCCGAGGGGGTGCGAGGCCCGTTCCTCAACGACGAGTACAGCGCTCGCTACAGCGTGCTCTTCGCACTGAGCGCGCCCGACCTCTCGATGGCCGAACTGCTGACGGTCACTGAAGACGTCAAGCGCAAGATGCAGAGCGTGCCCGGCGCCGGCAAGGTCGACGTGCTGGGCAAGCAGGCCGAGCGTGTGTACGTGGAGATCTCAACAAAGCGCCTGGCCGCACTGGGCATCCCGCCCACCGCCGTGTTCGAGGCGCTGGCGCGCCAGAACCTGGTGGCACCGGCAGGGTCGGCCGACACCACCCACGACCGCGTGCAGGTGCGGGTGGACGGCCAACTGGGCGGCGTGCAGGACATTTCCAAGGTCACGCTCGAAGTGGGCGGCCAACTGCTGCGCCTGGCCGACATCGCCACCGTGCGCAGCGGCTACGAAGACCCACCGAGCTTCACCATCCGCCACAACGGCGTGGCGGTGCTGGCGATCGGCGTGAAGCTGCAGGAAAAGACCCGAGTCACCGATTTCGGCAAGGCGATGGAGGCGCGCCTGGCGCAGATCCGCCAGGAACTGCCCGCGGGTGTGGAGATCCAGCAGTACGCCGACCAGCCGCGTGTGGTCGACGATTCGATCTGGGAATTCGAGCGCTCCTTCCTGGAAGCACTGGCCATTGTGTTGGCCGTGTGCTTCCTGTTCCTGGGCTGGCGCACCGGCATCGTGGTGGCGGCGTCGGTGCCGCTGGTGCTGGGCCTGGTCGCGGCCGTGATGTACGCCCTCGGCTGGAACCTCGACCGCATCTCGCTGGGCGCACTGATCATCGCGCTGGGTCTGCTGGTCGATGACGCGATCATCGCGGTGGAGATGATGGTCGTGAAGCTCGAGCAGGGCGTGGACCGCCTGGAGGCCGCCACCTACGCCTACACGACGACCGCGTTCCCGATGCTGACCGGCACGCTGGTCACCGCGGCCGGCTTCATGCCGGTGGGCTTCGCGAAGTCCATCGCCGGCCAGTACGCCGGCAGCATCTTCTGGGTGGTGGGCCTCGCGCTCATCCTGTCGTGGCTGGTCGCGGTGATCTTCACGCCGTACCTGGGCGTGAAGCTGCTGCCCAAGAACCTGGGCCAAGGTGCACACCACGACGTGTACGACGGGCCGGTCTACCGCAGGCTGCGGCGCATCGTCGACTGGGCCGTGCAACGCCGCCTCGTGGTGCTGGCGCTGACCGTGGTGCTGCTCGGTGCCGCCGGTGCCGGCATGCTGCAGGTTCAGCAGCAGTTCTTCCCGACGGCGGCGCGGCCGGAGCTGCTGGTCGAGCTGCGGCTGCGCGAAGGTGCGTCTTTCGCGGCGACGCAGCGCCAGGTCAAGGTGCTGGAGGGCGTCCTGGCCCGGGACAAGGACATCGAGTACTTCACCGCCTACACCGGCGGCGGCACGCCGATCTTCTACCTCTCGATCACGCCCGAGCTGCCGAACCCGGGCTTCGCCCAGGTCGTCGTCAAGACCGCCGGCATCGAGCAACGCGAGCGGGTGCGCGCGCGGCTGCTGGAGCTGTTTGCCAAGGACGAGCTGCTGCCCGACGTGAAGGCTCGAGTCACGCGGCTGGAGTTCGGCCCGCCGGTGGGCTTCCCGGTGCAGTTCCGCGTCATCGGGCCCGACACGGCCGTGGTGCGCGACATCGCCTACAAGGTGCGCGATGTGGTGCGCCAGAGCCCGCTGGTGCGCGACACGCAGCTCGACTGGAACGAACAGGTGCGTTCGGTCAAGGTGCAGGTCGACCAGGACAAGGCGCGCCAGCTGGGCCTGACCAACGCCGACATCCAGGGCCTGGTGCAGACCACGCTGGACGGTGCGCCGGTCACGCAGATCCGGCGTGGCGAGGAACTGATCGACGTCGTCGTGCGGGCCTCGCCGGAAGAGCGCAGGGGCATCGGCCAGATCGGCGATCTGCAGGTCTTCACGCGCAGCGGCGTGACGGTGCCGCTGTCGCAGATCGCCCGCATCGAGCCGACCTTCGAGGAGCCCGTGCTCTGGCGGCGCAACCGTGACATGGCGCTCACCGTGCGCAGCGATCTGGCCGATGGCGTGCAGGGCCCGTACGCCACGGAGCAGATCCGGCCGTCGCTCAAGCCCATCGTGGACAGCCTGCCTGCGGGCTACCGCATCGAGGAGGGCGGCGCGATCGAGGAGAGCGACAAGGCCAACACCGCGCTGTTCGCGATCTTCCCGGCGATGTTCGCGGTGACGCTGCTGCTGCTGATGATCCAGCTGCAGAGCTTCTCGCGCATGTTCATGGTGTTCATGACGGGGCCGCTGGCGATCATCGGTGTCGTGCCGGCGCTCCTGATCTTCCAGTCGCCGTTCGGCTTCGTGGCGCTGCTGGGTGTGATTGCCCTGGGCGGGATGATCATGCGCAACTCGATCATCCTGGTCGACCAGATCGACCAGGACATCGCTCAGGGCGTGGCGCCCTGGACGGCCATCGTCGATGCGACGGTCCGGCGCTCGCGCCCGGTCGTGCTGACGGCCGCCGCTGCGGTGCTGGCCATGATCCCGCTGACGAGCAGCGTGTTCTGGGGGCCGATGGCGATCTCGATCATGGGCGGGCTCATCGTGGCCACGGCGCTCACGCTGGTGTTCGTGCCAGCGCTGTATGCCACGTGGTTCCGCATCCGGCGTGACAGCCCGGCGCCTGCATCGGCCGATGCGCTGCCGGTAGCCACGGCCGCATCCGCGGGCCATTGACGCTGCCCAACATCCAACTTCATATCGCCAAGGAGACGAGCTTGTCTGCAACCACCCATTCCCATTCCGACATCCGAATTCCAGGCGTCACCGAGCAGTTTCTCGACCCGCCCGGGCCAGAACCCCGCAGCCATGGTCGACTGCGGTACCTCAAGGGCGGAACCGGGGCGCCCTTGGTGCTGTTGCACACCGTGCGCACGCAGGCCGAACACTTCCGCCGACTCATCCCGCTGGTTCAGGATCGGTACACGGTGTACGCGCTCGACCTGCCCGGCATGGGTTACTCGGAGATCGTGCCGGGTGCGTCGTACGACGAGCCCGCGATGCGCGCGGCGGTGAAGAGCCTCATCACCCAACTCGACCTGCGCGGCGTGACGCTGCTGGGTGAGTCGATGGGCGCGACGCTGGCCCTCACCACCGCGGCCGATCTGCGCGAGCGCGTGCGGCGGGTCGTGGCGATCAATGCCTATGACTTCGCGGGCGGCATCGCACGGTCCAGCCTGCTGGCCCGGTTTGTCGTGACCGGCGTGCTGGCGCCGGTCGTCGGCCCGACCATCGCCGCCGTCGAACCCAAGCCGATCATGCGTGCCGTGCTACGTGGCGGTCTCGGCGACAAGGCCGCCCTGCACGACGACTACCTCGATGAACTGCTGAAGGTCGGACGCCGTCCCGGCTACCCAGGCGTTGCCCGCGCGGTGTACGGCAACCTGCCCAGCCTCATTGCGGCGCGTTCCCGGTATCCCGAGATCCGCGCACCGATCCATCTCATCTATGGAGAAACGGATTGGTCGAGGCCGTCGGACCGTGAAGCCAACCGGCAGCTCCTCCCCGCGGCCGACTTCATCCAGGTGCCTGGCGCCGGTCACTTCATCGCCCTGGAGAGGCCGGATGTGCCCGCCCAAGTGCTGAACGACGCGATGCCGCTGGCGAGCGTCTCAAGCACCACCGTGCTGAAGTAGCCAAGCCCCATGCGGCGAACGCCCACCCCTGTCTGTAACGGGCAGGGTTCGAACCGATGAAGACCGAACCGTGACGGACATCAGCACTGAGCGCCCGCAGGCGGCACCAACATCCCCCTGGCCCGTGTTCTTCGTGGCCAGCATCGCGGTGTTCCTCGTTGCCATCGACAGCACCGTGTTGTTCGCGGCCTTCGGTGCCCTGCGCAACGGTTTTCCCCAAAGCACGGCAGCCGACCTGTCATGGGTGTTGAACGCGTACACCGTGGTCTACGCGGCACTGCTCGTGCCCGCCGGCAGGCTGTCCGATGCGCTCGGCCGCAAGCGCATGTTTCAGCTGGGACTGCTGCTGTTCCTGGCAGCCTCCGCGGCCTGCGGTGCAGCACCCACGGTGGGCAGCCTGGTCGGCGCGCGGGTGCTGCAGGCCGTCGGCGCCGCTTTGCTGACGCCGGCCTCGCTGGCACTGGTGCTCGGTGCCTTCCCCCTGGGCAAACGAGCCGTCGCGGTCAGTCTCTGGGGCGCTGTCGGCGGGCTGGCCGCCGCGTTGGGCCCGAGCATGGGCGCCGCCGTCGTCGACGCCTTGGGCTGGCGGTGGGCCTTCTTCCTGAATCTGCCACTGGGGCTGATCGCCTGGTGGCGTGGCCGCAGCAGGCTCACCGAGTGGCGGGATGCGAAGGGCGACGCCACGCTCGACGTCGTGGGCATCGGGCTGATCATCACGGGTGTCGGCGCCATGGCCTACGGCATCGTCGAGGCCGATGTCCTGGGTTGGCGGTCGCCAAACGTCCTCGGTGCGTTGGCCGGTGGACTCGTTCTTCTCGCGGTGTTCGTGGCCTGGGCGCGGCGCACCCCGAACCCGGCGGTCGACCTGTCGCTCTTCGCCGACCCGACCTATCGGTACGTCAACCTGGCCACGCTGGCTTTCGGCATCGCGTTCTCGATGATGTTCTTCGCGATGTTCTTCTTCCTGATGCAGGTCTGGCACTACACGCTGCCGCAGGCCGGGCTGGCCGTGTCGCCGGGGCCCTTGCTCGTCGTTCCGGTGGCCATGCTGACGGGCCGCATCGCGGCACGCGTCGGGCACCGCCCCTTGCTTGTTGCCGGCAGCCTGCTCTATGCGGCCGGCGGCCTGTGGCTGTACCTGCGCGCCGGCCCGGTGCCTGACTACCTGGGCGTCTGGCTCCCGGGGCTGCTGATGACGGGCGCGGCGGTCGGCATGGTGCTGCCGTCGCTCGGTGGCGCTGCGGTGGCCCGGCTGGCGCCTGCGAGATTTGGCGTGGGCAGTGCGGTCAACCAGGCGGTGCGTCAGATGGGCAGCGTGCTGGGTGTGGCTGCCACGGTGGCTCTGGTCGGTCATTCGAACCCGCAGATCGTGGACTTTCGCCACCTCTACCTGACGCTCATCGCACTGGCCCTGATCACCGCGATCCTTTGCCTGCGCATCGATACCGCGCCGTCGAAACCGTGAACGCAGGCGGCACCAAGCTGCAGACCGCGATGGAAAACCCCGACCATCGTCGGTCGGTCACCGCCGGGATCATCCCGCCGGGCCGAGGCAGGCGGTGCAGGCAGCCCCGTCGCCGGTCGCGCTGGCGCCCAGTTCGGCAAGGGCCAAACAATCGAAGGCAGCTCAGGAGCCCCGATGGATCGATTCGATGCGATGAGCGCCTTCGCGCGCGTGGTGGAAACCGGCAGCTTCACCCGGGCCGCCGAGACGCTGAACTTGAACAAGACCACGGTCACGCAGCTGGTCCAGCAGCTCGAGGCTCGGCTTCGCGTGAAGCTGCTCAACCGCACCACGCGCCAGGTCAACGTCACCGCCGATGGCGCGGCCTACTACGAGCGTGTGGTGCGCCTGCTGGGCGACCTTGAAGAGGCCGATGCCAGCGTGTCCAGTGCGCAGGCCTCGCCCAAGGGCCGGCTGCGCGTGGACGTGTTCTCCGGGCTGGGCCGGCGCGTGCTGCTGCCGCAGCTGCCGCAGTTCCACGCGCGCTTCCCGGACATCCAGATCGACGTCGGCCTGAGCGACCGACCGATCGACCTCATCGGCGACAACGTCGACTGCGTGATCCGGGGCGGTGCGGTCACCGATCAGTCGCTGATCGCGCGGCGCATC
>JAIXTY010000222.1 GCA_027483705.1 Rubrivivax sp.
GGCATCTCGCTGTTCATCGTGCCCAAGAAGCTCGTGGATGCACAAGGGCGCCTCACCGGCGAGCGCAACGACGTCGCGCTGGCCGGCCTGAACCACAAGCTCGGCTACCGCGGCACCACGAACACGCTGCTCAACTTCGGCGAAGGGCGCTTCCCCGTGCGCGGGGCGCCGGGCGCCGTGGGCTACCTCGTCGGCCGGCCCGGCGACGGCCTGCGCTGCATGTTCCACATGATGAACGAGGCGCGCATCGGCGTCGGCCTGGGCGCGGTGATGCTGGGCTACGCCGGCTACGAGGCCAGCCTGGACTACGCCCGCCAGCGCGCGCAGGGCCGCCCCATCACCGGCAGCGGCAAGGACCCGTCGCAGCCCCCCGTGCCGCTGGTGCAGCACGCCG
Source organism: Rubrivivax sp. (assembly GCA_027483705.1). Classification (GTDB taxonomy): domain Bacteria; phylum Pseudomonadota; class Gammaproteobacteria; order Burkholderiales; family Burkholderiaceae_C; genus Rubrivivax. The sequence goes on from JAIXTY010000222.1 coordinate 395, forward strand.
ACGTGCGCCGCATGCTGCTGGCGCAGAAGGCCTATGTCGAAGGCGGCCTGGCGCTGGCGCTGTACTGCGCGCGGCTGGTGGACGAGCAGCACACCGGCGACCAAGCCGCGGCTGCCGAGGCCAAGCTGCTGCTGGAGATGCTCACGCCCATCGCCAAGAGCTGGCCCAGCGAGTGGTGCCTGGAGGCCAACTCGCTGGCCATCCAGGTGCTGGGCGGCTACGGCTACACACGCGACTTCCCGGTGGAGCAGTACTGGCGCGACAACCGCCTGAACATGATCCACGAGGGCACGCACGGCATCCAGGCGCTGGACCTGCTCGGCCGCAAGGTGGTGATGGACGGCGGCGCGGGCCTGAAGCTGCTGGCCACGCGCATCGGCGCCACGCTGGAGCGCGCCGGCCATGTCGAAGGCTTCGCCGAGCCCGCCAACTGCCTGGCCGCCGCGTTGCAGAAGCTGGGCGCGGCCACCAAGAGCGCCTGGGCCACCGGCGTGCCCGACGAGGCGCTTGCGAACTCCGTGCCCTACCTGCAGGCCTTCGGCCATGTCGTGCTGGCCTGGCTGTGGCTCGACGTGGCCCTGGCCGCCCGCGGCCACGCGCTCGAGCCCGGCAAGGCCGCGGCCATGCGCTACTTCTTCGCCCACGAGCTGCCCAAGATCGACGCCTGGCTCGCCGTGGTGGCCGCGCGCGACGACAGCGCGCGCACGATGCGCGACGAGTGGTTCTGAGCATGCGCAATGCCGGCCTCGAGAAGCTGATCTGGGTGCTGATCTACGGCGGCCTGCTGGCGCTGTGCCTGGGCCTCTTCGTGGCGCGGCAGGACGGCACGCTGGGCGGCTGGCTCATCGGCGGCGGCGCGGTCACGGCGATCGTCGGCGCGGCCCTGATCGCCGTGCGCGCGCGCCGCGGCCCGGACAACTGACAACCCCACCAGGAGACGACCATGGGAACCCCCATCCAGCAACTGTTCGACCTCACCGGCCAGGTGGCCCTCGTCACCGGCGGCTCGCGCGGCCTGGGCCTGCAGATGGCCGAGGCGCTGGGCGAGGCCGGCGCGAAGATCATGCTCACCAGCCGCAAGGCGGCCGACCTCGAAGAGGCCGCCGCCGACCTGGCCGCGCGCGGCATCGACGCGCGCTGGATCGCGGCGGATGCCAGCAAGCCCGAGGACGTGCAGCGCGTGGTGAGCGAAACGATGCAGCGCCTCGGCCGCATCGACATCCTCGTCAACAACGCCGGTGCCACCTGGGGCGCCCCGGCCGAGGACTACCCGCTCGAGGCCTGGGACAAGGTGATGAACCTGAACATCCGCAGCCTGTTCCTGTTTGCGCAGGCCGTGGGCAAGGCCTGGATGATCCCGAACCGCAAGGGCCGCATCGTCAACATCGCCAGCATCGCGGGCCTGGGCGGCAGCATGGACGTGAAGTTCATCGCCTACGGCACCAGCAAGGGCGCGGCGGTGAACTTCACGCGCACGCTGGCGGCGGAGTGGGGTGCGCACGGCATCACGGTCAATGCGCTGGCGCCGGGCTTCTTCCCGAGCAAGATGACGGCCGGCGTGCTGGCCCACTTCGGCGCCGAGAAGCTGGCGCAGGCCGCGCCGCTGAAGCGCCTGGGCGACGACGACGACCTCAAGGGCGCCGTGCTGCTGCTGGCCAGCGCGGCGGGCAAGCACATCACGGGGCAGATCCTCGCCGTGGACGGCGGCGTCAGCTCCTGCCACGGCGGCTGACCCCGCGATGTCCACGCCGTCCGGCCGCCGGCCGTTCCCGCTGCGCATCCCGTTCGTCGAGGAGCTGGGCCTGGAGCTCTGGCAGTTCGGCGGCGGGCAGGCCGAGCTGCAGGTGGACCTCGCCGAGGCCCACCTCAACAGCTGGGAGGTGGCGCACGGCGGCGTGCTGATGACCATGCTCGACGTGGCGATGGCGCACGCCGCGCGCAGCAGCAACACCGCCGACCCGATGACCGCGCCGGGCGTGGTGACGGTGGAGATGAAGACCAGCTTCCTGCGCGCCGCCGAAGGCCGCATCCGCGCGGTGGGCCATCTGCTGCACCGCACGACGACGATGGCCTTCACCGAGGGCCATGTCTACGACGAAGACGGCCACCTCTGCGCCCACGCCACGGGCACCTTCAAGTTCCTGCGCGCGCTGCCCACCAAGGGCCGCCAGAGCAAGGCGCTGCAACGCAACCCCGATACCGGAGACACCCCCCCATGAGCACCCACCGCCGCATCGTGCTGGCCGCCCGCCCCGCTGGCGAAGCCGGCCTGGAGCACTTCCGCCTCGAATCCGTCGAGACGCCCGCCGTGCCCGAGGGCCACGTGCGCGTGCAGGTGAGCTACCTGAGCCTGGACCCGTACATGCGCATGCGCATGAACGACATGAAGAGCTACGCCGCGCCGGTGGGCCTCGGCGAGGTGATGGTCGGCGGCACCGTGGGTGTCGTGGCCGAGTCGCGGCACGAGGGCTTCGCGCCTGGCGACGCCGTGGTGTGCATGGGTGGCTGGCAGGAGCAGGCGGTGCTCGACGCGCGGCTGCCCGGCCTGGTGCGCAAGGTGGACGCGAGCCGGGTGCCGCTGAGCGCCTACCTCGGCGCGGTGGGCATGCCGGGCGTCACCGCCTGGGTGGGCCTGAACATGATCATCGAGCCCAAGGAAGGCGAGACGGTGATCGTCAGCGCCGCCAGCGGCGCGGTGGGTGGCGTGGTGGGCCAGCTGGCCAAGGCCAAGGGTTGCCGTGTCGTCGGCATCGCCGGTGGCGCCGACAAGTGCGCCTACGTGGTGGACGAGCTGGGCTTCGACGCCTGCATCGACCACCGCGAGCACCGCGACGCCAAATCGCTGGCCGCGGCCATCGACGCCGCCGCGCCCAAGGGCATCGACGGCAACTTCGAGAACGTCGGCGGCCTGATCCTCGACGTGATCCTCAGCCGCATGAACGCCTTCGGCCGCGTGGCCCTGTGCGGCATGATCTCCGGCTACGACGGGCAGTCGCTGGCCATCACCAACGCCCGGCTGCTGCTGACGCAGCGCCTCAAGTTGCAGGGCTTCATCGTCAGCGAACACATGCACCTGTGGCCCGCGGCGCTGAAGGAACTGGGCATGGGCGTGGCCACCGGCGCGATCAAGTACCGCGAAAGCGTGGCCGTGGGGCTGGAGAACGCGCCTGAGGCCTTCCTGGGTCTGCTGAAGGGCCGCAACTTCGGCAAGCAGGTCGTCAAGCTGGTCTGATGACGCAAGCCGTGCACTGGACCTGGTCGCGCTTCGGCGAGCTGGGCGTCGACAACCTCTACGACGCACTGGCGCTGCGCTGCCGCGTGTTCGTGCTGGAGCAGGGGCCCTACCTCGACCCGGACGGTGTCGACCGCGCCGCGTGGCACCTGCTGGGGCGTGACGCGGCCGGCGTGCTGCAGGCCTACCTGCGCGTGGTCGACCCGGGCGTGAAGTACGCCGAGGCCTCGATCGGCCGCGTGATCACCAGCCCCGAGGCCCGCGGCACCGGGCTCGGCCGGCGGCTGGTGGCCGAGGGCGTGGCGCGCTGCGTCGCGGCCTGGCCCGGCCGCGGCATCCGCATCAGCGCACAGGCGCACCTGGAGCGCTTCTACGGCGGCTTCGGCTTCGGCCGCGTCGGCTCCGACTACCTCGAAGACAACATCCCCCACTGCGAGATGCTGAAACCCGCACCGAAGGAGACCCCATGACCCTGCAAGCCGGCGGCATCGCCGTCATCACCGGCGCCGCCTCGGGCTTCGGCCTGGAGGCCAGCCGCGTCGCCGCACGCCGCGGCATGAAGATCGTGATGGCCGACGTGCAGGCCGACGCGCTGGCGCGAGCCCAGGCCGAGATCGAAGGCCTCGGCGCCGAGGTGCTGCCGTTCCGGCTGGACGTGTCCAAGGCCGCCGAGGTGGAGGCGCTGGCCGCCGCCACCTTCGCGCGCTTCGGCGTGCCGAACTTCGTGTTCAACAACGCCGGCGTCGGCGCCGGCGGCCTGATCTGGGAACACACCGCGGCCGACTGGGCATGGGTGATCGGCGTCAACCTGATGGGCGTGGCCCACGGCGTGCGCGTGTTCACGCCGGCCATGCTGGAGGCCGCCGCGAAGGACGCCTCTTGGCAGGGCCACATCGTCAACACCGCCAGCATGGCCGGGCTGCTGAACGCGCCCAACATGGGCGTCTACAACGTCAGCAAGCACGCCGTGGTGTCGATGAGCGAGACGCTGTACCAGGACCTCTCGCTCGTCACCGACCAGGTGCACGCCCATGTGCTGTGCCCGTACTTCGTGCCCACCGGCATCAGCCAGAGCCACCGCAACCGCCCGGCCGACATGCCCCTGGCGCGGCCCACGAAGAGCCAGCTCATCGCCCAGGCCATGAGCGACAAGGCCGTGGGCAGCGGCAAGGTCACGGCGGCGCAGGTGGCGCAGTGGGTGTTCGAGGCCTGCGACGGGAACCGCTTCTACATCTACAGCCACCCGCACGCGCTGGGCGGCGTGCAGGTGCGGCTCGAGGACATCGTCACGCCGCGCAACCCCACCGACCCCTTCGCGGCCCGGCCGGAGATCGGCGCCGAGCTCAAGCGCCAGCTGCGCGGCGCCTGAGCGCGCGTCAGCAGCCCAGCGCCAGGGCCTGCAGCGGCCGCCCGCTGGCGGCGTCGGAGACCACGAAGGCCACGCGCCGCGCGTGTGCGGCATCGCCGCCAGCCACCGCGATCGACGATGCCGCGCCGGCGGTCGCGGCCCAGTCGGGCACCGGGCGGTACAGCCGCACGACGTGGTCGTGCTGCAGCGTCTCGCCGGCGTTTTCGCCGGCCGTCACGCGGCTGCTGTGGCGGTCTTCGAGCACGGCCCAGTAGCCGGCCAGGCGGGGTGGCGCCGACGGGGCGGCCGAGACGGTGGCGACGACGCGATCGCCCTGGCGCTCGAGCGTCAGCGCCGGCGTGCCCGGCAGCGCACGGGGCTCGGGCAGCGCCGGCCAGCGCCGCCAGTCCTGTCCCTGGACGACGACCTGCGGCGTGTACGTCTGTCGCGAGCCGGCACGCTGCGCCAGCAGCTGCTGGCGCAAGGTGTGCTCGGCGGCACCGAAGCGGTCGGGCCAGCCGAGGCGGTCCCAGTAGGTGACGTGGAAGGCCAGCGCCAGCACGTCGGCACGCCCGCGCAGCGTCGAGAGCCAGCGGTCGGCCGGCGGGCAGGAGCTGCAGCCTTCGCTGGTGTAGAGCTCCACCACCACCGGCGGCACCGGGCCGCTCTGGGCCCGGCAGGCGGGCGCGGTCTGTGCTGCGGCCATGGGCAGGGTGGCGAGCAGCAGGGTCGGGGCGAGCCAGCGGGCGAGTCGAGGGGGCATGGGCACTCCGGTGGGCCGAGGTCTCCCTGCACAGTCGCTGGCCCGGCGCCGAAGGTTTCAGCCGGCACGGGCCAGCAGCGCCGGGATCGCCCGCAGCAGCAGCGCTGCACCCGTGAGCGCCAGCAGCGCCAGCACCAGCCGCTTGAAGGCCTCAGTGCTGAGCCCGGCATACAGCCGCGCGCCCAGCAGCACGGGCACCAGCACCGCCGCGGCCACCCAGGGCAGCAGCGACACCATCACCGGCGTCACCAGGCCGCGCGCGGCGTAGGCTGCCAGCGTCACCACCAGCATCGCGAGATTGAAGTTCTGCACCACGGTGCGCAGCGTGTCGCGGTCCCAGCCCCGCAGCGTGGCCCACAGCGTGGGGATGGGCCCGGCGAAGCCCGCCACCGCCCCCGTGAGCCCGCCGGCCAGCCCCGCCGCGGCGTCGGCCAGCCGCCCGCCGCGCCGCACCTGCGGGATGTGGCCCGAGAACAGCATCACCGGGCACCACAGAGCCAGCAGCAGGCCCACGGCCAGCTGGAAGCTGGGGGCGTCCAGCTGCGGCAGCAGCCACCGACCCAGCGGGATGCCGGCCAGGCCGCCCACCAGCAAGGGCGCCAGCCTGGCCGCATGCAGACCGCGCCGCACGGTGAACACGGCGATCAGCTGCCCCACCAGGGCGCCAAACACCGACAGCGGCGCCACCAGCTGCGGCGGCAGCCACCAGACCCAGATCGAGGTGGCCACCAGGCCAAACGCAAAGCCCGAGAGCCCCTGCACGAAGCCGGCGACCACGGCCCCGCAAAGCACCACCACCAGCGTCGAATCCATCGTCAGTGATTGTCGCGGCGGGCCGGGCGGCATCGGCGCCGTACAGTCGCGCCCCGATGCAGGATGTCGCCCACCCCGAAATCGCCGCGGCCGTGGCCGTGATCGGCGCCGGCCCAGCGGGCCTCATGGCCGCCGAGGCGCTGGCCGGCCGCGGCCATGCCGTGCACGTGTTCGACGGCATGCCGTCGGCCGGGCGCAAGTTCCTGCTCGCCGGCAAGGGCGGGCTGAACCTCACGCACGGCGAGCCCTGGGAGCGCTTCGTCACGCGCTACGGCCCGCACGACGGCCGGTGTACGCCGGCACTGGAGGCGGCGCTCGACGCCTTCCCGGCCCAGGCCCTGCGCGACTGGGCCGCGGCGCTCGGCGTGGACACCTTCGTCGGCAGCAGCGGCCGCGTGTTCCCGAAGGACCTGAAGGCCGCGCCGCTGCTGCGCGCCTGGCTGCACCGGCTGCGCGGGCAGGGCGTGCAGTTCCACATGCGCCACCGCTGGCTGGGCTGGGCCGACGACGGTGCGCTGCGCCTGGCCACGCCCGCGGGCGAGCAGCGCGTGGGGCCGCGGGCCACGGTGCTGGCGCTGGGCGGCGCCAGCTGGCAGCGCCTGGGCTCCGACGGCGCCTGGTGGCCCTGGTTGCAGGCCGCGGGCGTGGCGCTGCAGCCGCTGGTGCCCAGCAACTGCGGCTTCGACGTGGCCTGGAGCGAAAAACTTCAACGCGAACACGCCGGTGCGCCCTTGAAGGGCGTGCGGCTGTCGTTCGAGGGCTTCGAGCAACTCGGCGAGATGGTGCTCACGGCCGGTGGCGTGGAAGGCAGCCTCGTCTATGCCGCCTCGGCACGGCTGCGCGACGCCATCGCACGCAGCGGCCACGCCACCTTCACGCTCGACCTCTTGCCCGACCGCGACGCCGCCTGGGTGGCGCGCGAGGTGGCGCACCCGCGCGGCAGCCGCTCGCTGGGCTCGCACCTGCAGTCGCGCCTGAACCTGGGCCCGGCCAAGGCCGCGCTGCTGTGGGAAGGCGTGATGCGCCACGAGCCTTCGGCCAGGCACGACCTGGCGCGCCTGGCGCAGCTGGTGAAGGCGCTGCCCGTCACGGTGACGGCGCCGCGGCCCATCGACGAGGCCATCAGCAGCGGCGGCGGCGTGGCCTTCGAGGCGCTGGACGAGGGCCTCATGCTGCTCGCGCGGCCCGGCGTGTTCTGCGCCGGCGAGATGCTCGACTGGGAGGCCCCCACCGGCGGCTACCTGCTCACCGCCTGCTTTGCCACCGGGCGCGCGGCGGGCGAGGGCGCCGCGGCCTGGCTGGCCCGCCCGGGGGCCTGAACGGCCGCCCGTACACTGCGCGGCTTCGCGTTTCAGACCCCCCGTTTCCTTGGACCCGACCAGCCAGCAGATTGCCCTGCAGATCGCGGCCGAACTGAAGGTTCGGCCCGCCCAAGTCACCACCGCCATCGAGCTGCTCGACGGTGGCGCCACCGTCCCCTTCATCGCCCGTTACCGCAAGGAGGCGACCGACGGCCTCGACGACATCCAGCTGCGCGAGCTGGAGGTGCGCCTTGTGTACCTGCGCGAGCTGGCCGAGCGCCGCGCCGCGGTGCTGAAGAGCATCGACGAACAAGGCAAGCTGACGCCCGAATTGAAGGCCGCCATCGAGGCCGCGCCCACCAAGCAGGAGCTGGAAGACCTGTACCTGCCGTACAAGCCCAAGCGCCGCACCAAGGGGATGATCGCCCGGGAGGCCGGCCTGGAGCCACTGGCCGACAAGCTCTTCGCCAACCCGACGCTGGAGCCGCTGGCCGAGGCGACGGCCTTCATCAATGCCGAGGGCGGCTTTGCGGATGCCGCCGCGGTGCTCGACGGCGTGCGCGACATCCTCTCCGAACGCTGGGCCGAAGACGCCGCGCTGATCGGCAGCCTGCGCGACTGGCTGTGGAGCGAGGGCCTGTTCCAGAGCAAGCTGGTCGATGGCAAGGACGGCAACCACGCCGACGCCGCCAAGTTCCGCGACTACTTCGACTACGCCGAAGCCATCCGCACGGTGCCCAGCCACCGAGCACTGGCCGTGTTCCGCGGCCGCACGCTGGAGTGGCTGGATGCGAAGCTGGTGCTCGACGAAGAGGTCGTGCCCGGCAAGCCGGGCCTCGCGGAAGGCCGCATCGCCCGCCACCTGGGCTGGAGCCACCAGCAGCGCAAGGCCGACGACCTGATCCGCAAGTGCGTGGCCTGGACCTGGAAGGTGAAGCTCAGCCTGAGCCTCGAGCGCGATCTCTTCGGCCGCCTGCGCGAAGAGGCCGAGGCCGTGGCCATCAAGGTGTTCGCCGACAACCTGCGCGACCTGCTGCTGGCCGCACCCGCCGGCAAGAAGGTGGTGATGGGCCTGGACCCGGGCATCCGCACCGGCGTGAAGGTGGCGGTCGTCAGCGACACCGGCAAGGTGCTGGCCACCGACACCGTCTACCCGCACGAGCCGCGCTGCGACTGGGAAGGCAGCCTGCACAGCCTGGGCCGGCTCGTGGCCACGCATGGCGTGAACCTGATTGCCATCGGCAACGGCACGGCCAGCCGCGAGACCGACAAGCTGGCTGCCGACCTCATCGCGCGCATCGCCAAGCTGGCGCCCGACGTGAAGCTGCTGAAAGTGGTCGTCAGCGAAGCCGGGGCGTCGGTCTACAGCGCCAGCGAGTTCGCGAGCAAGGAGCTGCCCGATCTGGACGTGAGCCTGCGCGGCGCGGTCAGCATCGCGCGGCGGCTGCAGGACCCTCTGGCCGAACTCGTGAAGATCGATCCCAAGAGCATCGGCGTCGGCCAGTACCAGCACGACGTCAACCAGGCCGGCCTGGCGCGCACGCTCGAAGCGGTGGTCGAGGACTGCGTCAACAAGGTCGGCGTGGACCTCAACACCGCGAGCGCGCCGCTCCTGGCCCGTGTCTCGGGCCTGAGCCCGGCCGTGGCCGCGAGCATCGTGCGCTGGCGCGACGCGCACGGCGCCTTCGCCAACCGCCGGCAACTGCTGGAGGTGACGGGCCTAGGCCCCAAGACCTTCGAGCAGGCCGCCGGCTTTCTGCGCATCCGCGACGGCGACAACCCGCTCGACATGACTGGCGTGCACCCCGAGACCTACCCGGTCGTCGAGAAGATGCTCGGCCACGTCAAGCGCCCGGTGCAGGAGCTGATGGGCAAGGCCGACGTGCTGAAGACGCTGCGGCCCGAGGCCTTTGCCGACGAGCGCTTCGGCGCGATCACGGTGAAGGACATCCTGGCCGAGCTGGAGAAGCCCGGCCGCGACCCGCGCCCCGATTTCGTCGTCGCGCGATTCAACGACGGCGTCTCGGACATCAAGGACCTGCAGCCGGGCATGCTGCTCGAAGGCACCGTCAGCAACGTCGCGCAGTTCGGCGCCTTCGTCGACCTGGGCGTGCACCAGGACGGCCTGGTGCACGTGAGCCAGCTGGCCAACAAGTTCGTGGCCGATGCGCGCGAGGTGGTGCGCACGGGCCAGGTGGTGAAGGTACGCGTGGTCGAGGTGGACCTGGCACGCAAGCGCATCGCGCTGACGATGAAGCTCGATACACCCACCGGCGCCGCCAAGGCCGCCAGCGGCGGCGACAACCGCTTCCGGCCGGCGGCCCGCGGCGAGCAGCCGCGCCGCGCGAACGAGCCCGCGGCGGGCAGCGCGATGGCCGCGGCCTTCGCCAAGCTGCAGGGCCGGCGCTGATGCGCTGGGTGGCGGCGCTGGCGCTGGCCGCGTGGGCCGCGCTGGCGGTGCCGCCCGCCGTGGCGCAGGCGCCGGCCGCTGCACCCGCTGCGCCCGCGGCCTCCGCACCGTCGACCCAGGTCACGGTGCAGGGCCGGCGTGACGACGAGGCCGCCGAGCGCCGCCAGAGCGTCGTCGGCCTCACCGTGATCGGCCGCGACGAGCTCGACGCCCACGGCGACATCAGCGTGCTCGACGTGCTCGCGCGTGTACCCGGCGTCGACATCGACGGCGACCTGCCGCGCCTGCGCGGCCTGGGTGGCGGCTACACGCAGATCCTGATCAATGGCGAGCCGGCGCCACCCGGCTTCACGATGGACCTGCTGGCCCCGGCCGACATCGAGCGCATCGAGGTCATCAAGGGCCCGACGGCGGAGTTCGGCGGCGTGGCCGGCACCATCAACATCATCCTGCGCCGGGCGCCGCGGCTGAAGCAGACCGAACTGCGCCAGGCGCTGGCCTACCGCGCCGTGGCGCCGCAGGGCAGCACCAGCGTCTCGCACGGCGACCGCGTCGGCGCGCTCGGCTGGCACCTGCCGCTGACGCTCTACACCTGGGCCAACGGGCAGGCGCTGAGCACCGAGCGCGCATCGCGCGACGCGGCCGGCCTCACCACGCAGCGCCGTGTGGCGCAGCAGGACCGCTGGCTCGGCAGCGGGCTGCAGTTCGCACCGCGGCTGGACTGGACGCTGGGCGAGCGCGACACGCTGCAGTGGCAGGGGCTCGTGCAAGCCCATCGCTCGCGCAACGCCGGCGAGCGCCAGACCGAGGTGCTGTTGGGGCCGCCGCCCGACACGCGGCTGTCGGCCTACCGCGCGCGCGGCGAATGGGCCCTGCAGCGCCACCAGTGGCAATGGGTGCACAAGGCCGACAGCGGCGCGCGGCTGGAGCTGAAGGCGGCGGCGCAGCAGACGCAGTCCCGCGGCGAGGGCCGGTCCAGCGGCTTCGACGCCGCCGGCGCCGCGATCACCCGGCGCGAGAGCGCGCACTGGCAGGACGGCCTGCAACTGTCGCAAGGGGGCCGCTGGCGCCTGCCGGCGAGCGAGGCGCGCACCTGGAGCGGCGGCTGGGACCTCGAGCGCCGCGACCACGACGAGCAGCGCGATCTGGTCGAGGACGGCGTGTTGCAGCGCACCGGCAGCCTGGGCGTGCCCTTCGCGGGGCGCACGCAGCGCGGCGTGGTCTTCGTGCAGCACGAGTGGGCACCGTCGGAGCGCTGGGCGCTGTCGGCCGCGCTGCGCGCCGAGCACTGGGGCTTCGAGACCTCGGGGCCGCCCGGTGTCGAGCGCCACCGCTACGCCGCGCTGCTGCCGGTGGTGCACGTCCGCCACGCGTTCGACAAGGCCGGGCGCGATGTGCTGCGGGCCAGCGTCTCGACCAGCCAGCGCGCACCGGACATCGGCCTGCTGCTGCCGCGCTACAGCCTGGACGGCACCTACCCGCGCGAAGAGACCAACTCGCCCATCGCGCCCGACACCGCCGGCAACCCGGCCCTGGCGCCCGAGCGCACGCGCGGCCTCGAACTCGCCTGGGAGCGCAGCGCGCCCGACGGTGGCGTGCTCAGCGCCGGCTTCTTCCACCGCGAGGTGCGCCAGCTGATCCGGCGCCGCATCGCGCTGGAATCGGTGTCCGAGGCGCCGGTGCCCCGCTGGGTGAGCCGGCCGGTGAACCTGGGCCGCGCCCACAGCAGCGGGCTGGAGCTGGAGTGGCGCCACCGCGTGCCCGATGCCGGCGCGGGCCGGGCCCGGGCGGGCGTCACGTGGCGCAGTGCGCTGTCGCTGTACCGTTCGCGCGTGGAGCAGATCGACGACCCTGATGCCCGGCTCGAAGGCCAGCCGCCCTGGCGGCTGACGCTCGGCGCCGAGCGCCAATGGGCCGGCGGCCAGGGCGCCGGTGCGACTCTGATGCACACGCCGGGCTTCTCGACGCAGCAGAGCGACCGGCAGCGCCTGTGGCGCGGCGCGCAGACGCGGGTGGACGCCTTCGTGTCGTGGCGCCAGGCCGGCGTCGGGCAGTGGCGCCTGGCGGTCGTCAACGCCTTCGCCCCGGCGCAGGCCAGCCGCAGCGCCATCAGCGACATCGACGGCTTCGACGCCAGCGCCAGCACCCGCCGCGACGGGGTGGCGCAGTGGACGGCCAGCTTCGTGACGAGGTTCTGATGACACGACCGCGTGCCCTGCGCATCCTGGCCGGCCCGCTGGCCCGCGCGCATCTGCAGGAACGGGGCCTGGCGGCGGCCGACGTGCGCGCGGTGCCGGCGGCGGCCGGTGGTGCCAAGGGCATCGTGCTGCTGCCGCTGGACCGCTTCGTCTTCGGCCACTGGCTGCCGCAGTCGGCGCAGACCGTGCACCTGCTGGGCGCCAGCATCGGCGCCTGGCGCATGGCCGCGGCCTGCGCGCGCAGCGGTGGCGGAGCCGACGCCGCGCTGGCCGAGCTGGCCGAGGACTACATCACCCAGAGCTACCCGCACGCGCCGGGCCGCATGCCCACGGCGGCGGTCGTCAGCGAGCATTTCAGCCGCAAGCTCGACGAGCGCCTCGGCGCGCGTGCCGCTGAACTGCTGTCGCACCCGCGCTATCGCCTGCATGTGTTCACGAGCCGCGGGCGCGGGCTGCTGCACCACGCCGGGCGGGTGCGACAGCCACTGGGCTGGGCGAGTGCCTTTGCGGCCAATGCGCTGCACCGCCGCGCGCTCGGCGGCTGGCTGGAGCGCATCGTGTTCGCCGACCCGCGCGAGCCGCTGCCGCTGGCCCTGACGGACTACCCCACGCGCCAGGTGCCGCTGACGGCGAACAACCTCACGCCGGCCGTGCTGGCCAGCTGCACCATCCCCTTCGTGCTGGAAGCCGTGCGCGATGTGCCCGGCGGCCCGCCCGGCACCTACTGGGACGGCGGCATCACCGACTACCACCTGCACCTGGATTACCGCGGCTTCGGCGACGGCCTCGTGCTGTACCCGCACTTCGGCCCGCACGTGGTGCCGGGGTGGCTCGACAAGCCCTGGAAGCGCCGCCATGCGGCCACCGAGGCGCTGTCGCGCGTGCTGCTGGTGGCGCCGCGCGACGAGTGGGTGGCCGCGCTGCCCGGCGGCAAGCTGCCCGACCGCCGTGACTTCAAGACCTGGGGCGACGACGAGGCCGGCCGGCAGGCCGTGTGGCGCGGCGCCTACGCCGAGTCGCAGCGCCTGGCCGACGAGTTCGCGGAATGGGTCGCGCGCGGCGGCCGGCCGGGGCAGGGCGTGGCGATCGAGCCGCTGCCGTGACGGCAGCGCGCGGCTAGAATCGCGACTCTTCGTTCCATCCAGCAAGGGCAAGGAAAGGCGCGACGGTTATGACACCGCGGACTACGAGCTTCACCGCCACCGGCTGCTAGCCGGCACATCCGCGCACGTCCGAATCTCCCCGACCCCATCGAACGAAGCGCGGCACCCCCGCGCTTTTTTCTTGGCCCTTCAAGGACAACCCATGATCCAGATCACGCTCCCCGACGGCGCCCGCCGCGAGTACCCCGGCCCCCTCACGGTGGGTGACGTGGCCGCCAGCATCGGCCCGGGCCTGGCCAAGGCCGCTCTGGCCGGCAAGGTGGACGGCCGCGTCGTCGACCTGAGCCACCGCATCGAGGCCGACGCGCAGCTCGCCATCGTCACGGACAAGGACGCCGACGGCCTGGAGATCATCCGCCACAGCACGGCGCACCTGCTGGCCTACGCGGTGAAGGAGCTGTTCCCCGAGGCCCAGGTGACGATCGGCCCGGTCATCGAGAACGGCTTCTATTACGACTTCGCCTACAAGCGCCCGTTCACGCCGGAAGACCTGGCCGCGATCGAAAAGCGCATGGGCGAGCTCGCCGCGAAGAACGAGCCCGTGGTGCGCCGCGTGCTGCCGCGCGACGAGGCCATCGCGCACTTCCAGGCCCAGGGCGAGGTCTACAAGGCCGAGATCATCGGCAGCATCCCCGCCGGCGAAGACGTGAGCCTGTACCGCGAGGGCGGCTTCGAAGACCTCTGCCGCGGCCCCCACGTGCCCAGCACGGGGCGCCTGAAGCACTTCAAGCTCATGAAGGTGGCCGGCGCCTACTGGCGCGGCGACCA
>JAIXTY010000183.1 GCA_027483705.1 Rubrivivax sp.
CGGCTTGTCGGGCGCCGGCACCTTCTTGAGGATGCGCTCGATCAGCGCATCGGCCGTCACGCCCTCGGCCAGCGCCTCGTAGCTGAGCACCACGCGGTGGCGCAGCACGTCGTGCACGAGATCGGTGATGTCTTCCGCCAGCACGTAGCGGCGGCCGCGCATCATGGCCAGCGCCTTGCCGCCCTCGACCAGGCCGATGGTGGCGCGCGGGCTGGCGCCGTAGGTGATGAGCTTGGCGGCGTCGGCCAGGTCGTACCGGGCCGGGTTGCGCGTGGCGCCGATCAGCTTGACGGCGTACTGCATCAGCGACGGGTCGCAGTAGACGGCGCGGCACTCGCGCTGCAGCGCCGCCAGCGCGTGCGTGTCGGTGACGGCGCTCAGGTCCACCGGCTGGCCTGTCACGCGCTCGGCGATGACGAACTCCTCCGCCTCGGTGGGGTAGTCGACCAGCACCTTCATCATGAAGCGGTCGACCTGCGCCTCGGGCAGCGGGTAGGTGCCTTCGGTCTCGATGGGGTTCTGCGTCGCCATCACCACGAAGGGGTCGGGGACCTTGTGGGTTTCGCCGGCGATCGTGACCTGGCGCTCCTGCATCACCTCGAGCAGCGCGCTCTGCACCTTGGCCGGCGCGCGGTTGATCTCGTCGGCCAGCAGCAGGTTGGCGAACACCGGCCCGAGGCTGGTGCCGAACTCGCTGGTCTTCTGGTTGAAGATGCGCGTGCCCACCAGATCGGCCGGCACCAGATCGGGCGTGAACTGGATGCGCTTGAAGCTGCCGCGCACGGTGCGCGCCAGCGTCTTGACGGTGAGCGTCTTGGCCAGCCCCGGCACCCCTTCCACCAGCAGGTGGCCCTGGGCCAGCAGCGCCACCATCACGCGCTCGAGAAAGCGGTCCTGGCCGACGACGACGCGCTTCACTTCGTAGAGGATGCGCTCCATCAGCGCGGCGGTGGCCTGGGCTTGTTCCTGCATGGAAGGTCTCGGTAGGGGGTTCAGAAAGGCGGCATGCCCGCAGCCTGGGCCGCGTTCTCGATCGGCACCGCAAAGCCGATGCCGATGAAGGTGCGCTGCTCGCTGGGGTTGAGGATGGCGGTGACGATGCCCACGACCTGGCCGTCCATGGTGACCAGCGGCCCGCCGCTGTTGCCGGGGTTGGCGGCGGCGTCGAACTGGATCAGGTTGTTCAGCGTCTTCTCGCCCTCGGCGCTGCGGAACTCGCGCTTCAGGCCCGAGACGACGCCGTAGCTCACGCTCGGCCCGATGCCGAAGGGGTGGCCCACGGCGATGACATGGTCGCCGGGCTGCAGGTCGGCGGTGGAGCGCATGGTGGCGGCCTCGAGGTCGTCAGGCAGGCTCAGCGCCTTCAGCACGGCCAGGTCGTTCTCGGGCTGCGCGCCCACCATCACGGCCTCGCTCTCGTGCCCGTTGGCAAAGCGCACGCGGATCTTCTTGGCGCCCCACACCACGTGCAGGTTGGTGAGGATGGTGCCGTTGTCGATGATGACGACGCCGGTGCCCAGGCTGCGCTCCATGGCGCGCTTCTCGGGGTTGTCCTCGCCGTCGTCGGATTCGTCCATCAGGCCCGTGACGCGCACCACCGAGGGCAGGATGGCCTGGTAGGCCTTGGCCGCCTGCGAGGGCAGGGGTTCCTTCTCGAGGCTCTCGCGCACGGCGAGGTTGATGTCGTCCTGCGTCACCGGGCGGTGGCCGGGCGCCAGCCGCTGCACGGCCAGCATGGCCAGCGCGGCGAGCAGCGCGCCGATCAGCGCCCAGGCCGCCGGGGGCAGCGCGCGCCGAGTGGGCCCGGGCGCAGCCGTCACCGGCGCCGGGCCGGCTTCGGGTGCCGCAGCGGCTGGCTCGACCGCCGGCGCAGCCGGCGCCACCACCGCGCGTCGCGGCGATCGGCTGTACAGCGGTGCCTTCTTCATGGCCTGCGGCGTCCTCGTCCGGTCAGGGGAGTCGCGCCACCCTATCACGGAAGCCGGGCCGGCGCAGCCATCGCGGGCGCTTGCCGAGCCTCTGACCCCGGAGCCGGCGCCACCGCGGCATCATCGTGGCCGCCATGTGGATCGACACGCACTGCCACCTCGACGCCCCGGAGTTCGACGCCGACCGCGCCGACGTGGTGCGCCGCGCCCGTGCGGCGGGCGTGGCGATGCAGGTGCTGCCGGCGGTGGCCGCCGACCACTTCGACACCGTCGTGGCATTGGCGCACGAGCACGGCCTGGCCTATGCGCTGGGCCTGCACCCGCTGTGGATCGAGCACGCCGCCGACGGCGACCTGCAGCGCCTGGCCGAGGCGCTGCGCCGCCACCGCGACGACCCGCGGCTCGTGGCCGTGGGCGAGATCGGCCTCGACCACTTCGTGCCCGGCCTGGACCGCGCTCGCCAGCAGCACTTCTACCTGGCGCAGCTGCGGCTGGCGCGCGATGCCGGCCTGCCGGTGATCCTGCACGTGCGTCGCTCGGCCGATGCGCTGCTGGCCGGCCTCAACCGCATCGGTGCCGCCGGCGGTATCGCGCACGCCTTCAACGGCAGCCGGCAGCAGGCCGAACGCTTCGTCGAGAAGGGCTTCCGGCTCGGCTTCGGCGGCACGCTCACCTTCGAGCCGGCGCGGCAGATCCGCGAGCTGGCGGCGACGCTGCCGCTCTCGGCACTGGTGCTGGAGACCGACGC
>JAIXTY010000158.1 GCA_027483705.1 Rubrivivax sp.
GCGCGGTGCGGGCGCACTGTGGGGCGCCGAGCAGCGCAGCCTTGAGGGCGGCGCGCGCAGCGCGCTTCGTGGACTGACTCACGGCAACTGTCCGAGCGCAGCGGCCGAAGGCCGCGTAGCGAGTTTTGCCGTGCGCCCTCAAGGTGAGCAGCGCAGGGCAGTCGGTGCGCAGCACCGACCGCCACACCGTGCGCCCGCACCGCGCACCGCCTGCCGCGACGCGCGACACACCGACGGAAAGGAACGAACGTCAGCCAATCACCGCAATCGGACCGCGAAACCGCAACTGCCCAGCGCTCGCCATCAGAAGCGAATCGCCGCCTTCACGTTGTAGCTCGTGGCCTTGCCCGTGCGCTCGCCTTCCAGCACCAGCGCCAGCGGCACCAGCGCGATGTTGAGGCCCACGAAGCGCCTGGGCAGCGTGAACCGCTCGTCACGCAGGCTGCTGCCCGGAGCCGCCGACTTCACCTGCACGCTGCCGATGCCGGCGTAGGGTGTGAGCATCGCGAAGCCCTTGCTGATGGACAGGTCGGCGCCGACGGTGTCCATGTCCAGCCCGTCCACGCCCGACAGGCGCGTGCCCGACACCCGCACGGCCAGCGCCGGCATCAGTGTGCTGCCGGCCACGAAGGCCCAGCGCAGTTCGCCGCCCACGGCGCGCACATTCGTGCCGGGCAGCTGCATCAGCGTGGCACCGATGTCGACATCGAAGGGCAGCCCCTTGTGCACGCGCAGGCTGGTCACCGGCACAGCCTTCGGGATGCTCGCGCCGCCGGCGGCCTTGCGCAGCACGTCGCGGTTGGAGACCTCGGTCACGCCGGCCGTGGCGCCGAGGTCGAAGCCGATCAGGCCCAGGCTCTCGGCGGGGATCACGCCCTTGTAGGACGCGGCGGCGCCGACGTCCTCGCTGAAGGCGCGGAACTCGGCCTGGTTGAGCAGGCGGATCAGGTTGAAGTCGGCGGCGCGGGCGGGCGCCTGGGCCAGCGCCAACGCCGCGGCGGCCAGGAGCGGGAACGAATGCTTCATCAGTGGGCCTCGGGTGCGGGCTGCGGGTGCAGCCACGGATCACCCGATTCTGGCAAGGGCACGCCGTCAGCCGAGTGACGCACTCCGTCGTTCAGCGGACACGTCGCGGCGACGGATGCCGCCGCGTCAGGCCGACTGCGGCAGCCGGATCCAGCCGCGTGTGCTGGCGCGCGCCACCGCCTCGGCGCGGTTGGCAGCGCCCAGGCGGCCGTAGATCTCGGCCAGGTGGTACTTCACCGTGCGCTCGGTGATGCCCAGCTCGCCGGCGATGGCCTTGTTGGTGCGGCCCTCGGCCAGCCGGGCCAGGATGACCGCCTGCCGCCCGGTGGGGCCGGGTTCGGGTGCCGCCGAGCCCTCGCGCGGGAACCAGGGCTCGCCGCTCAGGATGCGCGCCAGCGCCAGCTCCCACAGCGCGGGATCCAGCGCCTTGGGCAGGTAGCCCATCAGGCCGGCGCGGCGTGCCTGCGCCGGCAGGTGGGGGTCGTCGCTGCCCGAGACGAGCACGCGGGCCACGGTCGGGAACTCCTCGCCCACCTTCGCCAGCAGCGCCAGGCCGTCGAGCGCGCCGGGCAGCCGCAGGTCGGCGAGCACGAGGTCGACGTCGGCACTCGCGCGCAGCTGCCGCAGCGCGTCGGCGCCGGTCTCGGCGGTGCGGCACTGCAGCTGCGGCGCACGGCGTTGCAGCAGGCCGAGCAGGCCGTCGCGGTACAGCGGGTGGTCCTCGACGAGCAGCAGCCGGGCGGCCGGCAGGGTGGGCAGCAGCGGGTTCATGGTGCGCACGATCGTAGGCGCGGCGCGCCGACGGGCACTGTCCGGTCGGACAGGGTGCCCGCCGCCGCCCGGCGCTTCGTGACGCCGTGCGCACGACAGGGCGGCGCGTGCGGCGCGGGCCCCCGCGGTCGCGGTGGTGGACGGCCCCGGGCTGTCCGGCCGGTCAGTGCGGCCGGCGGGGCCGCCCGGAACACTGCCGCCGACCCCTCCACACGGCCCCCGGCCCGCCCCGAATCCACCATGCAACAACGATCCTCCCGCACCGCCCGCTTCACCCGGCTCGCACTGGCCACCGCCACGCTGCTGGCCGCCACCACCGCGCAGGCGGCACTCCTGGCCCGCAACCTCGACGCCGACGCCACCACCACCGAGGCCTACTTCGACACCACGCTGGGCATCACCTGGCTGCGCGACACCGACGCGCTCCACACGGGCCTGGGCCTGGCGTCCTTGCTGGACTACGCCAGCGTGACCAGCGCGCTGGCCGCCTTCAACGGCAGCACCGCGCTGAGTTACGGCTTCAGCGGCTGGCGCCTGCCCGGCGCCAACGGCGTGCACACCATCGGCGGCGCGGGCTGCCAGTTCGGCGTGAACGGCAGCACCGACTGTGGCGAGAACGTCGACACCACCAGCAGCGAGCTGGCCTCGATGTTCCATGACACGCTGGGCAACCTCAGCTGGCGCGACACAACGGGCGCCGCGCGCGCGGGCAGCGCCGGCACCGACTGGGGCCTCGTGAACACGGGCGAATTCGTCGGCCTCGACGAAGTCATCTACTGGAGCAGCACCAGCAGCTACCGGCTGATCTTCGGTCTGCCGCAGGCCGGACAGGTGGTGTTCGACATGCGCAACGGCACCCAGTCCATCAACACCACCGGCAGCCTGCGCGCCGCCTGGCTGGTGCACGACGGCGACATCGGCAGCGCCGTCACCACCGCCGGCGCCGTGCCGCTACCGGGCACGCTGGGCCTGGCGGCGCTGGGTCTCGTGCTGCTGGCACGCCGTCGCCACGCCTGAACCTTCCCTTCCTCACCCCCACTGGAGCACCCCGCATGACCCACGCCACCACCATTCGCCGCCTGGCCGCGGCCGCC
>JAIXTY010000064.1 GCA_027483705.1 Rubrivivax sp.
GCCACGCGCATGGTGATGCAGGTGCACGACGAACTGGTGCTCGAGGTGCCCGAGGCCGAACTGGCCTGGGCGCGCGAGGCCATCCCGGCGCTGATGGCCGGCGTGGCCCGGCTGAAGGTGCCGCTGGTGGCCGAGGTGGGCGTGGGGAAGAACTGGGACGAGGCCCACTGAATCCGGGGGTGCCCAGGCGCCAATGCACCCCGGCTCCCCCCGCCGGGGGTTTCGGTGCCCTGCTGGGCCGCTGAACACTCGGCGGGCAGGGCCCGCCAACCGTCGCCGTGGTCCGCACCACCCCAAGGAGCCGACCATGAAGATCCTCGCCGCACTGGCTGTCCTGATCGTGTCCACCGCCGCCTCGGCGCAGACGCTCACCGTCTCGGGGGGCTCGGTCGGTTCGGGGGGCGGCTTCAGTGGCGGCACCGACGGGACCTTCCAGTCCAACACCAGCAGCGCCTACTCGGTCGATGGCAACGCCTACCGCTTCAACCTGCGCGGCGACGTCACCGCGCAGATGAGCGGCACGGCCGACTACTTTTCCTTCCAGGCCGGGGTCTACTTCACCGTCACCACGGGTGCCGCGCCGGTGCAGCTGACCGACATCGTCGTCAGCTACAACGGCAAGGAAGTCGTCAGTGGGGGCTCGACGGCCACCTACGAGGCCCGCAATTTCTACCGGGGCCAGATGTACACCGGCGCCTTCGGAGCAGACTTCAGCTACGCCACCTATCTTGCGCCGCGCACGGCCCAGGGTGTCTTCATCGAGGACCTGTCCAACGCGCTGCCTGGCACCATCCTGGCGGCGAACACGGCCTACACGCTGTACATGGACGTGTATCCCTACCTCGACATCGAGGCCTATCCGATCAGTTCGTCCATGCTGGGCTACAGCGTCGAGTTCGGCGGCGCGGTGGCGCCTTGGCTGAGCGGCGTGACCGTGTCCTTCGTCGCCAACCCGGTGCCCGAGCCGGCGAGCCTGCTGATGCTGGGCGCCGGCGTGGCGATGCTGCTGGCGCGGCGCCGCCAGGCTGCTGCGGGCGCCCTCAGCGCGGCGTAGCGGGCGCGCTGCGGAACTCGCGCAGCTGCACCGAAGTGAGCTGGCCGTCCTTGGCCTTCATGTGCACCACGGCCATGTCGAACATCTTGGCGGCGGCCAGGAACTCCTCGCGCGAGACGAGGCCGGCCCGGTTCGTGTCCATCATCTCCGGGGTCATCATCCCGGCGTAACGCGCGGCAGGCAGCGTGTTGGCCTGCGCCGCCGCCGTTCTCACAGCGCCGCGGCCGGCTCCGCGCCGGCCCGGCGCGTGGCGCGTGGCAGCGGCGACAATGCCGCGCTTGCCCAACCCGAACCGGACCTCCGCGTGGACCTGAAAGTACCCATCACGCTCGCCATCGAGCTCACCGACGACGTCATCGACGCCCGCGCGATGCTCAACCTCGCCAGCGGCGAGATCGAAGGCCTGGCCTACGACGACTACGACACCGAAGCCGACGGCGTGCCGTTCCGCCGCAAGGACTACGAGTTCACCAGCGGCACGCTCACGAGCCACGGGCGCGACGTCGAGTTCAAGGTCGATGTCAACGGCTCGGGCCAGCTGTCGATCAGCGCCAACGAGCTGCTGGAGCTGAAGACGCGCGCCGCGGCGCTGTTTGCCGGCAAGCCGGCGCCGCGCTGAGCCCGGCGCGGCCGCGGCTCAGTGCTTGTGGCCGGATTGGCCGTGGTGGCCGTGGTCGCCCTTGCCGGCGGCCATGCCCTGCATGGTGCGCACGACGGCCTTCACCGGCACCGTCTCGCGCTTGCCGCCGGCCCCCTCGACCACCAGCGACACCGTCACCGTGTCGCCGGCCTTCAGCGGCTGCTTCAGGTCCATCAGCATCACGTGGTAGCCGCCGGGCTTGAGCTCGACGGGCTTGCCCGCGGGCAGTTCCAGGGCGGGGATGGCCCGCATCTGCATCGTCGTGCCGTCCATCTTCATCTCGTGGATCTCGACGACGCCGGCCACCGGGGACGAGCCGCCCACGAGCTTGCCGCCCTGGGCCGAGGTGATCTGCGCGAACAGGCCGGTGGCGCTCTGCTGCGCCACCGTGCCGCGGACCCATGGGTCCTTGACGGTGACCTGGGCCTGCGCGGCCGTGGACAGCAGCAGGGTGGTCATCAGCGCGGTCATCAGCGCGGCCGGTCGGGCGAGGGTGGGCTTGGTCATGGGACTGCTTCTCTTCAGGGCTTGAATGGCGTGCGTGCTCAGCTCGGCGTGTACGCCAGCCGCACGTAGATGGGCGCAAAGGCCTCGGCCTGCGTCACTTCGAGCAAGTGCTCGCGGCTGAGTTCCAGCATCGCGATGAAGGTGACCACGAGCACCGGCACGCCGCGCGTGGTGTCGAAGAGTTCGTGGAACTCCACGAAGCGCCGGCCCTGAAGGCGGCGCAGCACCAGGCTCATGTGCTCGCGCACCGAGAGCTGCTCACGCGTGATCGTGTGGTGCGCCGTGAGCCGGGCGCGGGCCAGGATCTCGCGCCAAGCCTCACGCAGGTCGTCGGCGTTGACCTCGGGCCAGCGCGGCTGCAGGCTCTGCTCGATGTGCACCTGCGCGCGCAGGAAGTCGCGGCCGGCCAGCGGCAGCTGGTCCAGGCGCGCGGCCGCCAGCTTGATCTGCTCGTACTCCACCAGCCGCCGCACGAGCTCGGCGCGCGGGTCTTCCGCCTCGCCGCCGTCGGCGCTCTTCTTGGGCGGCAGCAGCATGCGGCTCTTGATCTCGATGAGCATGGCCGCCATCAGCAGGTATTCGCTGGCGAGTTCGAGGTTGTGCTGGCGGATCTGGTCGACGTACTCGAGGTACTGCCGCGTGACGCTGGCCAGCGGGATGTCGAGGATGTTGAAGTTCTGCTTGCGGATCAGGTACAGCAGCAGGTCCAGCGGGCCCTCGAAGGCCTCGAGGAAGACCTCGAGTGCGTCTGGCGGGATGTACAGGTCCTGCGGCAGGCGGAACAGCGGCTCGCCGTACAGGCGTGCCACCGCGACCTGGTCGACCACGGCCGGCGCCAACGCCACGGCGTCGCCCTCGGCCTCGGGCATCGGGGCTGCGGTTTCGGTGCTCAAGCGAGGATCGCTCGCGGATCAGGCGTCGCGGCCGGCAGCGCTGTCGTTGCGCGTCTGGTAGACGTAGGGCTGCTGCGGCACGCGGGCTTCGCGCCACTCGGCCTGCGCGGCGCGGTCGGGGTGCTGGTCCCACAGCAGGGCGCGGCCGGCGCGCTGTTCGGCTTCGAGCGTGGGCTTCTTGGCCTTCAGTTCCTCGATGAACGAGGTCACTTCGGACTTGTAGGGCTTCCAGAACAGCGGCATGGCGGTGCTTCAGTATCCTCGGGGCAACCCCTGATTTTAGGCTGCCCGCAAGCCCGCATGACCGAAACCGAGCTGAAGTTCCAGATCCCGCCCAGGCAGTCGGCGGCGGTGGCACGCGCCGTGGCCACGGTCTCGGCGCGGCGCATCCGGCTCGTGGCAGCCTACGCCGACACGGCCGACCGCCGCCTGGCAGCCGCGGGCCTGGCGCTTCGGCTGCGCCGCGAGGGGCGGCAATGGGTGCAGACGCTCAAGGGCCGCGGTGACGGGCTGATGGGCCGCCCCGAGCACGAGGTGCCGGCGTCGGCCATGCCCGCGATGCCGGCCTTCGATGCCAGCCGCCACGCCGGCACGCCGGTGGGAGAGCGGCTGCTGGCCCTGCTGGCAGACGGCACGGCGCTGCAGGTGCTCTACCGCACCGACATCCGCCGCACGCTGCGCCTGGTGCGCAGCGGCGGCGCCCAAGTGGAGCTGGCGCACGACCGCGGCCACATCGAAGCCGGCGGGCAGCGGGTGGCCGTCGACGAGATCGAGTTCGAGCTCAAGGCCGGCCCGCCGGCCGCGCTGGTGGCGCTGGCTGGCCGCTGGGTGGCGCGCCACGGCCTGTGGTGGGACGTGCGCACGAAGTCCGAACGCGGCTTCCGCCTGGCCGAAGGCCTCGAGCGGGTGCCGGCCGTGCGCGCCGAGCCCTCCGCCGTGCAGCCCGGGCAGGGCGCGGCCGCGCTGCTGGCGACCATGCTGCAGGGCGCACTCGCCCAGGTGCTGCCCAACGCCGCCGAGCTGGCCTCGGGCAGCGGCACCGCCGAGCACCTGCACCAGCTGCGCGTGGGCCTGCGGCGACTGCGCAGCATGTTGCGCGAGGCCGCGCCGCTGGCCGGCGAGTCGGCCGAGGCCCTGCGGGCTCTGGAACGCGAGTGGGCCGGCCCGTTCGGGCGTCTGGGTGCGGCGCGCGATGCCGATGCCCTGTCCGCCGACCTGTGGCCGCAGCTCGATGCCGCCCTTGCGGCCGCCGGCCTGCCACCGCTACCGCTGCCGACGCCGGCCGCCGAGGGCGACGCACCGGAGCCGGGCGCCCTGTGGCGCGGTGCCGAGGTGCAGGCCCTGCTGCTGCGCACGCTGGCGCTGGCGTTGCCGCCGGCCGAGCCCGGCGAGCCGGTTAATGACACGGCGCTGGCCGCCCTGCTCAAGCCGCTCTGGAAGCGCCTTCGGCGTGGCGCGCGCGGCCTGGCCGTCACCGATCCCGAGCACCTGCACGGACTGCGCAAGCGTGCCAAGCGGCTGCGCTACCTGCTGGAGGCGCTGTCGCCGCTGCTGCGCCGCAAGGCCACGGCCCAGGTGCTGAAGGCGTTGCGGCCCGCGCTCGACCGGCTGGGCGAACTGAACGACCTGCACACCGCCGAGCTCGGCCTGCGCGCGGCACCGGCGCCATCACCGTCGGCATGGTTTGCGCTGGGCCTGCTGGCCGAGCGCCGCCGCGCCTTGCTGCCGGCCGCGCAGCGCGCGCTGGATCTGGCCGTCGGCCACGCACCGCCCTGGCGGGATTGACCAGCCGGCTCAGCCGCCGCGCGCGTGCAGCGCGTCGTCGACCTGCGGCACGATGTTCTCGGCCCCGAGCAGCGCCTCGAAGCCGCCGCGCCGCATCAGCGACAGCGGCTGCGCGTTCACGTTGGCCAGCACCAGCGCCACCTCCTGGCGCTGCAGCGTGCGCCACATCTGCTCCAGTGCGTCCAGGCCCGAGGTGTCCATCGACACCAGGCGCTGCATGTCCAGCACCAGCGCGCGGGTGCCGGCGGGCAGCTGCTCGGGCAGCGCCTCGATCTTGGCGACGGCGCCGAAGAACAGCGAGCCGTAGAGCTCGAACACCGCCACGCCCGGCGGCAGCGGCGTGGCTGGCGACGCGGCGCGGGGCTCCACGCTGAACAGCTGGCCCATGCGCCAGATGAAGAACAGGCAGGCCAGCACCAGGCCCACTTCGACAGCCACGGTGAGGTCGAACACGATGGTCAGCACGAAGGTGGTGAGCATCAGCGTGCGGTAGGTGGCCGCGAACTGCCGCAGGCGCAGGAACTGGTGGCCCTCGAACATGTTCCAGGCCACGAACAGCAGGATGCCGGCCAGCGCCGCCAGCGGCACGTGGCTGGCCAGCGGCGCCGCCACCAGCAGCACCAGCAGCAGCACGCCGGCGTGCACGATGCCGGCCACGGGGCTGACGGCGCCGGCGCGCACGTTGGTCACGGTGCGCGCAATCGTGCCGGTGGCCGGGATGCCGGCGAAGAACGGCGTCACGATGTTGGCCACGCCCTGCGCCATCAGCTCCTGGTTGGGGTCGTGCCGCTTGAAGGACGTCATGCCGTCGGCCACGCGCGCACACAGCAGCGACTCGATGGCGCCCAGCAGGGCGATGGTGATGATCGGGATCGTCAGCTGCTGCAGCCGCTCCCAGGCCAGCGGCGGCAGCTCCACCTGCGGCAGCCCGCGCGGCAGCTCGCCGAAGCGGCTGCCGAGGGTCTCCACCGGCAGCTGCAGCGCGGCCACCAGCGTGGTGGCCAGCACCAGCGCGACGATGGGCCCGGGCACCCGCGCCAGCAGGCGGAGCCGGGCGGCCAGGCGCGGCCAGGCCACGAGCACCGCCACGCAGCCGGCGGTGAGCGCCAGCGCGTGCCAGTTGGTCTGCGCGACATGCCGGGCCAGCATGCCTACCTGGGCGAAGAACTCGCCCGGCATCTTGTCGATCGGCAGTCCCAGCGCATCGCGCAGCTGCGACAGCGCGATCAGCACCGCGATGCCGTTGGTGAAGCCGATGACGATGCTCACCGGGATGTAGCGGATCAGCGCGCCCAGGCGCAGCAGCCCCATCGCCAGCATCAGCACGCCGGCGGCCACCGTGCTGACGAGCAGGCCGGTGATGCCGTGCTTCTCGACGATGCCGTAGACGATGACGATGAAGGCGCCCGCCGGCCCGCCGATCTGCACCTGGCTGCCGCCGAGCGCGCTGATCAGGAAGCCGGCGACGATGGCGGTGATCAGGCCCTGCTCGGGCTTCACGCCGCTGGCGATGCCGAAGGCCAGCGCCAGCGGCAGCGCGACGATGCCCACCGTGAGGCCGGCGCCCAGGTCCTTGGCGAAGCGGCTGCGGTCGTAGCCCTGCAGCGCGTCGAGAAGACGGGGCCGGAACGGGTGCAGCGGCGGGGGCATCAGGCGGCCGATTCTGCGCCCGGTGGCCTGCACCGGGCTGACGTGCCGCAAGTCGCGGCAGCCGCGGCCCCGCGATCGGGTGGGGCCTCAAGTCGGGCGGGCGTGCATCCGAAACCGCAGCGAACGGGGCGCTTCGACGATGCCCCGATGGAGACGCCCATGTCGACACCGGTCGCTGCATCCAAGATCCTCCCGTCCCGCCTGGCCGCCGCGGCGGCGCTGGCCGGCCTGCTCGCCGCCTGCGGCGGTGGCGGCGGCGAGGCGCCCGCCCCGGCTCCCGCGCCGGCACCCGCCACGTTGTCGGGCACGGCGGCCGTGGGCGCGCCGCTGGTCGACGGCGTGCTGCGCGTCATCGACGCTGCCGGCAGCGTCGTTGCCGACGGCGTGCCGCTGGACGCTGCCGGCCGCTTCAGCGCCATCGCGCTCACCGGCACCGGCCCCTGGCGCCTGGAGGCCTGCGGCTGGGCCGCGGCCGAGTGGACCTGCCTGCAGTCGGTGGCCTATGCGGCCGGCACCGCCAACGTGACGCCGCTGACGACCGCCGCCCTGGTGCTGGCCGGCGGCACGCCGGCCGAGGGTCTGATGGGCACCGCTGCCCCCGCGGCATCGGCCGTGGCGGCGGCACAGTCCACGCTGGCCGGCTCGCTGGCGGCGCTGGGCGGCGGCGGGGTGGACTTCTTCGGCGGCGTGCTCGACGCCGGCAGCCGCACCGGCTACGACCGGCTGCTCGATGCCGTGCAGGTCAATCTGGGCAGCGACGGCCAGCCCTTCGTGCAGCTGACGCCGCGCCTGGGCAGCGGCAACGTCTACGTGCAAAGCGGCGCGGCGGCACAGGGCAGCCTCAGCGCCACCGGCGCGGCGGCCGCGCTGCCGCTGGCGCAGCTGGAGGCCCTGTTCACGCGCATGAACGCGGCACTGGCCAGCGAGGCCGCGTGCCGAGCGGCCGGCACGGGCCTGGCGGCGCAGCTGGCCGACGACGCGCGGCTGTCCTTCGGCCCCGAGGCGATGCAGGGCGCGGTGGCCGTGGCCCACGTGCTGTGCACGGTGTTCAGCGGCCGCGAGCCCGGCTCGGGCGAGTCGGCCGGCCCGGCGCTGTGGGGTGCCCGCCTGATGAGCCCGGTGCTCGGCCGCTGCGACTTCGAAGGCAACAACGCCGTCTGTGGCGTGAGCCTGGTGCTGCGCGATGGCGAAGGCGATGTCGTCGAACTCGGCGGCGGCATGGCCGTGGCCTGGCGCAGCGGGCAGTGGCGCTTCCTGGGCGATCGCCATGCCGTGGGCGTGTCCGCCAGCGCCCGCGTCCAGCGCGACATGCGCATCGACGGTGCCAGTGCGGTGGTGCACTACGACCGCGCCTTCGCCTTCGAGGTGCCGGCATTGCCCGGCCTGGCCTGTGCCCGGGTGTCGCAGCAGGACGCCGCCGGCTCGCGCGTGACGCTGGCCTTCTACAAGCGCCACGTGCCCGGCCCGGGCGAGGGCGAGTCGGAGCGGCTGTCGCTGTGGACCAACGGCAGCGGCGGGCCGTTCGCCAGCACCGACCCGGCCAGCGGCAACACCCGCACCAGCGACGACACCTGGCTCTTCCTGCCCGAGGGCGAGGCCGGCGACGCCGCCATCCGCCACTTCCTGCGCGGCGGCCGCACGGTGACGGTGGACCTCTACGCCGACACGGCCTGCAGCACGCCCTTCGACGGCGCGGCCACGCGCGTGGTGGTCGATGTCGACGGCGTGCCACCGGTGTGGACGGCGCTGGCCGATCTGCCGTGGCCGACCTACACCGCCACGGCGCAGGCGGCGCTGCGCAACCTGGCGGCCCCCGCGGGCACGGCGACGCCGCTGGAGCTGGCCTGGAGCTTCCCGCGCGGCGCCATCGGCTTCACCGAGGGCTTCGTCTGCACCGACCGCGCGCTGTGCGGCAGCGGGGGCTCGGGCCGTGTCGCCGAGGCGGGCTTGCGGCCGCGTGCGCGCACCGCCGGCTTCGTGGTGCAGTCGGGCGTGGCCGTGACGGCCGGCGAGCACAAGATGGCCGGCCTCTACGGCCGCTGGCGCGGCCTGGGCGTTCAGGCCAACATGACCAGCTGCCCGGCCGTGCCGGCGGGGGAACGCTGCCGCTGAGCGAGCGGCGGCGATGATCGGGGCCGCGACCGCCTGGCGTCGCGCCCTACATCGCCTGCCATGACCGACTTCGCATGGGGCCTCGTCGGCCCCGGCCGCATCGCCCATCAGTTTGCCGACGCCGTGCAGCGCACGCCCGGCATGCACCTGGCCCGCGTGCAGGGCCGTGACGCGGCGCGCGCGGAGGCCTTCGCCCGCCGCTGGGCCGTGGATGGGCGGCCGGCGCCGAAGGCCGGCACCGATCTGGCCGCGCTGCTGGCCGACCCGGCCATCGACGCCGTCTACATCGCCACCCCGCACGCGCAGCATGCCGAGGCCATCGAGGCCGCGCTGCATGCCGGCAAGCCGGTGCTGTGCGAAAAGCCGCTGGTGGCCACCGCGGCGCAGGCCGAGCGCGTGGTGGCGCTGGCGCGCGAGCGCGGCGTGTTCCTGATGGAGGCGCTGTGGACGCGCTTCCTGCCGGTGTACGCGGCGATGCGCGGCTGGTTCGGTGACGGCGGCCTGGGTGCGGTGGCCGCCGTGCAGGCCAGCTTCGCCTACCCCACGCGCTTCGACCCGGCCGATCGGCAATGGAACCCGGCCGCCGCCGGCGGCGCGCTGCTCGACATCGGCATCTACCCGCTGGCCGTGATGCGCTGGGCGCTGGAGGCGGCACCCGGAACCTGCCCGGCGGTGACGCGCAGCGTGGTCACCGGCACGCTCGCTCCCAGCGGTGTGGACCAGCGTGTGCACGCGACGCTGTGGTTCGAGGGCGGGGCGGTGGGGCAGTTCGTCACCGCGCTCGACCACCTGGGCGACAACGCGCTGCGCATCCTGGGCGAAGGCGGCGTCATCACGGTGGACAACCCGTTCTGGGGCGCGACGCGCGCGCGGCTGTCGCGGCTGGGCCAGCCGGACGCCGAGCTCGTGTGCCCGTTCGAGTTGAACGGCTTCGAGTACCAGGTGCGCGAGGCGGCCCGCTGCGTGCGGGCCGGGCTGCGCGAATGCCCCGGCATGCCGCTGGCGGAATCGCTGGCTCTGGCGCGCTGGCTCGACGACGCCCGGCGCGCCGTCGGCGTGCGTTACCCGTTCGACTAGGGTTCGACTGAGCCGCGCCGGCCGCCTTCAGCGCACGCGCAGACCGGGCACCGCGCCCGGGAACGGCTCGAGCACGTAGACGCCCGGCTCGGCCTTCTCGTCGGCATGGCTGGCGGCCAGCACCATGCCCTCGCTGACGCCGAACTTCATCTTGCGCGGCGCGAGGTTGGCCACCATCACCGTGAGCTTGCCGGCCAGCTGCTCGGGCCGGTAGTTGGCGGCGATGCCCGAGAAGACGTTGCGATGGCGGCCTTCGCCCAGGTCGAGCGTCAGGCGAAGCAGCTTGGTGCTGCCTTCCACGGCCTCGGCGGCCACGATGCGGGCGATGCGCAGGTCGACCTTGGTGAAGTCGGCGATGCCGATCTCCGGCGCCAGCGCCTCGCCGCCGGGCAGGGGCGTCGCGGGGGCGGCGGGAGCCGGCGGCGGCTCGAACAGCGCTTCGATGCGCGCCGGGTCCACACGCTGCATCAGGTGCTGCCACGCGCCGACGGTGTGAGCACCCATCGAGCGCTGCGCGTCGGCCCACTGCAGCGGCGGCACCTGCAGGAAGGCCTCCACCTTGGCCGCCAGGCCCGGCAGCACGGGCTTGAGGTAGACCGTGAGCACGCGGAAGGCCTCCAGGCACACCGTGCAGGCGTCGTGCAGTGCGGCGTCCATGCCGGGCTGCTTGGCCAGTTCCCAGGGCTTGATGCGGTCGACGTACTCGTTCACGCGGTCGGCCAGCAGCATCACCTCGCGCAGCGCCTTGCCGAACTCGCGGCTGTCGTAGAGCGCGAACACCGTCTCGGCGTGGGCGCGCAGGCCGTCCAGCAGCACGCGGCCTTCCACGCCCACGTCAGCGCTCAGCCGGCCGCCGAAGCGCTTGCCGATGAAGCCGGCCGCACGGCTGGCGATGTTGACGTACTTGCCGACCAGGTCGCTGTTGACGCGGGCGACGAAGTCCTCGGGGTTGAAGTCGAGGTCTTCCACCCGCGCGTTGAGCTTGGCGCAGATGTAGTAGCGCAGCCATTCGGCATCGAAGCCCAGCTCGAGGTAGCGCACCGGGCTGATGCCGGTGCCGCGGCTCTTGCTCATCTTCTCGCCGCTCACGGTGAGGTGGCCGTGCACGTAGACGAAGTCGGGCGTCTTGCGGCCGCTGAACTTCAGCATCGCGGGCCAGAAGAGGGTGTGGAAGGTGACGATGTCCTTGCCGATGAAGTGCACCTGCTCCAGCGCCGGTTTGGCCATGAAGGCCTCGAAGTCGATGCCCTGCGCGTCGAGCAGCGCCTTCAGCGACGCCAGGTAGCCCACCGGTGCATCGAGCCAGACGTAGAAGTACTTGCCCGGCGCGTCGGGGATCTCGATGCCGAAGTAGGGCGCATCGCGCGAGATGTCCCAGTCGTTCATGCCGGCGTCGAACCACTCGGCGGCCTTCTTCGCCATCTCGGGCTGCAGGCGGCCCGGGGTCTGGGTCCA
>JAIXTY010000041.1 GCA_027483705.1 Rubrivivax sp.
CTCACGCCGCGCGGCCGTCTGCTGGCCACGGCCATCTCGGCCCTGGCGGCCTACCTCGTGCTGGGCACGGGCCTGGACCGCACCGACATCCCCGGGCTCGACTGGCTGGCGGCCATGAGCGTCGGTGCGGCCTGCCTGGCCATCCTCAGCGTGGCAGGCATCGCACACGCCGTGAACATCATCGACGGCCTCAACGGCCTGGCGACGATGTGCGTCGTCATCATGCTCGCGGCCGTGGCGTACGTGGCCAATGTCGTCGACGATGCCCTGGTGGGGGCGCTCGCGCTCGCGGGCATCGGGGCCGTGCTCGGGTTCTTCGTCTGGAACTACCCGGCCGGGCTCATCTTCCTGGGCGACGGCGGCGCGTACTTCCTGGGCTTCTACCTCTCCGAGGTCGTGCTGCTGCTGCTGTTGCGCAACGACGAGGTCTCGCCGCTGTTCGGCCTGCTGGTGTGCATCTACCCGATCTTCGAGACGCTGTTTTCCGCCTACCGTCGCTACTGGCTGCGAGGCACGCCACCCAGCATGCCCGACGGCATCCACCTGCACACGCTGGTGTACCGACGCCTCATCCGGTGGGCCGTCGGCAGCCGCAATGCCGAAGCGCTGACGCGGCGCAACTCGATGGCCTCGCCCTACCTGTGGATCCTCTGCTCGGCGTCGGTTGCGCCGGCGATGCTGTTCTGGGACGACGCCGGGATGCTCGGCCTGTTCATCGGGCTGTTCGCCGTGAGCTATCTGCTGCTGTACCGGCGGATCGTGCGCTTCCAGTCGCCGCGCTGGCTGCGTGTCGGAAGCGGCAAGGCAGGCAGCCAGCGGGGAGCGGATAATCCGCCGGCATGACCCCTGACACGCAAGCGCCCGTTGCCGATGGCCCGGGCGAAGCGCCGCCGCTCTTCGGCTCGCTCCCCCTCGACCCCAAGCTCCTGCGCGCCGTGGCCGAATCCGGCTACACGGCGATGACGCCCATCCAGGCCAAGGCAATCCCCATCGTGCTGGCGGGCCGCGACGTGATGGGTGCGGCGCAGACGGGCACCGGCAAGACGGCCGCGTTCACGATCCCGCTGCTGCAGAAGATGCTGCGCCACGAGAACGCCAGCATGAGCCCCGCCCGCCACCCGGTGCGTGCGCTGGTGCTGGCGCCCACGCGCGAGCTGGCCGACCAGGTGGCCGAGAACGTCAAGAAGTACGCCAAGCAGACGCAGCTGCGCTCGGCGGTGGTGTTCGGCGGCATCGACATGAAGCCGCAGACGCTGCAGCTCAAGGCCGGCGTCGAGGTGCTCATCGCCACGCCGGGCCGGCTGCTCGACCACATCGAGGCCAAGAACGCGGTGCTCAACCAGGTCGAGTACGTGGTGCTCGACGAAGCCGACCGCATGCTCGACATCGGCTTCCTGCCGGATCTGCAGCGCATCCTGTCCTACCTGCCCAAGGCGCGGCAGACGCTGCTGTTCAGTGCCACCTTCAGCCCCGAGATCAAGAAGCTCGCGTCCAGCTACCTGCAGGACCCGGTGCTGGTGGAGGTGGCGCGCCCGAACGCCACCGCCAGCACGGTGGAGCAGCGCTTCTTCAGCACGACCGACGACGACAAGCGCGCCTTCATCCGCCAGCAGATCAAGGCGCGCGAGATCCGCCAGGCCATCGTCTTCGTCAACAGCAAGCTCGGCGCGGCACGCCTGGCGCGTTCGTTCGAGCGCGACGGCCTGCGCACGCAGGCGCTGCACGGCGACAAGAGCCAGGACGAGCGCCTGAAGGCGCTGGCCGCGTTCAAGGCCGGCGAGGTCGATCTGCTCGTGGCCACCGACGTGGCCGCGCGCGGCCTGGACATCGCCGACCTGCCGGCCGTCTTCAACTTCGACGTGCCCTTCAACGCCGAGGACTACGTGCACCGCATCGGCCGCACAGGCCGGGCCGGCGCCTCGGGCCTGGCCATCACGCTGGTCACGCGCGACGACACGCGCCTGGTGGCCGACATCGAGAAGCTGATCAAGAAGAAGATCGAGCTCGAGCCGGCCGAGCTGGAGGACGACCGCCCGCGCCGACGCGAGGAACGCCCCCGGCGCGACGACGATGCGCCCCGTGCCGAGCGTGCCGAGCGTGCGGAGCGCCCCGAACGCAGCGAGCGGGCGCCCCGCGCCGCCCCGCGCCCGCCGGCCGACCCGCTGTTCGACAAGCCCTACGAACCCAGCGCGCCGGGCGGCACGCCGGCGGCCTGGGAAACCGCCAAGCCCGCGGCAGCACCGTCGCCGCGCGCGCTGTCGCCCAACATCCGGCCCAAGCGCAAGGTGGCGGCGCTGCTCGGCGGCAATCGCTAGGCTCAGGCGAGCCAGCAGAACACGGCCGGCAGCTTGTCGGGCAGGGCGCGTGGCGCGCGCCGCCAGGCCGACACCGGCGCGCTGTGCGTGAAGCCGCCGTCCAGCGTGAGGCCGCAGCTCACCGACAGCCGCGTCGCCGGCTGCAGCACCTGCACCAGCGCCTGCAGCAGCGCCGCGTTGCGGTAAGGCGTCTCGATGGCGATCTGCGTCTGGCGCTGCTGGCGCGACAGCGTCTCCAGCGCCTGGATGCGCGCGGCGCGGGCCGGGCCATCCTGCGGCAGGTAACCCACGAAGGCGAAGCTCTGGCCGTTCAGGCCGCTGGCCGCCAGGGCCAGCATCAGCGAGCTCGGGCCCGACAGCGGCTGCACGGGGATGCCGGCATCGTGCGCCGCGGCCACCAGCGCACTGCCGGGATCGGCCACCGCCGGCAGGCCGGCCTCGCTGAGCAGGCCGAGGTCGTGGCCGTGCAGGGCCGGCGCCAGCAGGGCAGGCCAGTCGATGGCCGGCACGGCAGGGCGGCCACCGCCCTTGGGCGGCCTGGGCAGTTCCACGATCTGCAGCGCCTGCAGTGGCTGCGCCAGCGGCATCAGCTGGCCCACGCGCTTGAGCAGCGCGCGCGCCGACTTGGCGTCTTCCACCACCCAGTGCTGCAGGCTCGCGGCGCGGGCCAGCGCGGCCTGCGGCAGCACGCTGTCCAGCGGGGCCTCGGTGGCGCCCAGGTCCAGCGGCGCCGGCACCAGCCACAGCGTGCCGGGTGGCGTGCTCATCGCGGGGCCAGCGGGTCGATGCCCGCGGCGCGCAGCAGCCCGCTGGTGCGGATGAGCGGCAGGCCCACCAGCGCGGTGGGGTCGTCGCTGTCGATGGCCTCCAGCAGCGCGATGCCGAGCGTCTCGCACTTGGCGCTGCCGGCGCAGTCGTAGGGCTGCTCGGTGCGCAGGTAGTGCTCGATCTCCGCGGCCGACAGCGCCCGGAAGCGCACACGCACCGGGGCCAGCAGCACCTGCTCGAAAGCCGGCGCCACGACGGCAACGCCGGTCTGGAAGACGACGGCGCGCCCCGACAGGCGCGACAGCTGCTGCACCGCGCGTTCGTGGGTGTGCGGCTTGCCGATGGGCTCGCCGTCGAGATCGGCCACCTGGTCGGAGCCGATCACCACCGCCTCGGGCCGCCGCTGCGCCACGGCCCGCGCCTTGGCCAGCGAGAGCCGCAGCGCCAGCGCCGCGGGGGCCTCGCCGGGCAGGGGGGTCTCGTCGACCTCGGGCGACAGCACCTCGAAGGGCAGGCGCAGGCGTTGCAGCAGCTCGCGCCGGTAGCGCGACGTGGAGGCAAGGATCAGCGGTGGGGCCATCCCGGCATTGTCCGTGCCCGCGCTGGCTACACTGTCCGCGACATGGCGAAGGCTTCCCCCGACACCTGGGTTCTCTACGGCTCCGACGGCTCGGGCTCGGCTGCCGTCGAGCTGGCGCTGCAGCGCGCCGGCCAGCCCTACCGCGTGCTGCGCGCCTCCACCTGGGAGGCCGATTCCGCGCAGGCCGAGCTGGCGCGTGTCAACCCGCTGGGGCAGATCCCCGCACTGGTGGTGCCCGGTGGCGAGGTGCTCACCGAAAGCGCCGCGATCCTGGCCGAGCTGGGGCTGCGCTTCCCGGCCAGCGGCCTGCTGCCGGCCGACGCCGCGGGCCGCGCGCGCAGCTTGCGGGGCCTCGTCTTCGTGGCCGCCAACTGCTATGCCGCGATCGGCCTGATCGACTACCCCGAGCGCTGGCTCGGCGGTGGCGACGGCAGCGCGGCCATCGCGCTGCGCGCCGGCGCGCGGGCCCGTCTGCACAAGCTGTGGGAGGTGTTCGCCGACCAGTTCCACGACACCTCGCGGCCCTGGCTGGGCGGCGACGCGGCGCCGGGCGCGCTGGACCTGCTGGCCGCCGTGGTCTCGCGCTGGTCGGGCGCGCGCGCCCACCTGGCGGCGCAGCGGCCGGCGCTGCATGCCCTGATCGAGCGCATCGACGCCCGCCCCGAGCACGCCGAGGTGCTGGCGCGGCACTTCCCGCCCCGCGGCTGAGCGCACCCCGATGGCCCGCGAACGCCGCACCGATCCCCGCGCCGCCCCGGTGGCGGCCCTGTGCCGCGACGGCGAGACGCTGCTTGGCGCCTGGCCGCTGTCGGATCTGCCCCGCCTGGCCGGCAGCCTGTTCCACCCGCCCGCCGCCAGCGACCACGTCAGCTGGCAGGCCCGCTTCGGCCAGGAAACTCCTGTCGGTCGGGCGCCCCAGACCTGGCTGGAAGTCGAAGCACGCACTCACGTCACGCTGCAATGCCAACGCTGCCTGCAGGCCCTGCAGGAGCCACTGTCGACACAGCGCCGCTTCCTGCTGGTGGCCACCGAAGCCGAGGCCGAGCGGCTGGACGCCGAGAGCGACGACGAGCATCTGGTGCTGGTGCCGCGCCTGGATCTACTCGCCCTCGTGGAAGACGAACTGATCCTCGAGCTGCCGCTGGTGCCGCGCCACGACGGCACCTGCCCGGAACCGCTGCCGCAGCCGGCCGCCGACGAGGCACCCGAGGAGGCCCGGCCGAACCCCTTTGCCGCGCTGGCCGCGCTGCGAAAGGGCGACTGAGCCGCGCCGCCGCCCGGCTGCTATACTGGTAGGCTTTGCGGCGCAGAGCTTACCGCTCGTGAGCTGCCGCGTTCCGGAGGGCGCCCCTGCCCCCGGTTTGTGCAACCCGCCTGCAGCTGCAGCCGCTCCCTAGCCGCCTAGGAAGCCCCAGGAGCCCATCATGGCCGTCCAGCAAAACAAGAAGTCGCCGTCCAAGCGCGGCATGCACCGTTCGCACAACGCCGTCGCCGCCCCCGGCACGGCGGTGGAGCCCACCACCGGTGAGGTGCACCTGCGCCACCACATCAGCCCGACCGGCTTCTACCGTGGCCGCAAGGTCCTGAAGACCAAGGCCGACGCCTGAGTCCACCTGCGCTGCGGCCCGCCGTGAGCGCTGAGAGTTCCCCGCCCGTCCGCATCGCCGTCGACTGCATGGGCGGCGACCATGGGCCGGCCGTCACGCTGCCGGCCTGCCGGGCTTTCCTGGACAAGCACCCGCGCGCCGAACTCGTGCTGGTCGGCACCGAGTCGGCACTGGCCGCTGCCGCCGGCTGGGCGCGTTGCCGCGCCGTCGTCGCCACCGAGGTCGTGACGATGGACGACCCCGTCGAAGTGGCGCTGCGCAAGAAGCGCGACTCGTCCATGCGCGTGGCCCTGCAGCAGGTGAAGGACGGCGCCGAGACGGGCGTGCAGGCCTGCGTCTCCGCCGGCAACACCGGCGCGCTGATGGCCGTGGCGCGCTACCTGCTCAAGACGCTGAACGGCATCGACCGCCCGGCCATCGCCACCGTGCTGCCCAACCGCACCGATGGCTACACCACGGTGCTTGACCTCGGCGCCAACGTCGACTGCACGCCCGAGCACCTGCTGCAGTTCGCGGTGATGGGCAGCGCGCTCGTCACCGCGGTGGACGGCAAGGCCGAGCCGGTGGTCGGCCTGCTCAACATTGGTGAAGAAGCCATCAAGGGCAGCGATACCATCAAGCGCGCGGGCGAGTTGTTGCGCGCCGCGGGCGAAGCCGGACAGATCCGCTTCCACGGCAACGTCGAGGGCAACGACATCTTCAAGGGCACGGTGGACGTCGTCGTCTGCGACGGCTTCGTCGGCAACGTGCTGCTGAAAACCAGCGAGGGCCTGGCCTCCATGCTCAGCGACTTCATCAAGCAGGAGTTCACGCGCGGCGTCTGGCCGAAGCTGGCCGCGCTGGTGGCGTTGCCCGTGCTGAAGCGCTTCAAGCACCGAGTCGACCCGCGCCGCTACAACGGCGCCGCGTTGCTGGGCCTGCGCGGGCTGGTCTTCAAGAGCCACGGCTCGGCCGATGCCTACGCCTTCGAGATGGCGCTGGCGCGCGCCTACGAGGCCGCAGCACATGGCCTCGTGGATCGCGTGCACGACAAGATCGTGCCGACGCTGAAGTCCATGCCCGGCGCGCCGGCGGAGAGCGCGGCGTGAACCCCGTGTTCTCGCGCATCACCGGCACCGGCAGCTTTCTGCCGCCACGGCGCCTGAGCAACGACGACATGGCCGCGATGCTGGCCGAGCGCGGCCTGGAGACCAGCGACGCCTGGATCGTCGAGCGCACCGGCATCCGCTTCCGCCACTTCGCCGCCGATGGCGTGAACGCCTCCGATCTGGCGCTGCC
>JAIXTY010000043.1 GCA_027483705.1 Rubrivivax sp.
ATGCTGATCACCGACAGCCCGAGCATCCGCGACGTGATCTTGTTCCCGGCCTTGCGCCGAGAAGGCTGAGCCCGCCCATGGCCGCGCCCGAACGACTGCAGGCGCTGCCCGAGATCGAATCGGCGCTGTGGCGCGAGCTGTCGCGTGCCGTGCGCGACCGCCACCACGCCTGGCGCTTCGCGGTGCTCGCCACGGTGTCGGCGCAGGCCGACGGCGTGCAGCCCGAGGCGCGCACGGTGGTGCTGCGCGACTGCGACCGCGACGCGCGCACGCTGCTCGTCTACACCGACGCGCGCAGCGCCAAGGTGCAGCAGGCCGAGCGGCGGCCGCAGGGCGTGGTCGTGCTGTGGTCGGCGTCGCTGGGCTGGCAGCTGCGGCTGAACGTGGCGCTGGCGCTGCACTCGAGCGGGCTGCAGGTGTCGTCGCGATGGGCGCAGTTGCAGCTCACGCCAGCGGCGCAGGACTATCTGTCGCCATTGCCCCCCGGCACGCCGCTCGCCGACGCACCGGCCGCCACGCCCGACCGCGACAGCCGCAGCCACTTCGCGGTGCTCGAGTGCCACGTGCAGAGCACCGACTGGCTGGAGCTGCACCGCGACGGCCACCGCCGCGCGCGCTTCGACGCCGACGGCGCTCGCTGGCTGGTGCCTTAACGGCCTCGCGGCTGTGCCGCGCTCAGCGGTGCTGCCAGCCGGGCTTGCGCTTGGCCACGAAGGCGGCCATGCCTTCCTTCTGGTCGGCCGTGGCGAACAGGGCGTGGAACATGCGCCGCTCGTAGCTCACGCCGTCGGCCAGGCCCGTCTCGTAGGCGCGGTTCACGCACTCCTTGGCCATCATCACGCTCGGGCCGCTCATCGCGTTGATGGCCTCGGCGGCGGCCAGCGCCTCGTCGAGCAGCGTGGCCGCCGGCACGACACGGCTGACGAGCCCGGCGCGCTCGGCCTCGGCGACGTCCATCATGCGGGCGGTGAGCACCAGGTCCATGGCCTTGGCCTTGCCGACGGCGCGCGGCAGCCGCTGCGTGCCACCGGCGCCGGGGATGATGCCGAGCTTGATCTCGGGCTGGCCGAACTTCGCGCTGTCGGCCGCGATGATCACGTCGCACATCATCGCCAGCTCGCAGCCGCCGCCCAGCGCGAAACCGGCCACCGCGGCGATGACGGGCTTGCGCACGCGGCGGATGGTTTCCCAGTTGCGCGTGATGAAGTCCTGGCCGTAGGCCTCGTCGAAGGTCTTGGTGGCCATCGCGCCGATGTCGGCTCCGGCGGCGAAGGCGCGCTCGCTGCCGGTGATGACGATGCAACCGACGGTGGCATCGGCATCGAAGCGCAACAGCGCCTCGCCGAGCTGGTCCATCAGCGCGTCGTTCAGCGCGTTGAGCTGCTTCGGGCGGTTGAGCGTGATCAGCGCGGTGCGGCGCTCGCCGTCGCCGCGCAGTTCGGTCAGGATCAGGGCTTCGGTCATCGGAAGTGGGTCGTAAGAGACCGGTTCGTGCAGGGCTGCCGGAACACTATACGGCGGCACCGGGTAAGCTATCTGAAAGCTTGGCGCCTGAGGCGTTCCAATCCCGTACCGCGCCTCTTCCCCCTTCGATGCCGCTGATCTACCGCAAGACCGCCAAGGGCCTGACCGAGATCGAGACCCGGGCCCACCGCCTGCCGCCACGCCTGCGCAGCGCGCTCATCCTCGTCGACGGCCGTCGCGACGTGAGCGACCTCAAGCCGCTGATCCTGCAGCAGCCCGAGGAGACGCTGGCCGCGCTCGCCGAGCAGGGCTTCATCGAGGCGGTGGGCGAATCGGCGCCGCCGCCGCCCCGGCCCGCACCGCCGCCGCCGCCCGCGCCGGCACCGAAGGCCGCACCGGCCGTCGACACCGACTTCGAGCAGACCCGCCGCGCCGCCGTGCGGGCCCTGAACGACCTGCTCGGCCCGGCCGCCGAGTCCGTCGCGATGAAGCTGGAGAAGGCGCGCAGCGCCGCCGAGCTGACACCCTTGCTGACGCAGGCGGCGCAGACGGTGGCGGCGATGCGCGGCCGCGCCGCCGCCGAAGACTTCGCGCGGCGCTTCGGCCTGCTCTGACGCCCCGGCCTCAGCGGCCCGGGGCGGCCTGCTCGGGCAGGCGGTCGAGCTGCAGCTGCAGCGTGATGGCCCGGCC
Source organism: Rubrivivax sp. (assembly GCA_027483705.1). Classification (GTDB taxonomy): domain Bacteria; phylum Pseudomonadota; class Gammaproteobacteria; order Burkholderiales; family Burkholderiaceae_C; genus Rubrivivax. The sequence goes on from JAIXTY010000043.1 coordinate 2,155, forward strand.
CTGGCGCACGAGCAGCTGCACCGGCAGGTACTGCAGGCTCGGCGCCACCCAGAACTCCACGGTCAGGTCGCCACCACCGGCCTCGCGCCGCGGCCTCACGTGCACGGCCTGCAGCACGCCGGCGGGCGTCGCCAGCGGGCCGACGTCGACGACGTCGTACACCCAGGGCTCGATGCGCCGCGGCAGCGCCAGCGGGAAGGCCACGCTGCCGCCGGGCCGGGCGAGTTCGGGTCGGGCGTTGAACAGCCAGGTCATCTGCACGAACTGGCTCGCACTGTCCTGCACGGCCTCGGGTCGCGGCACGAGGCGGCCGTCGGCCAGCCGCACTTGCTCGGGCCCGAAGTCGATGGCCACGCGGCGCGGCTCGCGCAGCACGACCTTCGTCTCTTCGTCGAAGCGGCGCGGCGACAGGCCCTCGGGCGTGATGACGCCGTCGCTGCTGACGCGCCGCGAGGCCAGCAGCGCCACCGTCATCTCCAGGTGCACCTGGTAGCGCAGGCCCTGGCGCAGCCACTCGACGCGGGCGTCCCCTTCCACCGGGCCCTGCACGTCGCCGGTGACGCGGTAGCTCAGCCGCGTGGACGGCGGCCAGTCGAAGGCCGTGGCGTCCGGCGGGCCCGGCGGCTGCGAGGCCGCGGGCGCTGCGGGCTGGGCCACGGCCTGCGGCGCGTCGGCAGCCGATGCGGCGATTGAAGCCGCGGGCTGTTCCACCAGCGCAGCGCCCGGCGCTTCGGCCAGGACCGGCAGTTCGGGCACCGCCGGGGACGAGGCCGCCGGCCCCGGCGACTCGGCCGCAGCCTGCCGCCCCGGCACCGGCGGCAGGCCGGCGCGCCGGGCCGTCACGGGCTCGGCCGGCTGCAGCGTCTGCACGAAGTTCACCGCCAGCTTCGCGGGCCGTGCATCGGCCGCCGCGCCATCGCCCAGGCGGGCCGGCCACACCGCGGGCAGCAGCGCCAGGTGCAGCACCGTCACCACCGCCACCAGCGCGAACCAGCCGGTGCGGCGGCGTGTCACGGCCTCAACTCCCGGCGGCGCCGACGAAGCAGGCCAGGGCCGCGACGGCGCTGAGGCGGAAGCGCAGCACCAGCCACGGTGCCGCGCCCAGCCGCGGGTAGCTGCGGCGGTCGACGAGGTAGCTCACGACGAGCATCAGCCCCAGCAGCACGAGGCCGGCATAGGCGGGCATGATGACCGCCGGCCAGGCCACCAGCGAGGGCACCACGCCCCAGACCAGCGTGGTCGGCGGCGGTTCAGGCTGGCGCATCGCCAGGCCCCAGTGGATGCCGCCCAGGAAGCTGACGATCACCGCGGCGTAGGCGGCCAGCGCCATCGCGGCGTAGACGTGGGCCTCGCCCTGCACCAGCCACACCAGCGCCGCGCCGCCGACGAAGGGCAGCAGGCCGGCGTAGCCCAGCGCGTTGGCCGCGGCGTTCACTTCTTCGCCGCCGCCGCGACGAGCAGCGCCTCGATCTGCTCGGCCGGGATGGCCCCGGGCCGCCGCGTGCCGTCCTCGAAGAACACCGACGGCGTGCCATTGACGCGGTGCGTGCGCGAGAAGGCGACGTTGCGGTCGATGGCGTCGGTGTTGCACGCCGCCGGCGCCTTGGACGGCTGCACGCCCTCGAGCATCCAGCGGCGCCAGGCCGCGGCGGGGTCCTTGGCGCACCAGATGTCGCGCGCCTTGGCGGTGGAATCCGGCCCCAGGATGGGCATCAGGAAGGTGTAGACAGTGACGTCCTTGATCGTGCTGAGATCGCGTTCGAAGCGCTTGCAGTAGCCGCAGTTCGGATCCACGAACACGGCCACCTTGCGCGTGCCGCCACCCTGGCGGATGAGGATGCCGTCCTTCAGCGGCAGGCGGTCCCAGTCCACGGCGAGCAGCTTCTCGATGCGCTGCTCGGTGAGGTCGGTGCGGGTCTTCGTCTCGATCAGCGCGCCGTTGACGAGGATGTGGTCGCCGGTGGCGTCGCTGTACAGGATCTCGGCGCCGTCGAAGCGCACCTCCCACAGCGCGGCCACCGGGCTGCGGCGCACCTCGTCGATCTTCAGCTTCGGGTAGCGCTCGGCCAGGGCCTTGCGGATGGCGGCCTCGTTGGCCGCAGCCGGCGTGGCCAGGGCCAGCAGCGCCGCGGCCGCGAGGGCCGACACGAGAAGAGATTGGGTCGGGGTCATGCGTGGCATCCGGGGTGGCGCGGGCTCGGCCTCAGAGCCCGAGCGCCTGCGCGGTGAGCCGCCGCTTCAGCGGCCCGAGCCGGTCGACGAGGGCCAGGCCGCGGTTGCGCAGCTGGCGCATCGCGGGGTGGGGGTGGGCGAACAGGTGCAGCAGGCCGTCGGTGAGCTGGGCCATGGCCTGCGTCGGCGCGCGGCGAGCGCGCGCGTAGCGGGCCAGCAGCCGCTCGTCGCCCAGCGGCCGCCAGTCCTCGCGGGCGGCGAGCACCGAGGCGAGCTCGGCGACGTCGGCCAGCCCGAGGTTCAGCCCCTGCCCGGCCAGCGGGTGCACGACGTGGGCGGCGTCGCCCACGAGCACCCAGCCCGGCCCGTGCACCACGCTGGCCTGGGCCAGCGACAGCGGCCACTGCTGGCGCGGCCCGGCCAGGCGCAGCGTGCCGGCCGCGCCGCCGGTGGCCGCCATCAGCTCGGCCTCGAACGCGGCGTCGTCCAGCGCCATCAGCGCGTCGGCGCGCTCGTCGGGCACCGACCACACCAGGCCATAACCATGGCCGGCCGTGGGGCGGTCCAGCGGCAGCAGGGCCAGCACGTCGGGGCTGCGGAACCACTGCCGCGCCATCTGGCCGTGCGGCTGCCCGGCCACGAGGCGCGCGGCCACGCCGCGCTGGCCGTAGCCGTGACGCGTCCAGTGCACGCCCCACGCGGCGCGGGTGGCGGAGTCCTTGCCCTCGGCCAGCACCGTCAGCGCCGCAGGCACCGGGGCGGCCACGCGATCCAGGTGCGGCGCAAAGCCCGCGGCGGCGGCGAGCGCGCGCTCGAGTTCGGCGGCATCGACGATCCAGGCCAGCTCCGCCACGCCCTGGGCCCAGGCCGAGAAGTGCAGCGCAGAGCCGCCGTCGTCGCCCTCCACGCGCATGTCGTGGACGGCGGTGCGGGCGTCGGCGGGCAGGGCGTCCCAGACCTTCAGCGTCTGCAGCAGCGCCACCGACGCGGCGTTCAGCGCGTAGGCGCGCACGTCGTCGGCCACGGCCGCGGCCGGCGGCGGCGCCAGCAGCGCCACCTGCAGGCCCTGGCGGGCCAGCGACAGCGCCGCGGCCAGGCCCACGGCACCGCCACCGCGCACGAGCACGTCGTGGCGGGCGGCGGGAGAACGGGGCGTGGGGGTGTCCGGCATCGCGGGGGCCTCGGGGCACGGCAGCGCCTGGGGAACAGACAGCCTGCCATCGTAGCAAGGGGGCCCCGGGCACAATGCCGGCCCGGGCTCGGTGCCACCGACGCCGCCCTTCGATTGCCACCGCTGCCGTGAATTCCCCACTGCCCACCGACGCCCCGCGCCTGGCCGCCCTGGCCATCCACCCCGTCAAGTCCTGTGGCGTGCTCGCGCAGGACGCGGCCGAGCTGGTCGAGACCGGCCTCGACCTCGACCGCGCCTGGATGGTGGTCGACCGACACGGCGAGATGCTCACGCAGCGCGAGCTGCCGCGCATGGCGCTCATCAAGCCTTCGCTGCGGGGCGGCGAGCTGGTGCTGCGCGCGCCGGGCATGCTGGCACTGCATCTGAAGCTCGACACCGTCGAGTCGCCGACGCGCGTGCGCGTGTGGGACGACGTCGTCAAGGCCTGGGACATGGGCGGGCTGGCGGCGCAGTGGTTCACCGACTTCCTGGGCAGCCCGCTGCGGCTGGCGCGTTTCGACCCCGAGGTCGAGCGCCTCAGCGACCCCGTGCGAACCGGTGGCGTGAAGGCGCTGAACGCCTTTGCCGACGGCTACCCGGTGCTGGTGACCAGCACCGCGTCGCTGGCCGACCTGAACCAGCGCCTCGTGGCCGCGGGCCACGCGCCGGTGGCGATGGACCGCTTCCGGCCCAACCTCGTGCTCGATGGCCTGCCGGCCTGGGACGAGGACCACCTGCACGAGATCGACATCGACACCGGCGCCGGCATCGCCACGCTGCGGCTGGTGAAGCCCTGCGTGCGCTGCAGCATCCCCGACGTCGACCCCACGACGGCCGACACCGGCACGGCCGTGGCCCAGACGCTGGCCACCTTCCGCGCCGACCCGCGCATGAACGGCGGCCTGACCTTCGGCGTCAACGCCATCGTCGTGCAGGGCCTGGGCCTGACGCTGCGCAGCGGGCAGCCGGTGACCGTGCGGCACGCCTTCGATTGAGCACCGACACCGCCCGGCGCGTGCCCACCGCGCTGCTGTTCGCGGCGGCGGTGCTGATCTGGGGCACGACCTGGCACGCCATCCTGTACCAGCTGGCCGAGTCGACGCCGGAGTTCGGCGTGACGCTGCGCTTTGCCATCGCCGGGCTGCTGGTGCTGGTGGTGGCGGCCTGGCGCGGCGAGGCCGTGCGGCGGCCGTGGCGCGAGCATGGCGTGCTGGCGCTGCAGGGCCTGTTCATGTATTCGCTGTCGTACCTGTGCGTTTACCACGCCGAGCGCCATGTGCCCTCGGGGCTGGTGGCGGTGGGCTACTCGGCATCGCCCCTGCTGGCCGGGCTGGGCGGCTGGTGGCTGTGGCGCACGCCCGTGAGCCGTCGCTTCGTGGCCGGCGGCGTGCTGGGGGTGCTGGGCGTGGCCGCCATCTTCGCGCCCGAGCTCGGCGCCACCGGGCAGCGCGAGCGGGCCGACCTGGGTCTGCTGTTCACGGCCGCGGCGGTGGCGCTGTCGGCCGTGGGCGCGCTGGCGGCATCGCGCAACGGCCGCCTGGGCCTGCCGTTCTGGACGGCGCTGGGCTGGGGCCTGCTGTGGGGCGCGGCGGCCTCGGCGCTGCTGCTGCTGGCCAGCGGCCAGGCGCTGGAGCTGCCGTCGGCGCCGAGCTGGTGGCTGTCGCTGGCCTACCTGGCCGTGGCCGGAACGGTGGTGGCCTTTGCCTGCTTCCTGGCGCTGCAGCAGCGCCTGGGGCCGGGCCCGGCGGCGACCATCGGCGTGATGACGCCGGTGGTGGCGCTGGCCGTCTCGGCGCTGTTCGAGGGCTACCGGCCGGCACCGCTGGCCTGGGCCGGCGTGGCGCTGGCGATCGCCGGCAACGTGCTGATGCTGCGCCGCGCCTGAGCCCGGCGCCGGGGCGGCTCAGGCGGCGCGGAACGGGGGCGCGGGGATGAACTCGCTCTCGCCCGGCACCTGCGGGAAGCGTGCCGCCGCGTCACCCGCCACACCCGGGCCCTGGGCCCACGCGGCGGCGGCCTCGGCCAGGCGCTCGCGCTCGCTGGCGACGAAGTTCCACCACAGGACGCGGCGGCCCAGCGGCTCGCCGCCGATCAGCACCACGCGCGCCGCGCCCTCGGCGGCCAGCAGCGGCTCGTCGCCGGGCACGAGCACGGTCATCGTGGCGGGCGCCAGCGGCACGCCGTCGAGCGTGACGGCGCCGTCGACGACATAGACCGCGCGCTCGGCCGCGGGCGGCAGTGGCAGCGCGTCGCCGGCGTTCAGCAGCAGGTCGAGGTAGAGCGTGGGCGAGCGCACGGCCACCGGGCTCTCGGCGCCGAAGGCGCTGCCGATCAGCACGCGCACCGTGGCGCCGCCGACCTCGAGCTCGGGAATCGCCGCCGCCGGCGTGTGCGCGAACGACGGCTCGACCGCCTCGTCGGCCGCCGGCAGCGCCGCCCACAGCTGCAGGCCGTGGCTGGTGTGCGCCCGGCCGCGCAGGTCGTCGGGCGTGCGCTCGCTGTGCACGATGCCGCGGCCGGCGGTCATCCAGTTCACGGCGCCGGGCTCGATGCGCTGTACGGCACCGGTGCTGTCACGGTGCATCATGGCGCCGTCGAACAGGTAGGTCACGGTGGCCAGGCCGATGTGCGGGTGAGGCCGCACGTCGTGGTTGTCGCCGGGCGCGACGGCCAGCGGGCCGAAGTGGTCGAAGAAGATGAAGGGCCCCACCGCCTGGCGCGACGCCGCCGGCAGCAGCCGGCGCACGACGAAGCCGCCGCCGAGATCCTTGGTGTGGGGCTTGATGAGCGGCTCGGGTGTGTCCATCGGGGCAGTGTAGGAAAATCCGCGGTTCCCCTCTCTTCAGCGAAAGCACCCGCGCCATGAGCCTCAAGTGCGGCATCGTCGGCCTGCCCAACGTCGGCAAGTCCACCCTCTTCAACGCCCTCACCAAGGCAGGCATCGCGGCCGAGAACTACCCGTTCTGCACCATCGAGCCCAACGTCGGCATCGTCGAGCTGCCCGACCCGCGGCTGGCGAAGCTGGCCGACATCGTCAAGCCGGAGCGCATCGTGCCGGCGATCGTGGAGTTCGTCGACATCGCCGGCCTGGTGGCCGGCGCCAGCCAGGGCGAAGGCCTGGGCAACCAGTTCCTGAGTCACATCCGCGAGACCGACGCCATCGTCAACGTCGTGCGCTGCTTCGAGGACCCCAACGTCATCCACGTGGCGGGCAAGGTGGACCCGATCGCCGACATCGAGGTCATCCAGACCGAGCTGTGCCTGGCCGACCTGGGCACGGTGGAGAAGAGCCTGCACCGCTACGTGAAGGCGGCGCGCTCGGGCAACGACAAGGAGGCCGCGGCGCTGGTGAAGGTGCTCGAGAAGTGCCAGGCCGCGCTCGACCAGGCGCAGCCGGTGCGCAGCATCGCGTTCAGCAAGGAGGAGAAGGTCATCCTCAAGCCGCTGTGCCTGATCACGGCCAAGCCGGCGATGTTCGTCGGCAACGTCAGCGAGACCGGCTTCGAGAACAACCCGTTGCTCGATCAACTTCGCAGTTATGCCGAGAAGCAGGCCGCGCCGGTGGTGGCCATCTGCGCCAAGACCGAGGCCGAGCTCGCCGACATGGCCGACGAGGACAAGGCGATGTTCCTGGCCGAGATGGGCCAGGACGAGCCCGGCCTGAACCGCCTGATCCGCGCCGCCTTCAAGCTGCTGGGTCTGCAGACCTACTTCACCGCCGGCGTGAAGGAGGTTCGCGCCTGGACCATCCACATCGGCGACACCGCGCCGCAGGCCGCCGGCGTCATCCACACCGACTTCGAACGCGGCTTCATCCGCGCGCAGACCATCGCCTATGACGACTTCGTGGCCTTCAAGGGCGAGCAGGGCGCCAAGGATGCGGGCAAGATGCGCGCCGAGGGCAAGGAGTACGTGGTCAAGGATGGCGACGTCATGAATTTCCTGTTCAACGTCTGATGGCGGAAGGCCCCGGGGCGGATCGACCCGCCCTCGCCGCCTGGCAGGCGGTGCTGCTCACGGCGCTGGCCTACGCCGCCGCCGGTGGCCTGGCGCTGATGCTGGCCGGGCCGCCGGGATACGCCGCGCCGGTCGACCCCTCGGCCGGCATCGCCGTGGCCGCGGCGCTGGCCTGGGGGCCGGCGGCGCTGCCGGGGGTCTGGCTGGGCTCCTTCGTCGTCAATGCCGGGCTGGGCGTGGTCCAGGGCCCGGCCGGCCTGACGACCCTGCTGCTGCTGCCGGCGGTGATCGGCGCCGGCGCCACGCTGCAGGCCCAGCTGGCCGTGTGGCTGCTGCGGCGCCACGTCGGGCCCGTGCCGGTGCTCAATGAACCGCGCGACATCGTGCGCTCGGGCCTGCTGGCCGGACCGCTGGCCTGCCTGGCCAGCGCTTCGGTGGCCACGGCTGCGCTGTGGCTGGCCGGCCTGATCGACACCGGGCACGGGCCCGCGACCTGGGCCACCTGGTGGCTCGGCGACACGCTGGGCGTGCTGGTGGCGGGGCCGATGGTGCTGGCGCTGATCGGCCGGCCACGTGCCGACTGGCGTCCGCGCCGGCGAACCCTGGCGCTGCCGCTGCTGGCGGCGCTGGCGGTGCTGATGCTGGGCGTGCAGCAGGTGCGGCAGCTCGACGCCGCCCGCCAGCGCGACCAGTTCCGCCACGATGCCGCGCAACTGGCCGGGCTGGTGGAGCAGCGCCTGGAGGAGGCGCTGCACGCGCTGGCCGCGCTGCACTCCGCGGCGCTGGCGAAGGGCCGCCCGCTCGACGAGGCCGGCCTGCGCGAGGCCTCGGCCTGGTGGCTCGGCCACGTGAAGGCCCTGCAGGCCGCTGGTGTCGGCCTGCGGCTGTCGGTGGATACGCTGGAGGGCTTCGTCGCCGAGGTGCGGCGCCAGGGCCTGCCGGACTTCCAGGTCGTCGACCGCGACGGCGGCGTCGACCGGGCCGCGCGCGGCGAGGTGCTGGCGGTGCGGCACCTCGAACCGCCCGGCCCCAACCGGCAGGCGCTCGGCCTGAACCCGCTGTCGATCCCCGCCACGCGCGAAGCCATCGAGGCCACGCGCGACAGCGGTCGCGCGCAGGCCAGCCCGGCATTCAGGCTCAGGCATGCCGAGCGCGAGGAGCCCGGCGTCGTCGTCTACCAGGCGCTGTACGCGCCGGGCGCGGCCGAGCTCTCGGGCACGGACCCGCGCCGGGAGCGCTTCAGCGGCGTGATGTTCGTGACGCTGCGCACCGAGGTGGCGCTCGCCTCGCTGCACGACACCGTGTCGCCCAGGCTGTCGTGGTGCCTGCTCGACGCCGATCCGGCGTCCGGCGTCCGGCGGCTGGCCAGCGCCGGCCTGACGGCCCTGTGCGACGAAGGCGCGCCGGCCGCGGGGCAGCAGCTGGCCGAGCACCGTTTCGAGTGGGGCGGCCGCCAGTGGCTGCTGCGGGCGGCCGCGCCCCTGACGCCGGCCACGCTGGTCACGGGCGAAGCGGCGCTGCTGAGCCTGACCGGCCTGGCCTCGGTGGCGATGCTCGGCGCGCTGCTGCTGGTGGTGACCGGCCACAGCCGCCGCACCGAGCTGGTCGTCGCCGCCCGCACCGAGCAGCTGCGGCGCGAGGTCGCCGAACGCCGCCACGCCGAGTCCGAGCAGCAGGAGATGCGCGAGCGCCTGCAGGGCATCCTCGACAACGCACCGCTGGGCGTGCTGTTTCTCGACCCCGAGGGGCTGGTGATCGAGTGCAACGCCCGCTTTGGCGAGATGTCGGGCCTGGCCAGCGAGCAGCTGGAGGGCGAGTCGGTGCTGGCCTGCGTGCACCCCGAGGACCGCGAGCTGCTGCGCACCGTGCGCCGCGAGCTGCTGGCCGGCGGCGCGACACGCAGCGTCTCGACACTGCGTCTGGGCGTGCAGGCCGGCGAGTCGCACCGCTGGACGCCGGTGCGCGTGATCGCCAGCGCGCTGCGCGACGAGCGCGGCCGCGTGTTGCGCATCGTCGCCGTCGTCGAGGACGTGGCCGACCAGCTGCGGCTGCAGGCCTCGGAGCAGGCGCGGCTGCGGGCCGAATCGGCCAACCGCACGAAGAACGAGTTCCTCTCGCGCATGAGTCACGAGCTGCGCACGCCGCTGAACGCGATGATCGGCTTCGCGCAGCTGCTGGGCCTGGACCGCGAGCCCGGCCTGGCGGCGCACCAGCAGGCGTGGGTGCAGCAGATCCAGCGCGCCGGCTGGCATCTGCTGGAGCTGATCAACGAGACGCTGGACCTCTCGCGCATAGAGTCGGGCTCGGTGTCGCTGGCGCCGCAGCCGCTGGACCTGCTGCAGCTGGCCGAGGCGGCGTGCTCGCTGGTGGCCTCGGCCGCGGCGCAGCGCGGCATCCGCGTCGAGGTGGCCGCCGTGCCCGGCGTGCCCGCGGCCCTGGGCGATGCCACGCGCGTGCGCCAGGTGCTGACCAACCTGCTCACCAACGCCGTCAAGTACAACCGCCCCGGCGGCTCGGTGCGCGTGTTCGTCGACCGCGACGGCGATGGCGCGGTGCGCCTGGCCGTCAGCGACACCGGCCTGGGCATGGACCGCGCGCAGCTCGCGCGCCTCTTCCAGCCCTACGACCGCCTGGGCCGCGAAGGCAGCGGCATCGAGGGCACGGGCATCGGCCTCGTGATCGCGCAGCGCCTGCTCGAGCTGATGGGCGGCACGCTCGCCGTGCAGAGCCAGCCGGGCGAGGGCTCGACCTTCAGCTTCACGCTGCCGGCCACCGACGAAGCCGCCGCCGGCGAGCGTGCCGTGGCCGAGACCGGCCCCGCCCCCTACGCCCAGCGGCTGGTGCACTACATCGAAGACAACGCCACCAACGTGGAGGTGATGCGCGGCATCCTGGCGCAGCGGCCGCAGGTGCGGCTGGCGGTGTCGATGCTGGGCCTGGACGGCCTGGCGGCCATCCGCCGCGATCCGCCGGACCTGATCCTGCTGGACATGCAGCTGCCCGACATCGCCGGCCCGGAGCTGCTGCGGCACCTGAAGAACGACGACACGCTGGCCAAGATCCCGGTGATCGTGGTGTCAGCCGACGCCACGCCCGACCACGTGCGCAGCGCCCTCACCACCGGCGCGCTGCACTACCTGACCAAGCCGCTGGACGTGCCTTCGTTCCTGGCGCACGTGGACGAAGCGCTCGACAGCATGGAGACGCGCTGGTCTTTGTGAGCGCACACTCTCGCCTCATCTGCTGCGAATCCTGACGCGAGGTTCAAGCCCGTTCGACGGCCACCGATAAGCACTCACCCCAAGGGAGTGCTAATATTTGTTGAACTTCCGATCCCGGGAGTCCTCCGAGTCAGCATGAACACCGCCCCGTCCACCGCCCTGGCCGTCCGTGATCCCTGGTCGCTGGTGCCGCCCCTCGGCAACCTCGACGCCTACGTCTCGGCCGTCAACCGCCTGCCGCTGCTGAGCCCGACCGAAGAGGTCGAGCTGGGCCGCGCGCTGCGCGACCGCGGCGACGTGCAGGCCGCCGGCCGCCTGGTGCTGAGCCACCTGCGCCTGGTGGTGAGCATCTCGCGCCAGTACATCGGCTACGGCCTGCCGCAGGGCGACCTCATCCAGGAAGGCAACGTCGGCCTGATGAAGGCGGTGAAGCGCTTCGACCCCGAGCAGGGCGTGCGCCTGGTGAGCTACGCGATGCACTGGATCAAGGCCGAGATCCACGAGTACATCCTGAAGAACTGGCGCATGGTCAAGGTCGCCACGACCAAGGCGCAGCGCAAGCTGTTCTTCAACCTGCGCTCGATGAAGCAGGCGCTGAAGGCCGACGCCGGCGAGGACGGCAGCGCCGAGACCTACCGCAACACGCTGACGCCCGCCGAGGTGGCGCACGTGGCGCGCGAGCTCAAGGTCAAGCCCGAAGAGGTCATCGAGATGGAAACGCGGCTAGCCGGTGGTGACACTGCGCTGGAGCCGCAGACCGAGGACGGCGAGGAAAGCTACGCCCCGATCGCCTACCTGGCCGACGACAGCCACGAGCCCACGCAGCGCATCGAGGCCCTGCACCGCGACTGGCTCGCCGGCGACGGCATCGCCCAGGCGCTGGACGTGCTCGACGCGCGCAGCCGCCGCATCGTCGAGGAGCGCTGGCTCAAGGTGCGCGACGACGGCCACGGCGGCATGACGCTGCACGAGCTGGCGGCCGAGTACGGGGTGAGCGCCGAGCGCATCCGCCAGATCGAAGTGGCTGCCCTCAAGAAGATGCGCAAGGCTCTGCAGTGAGCCCCCAGGCTCGCTAGCGCTCGCCACCCCCCAGGGGGGCTCTGGCAGCGGCCCGGCGGAGCCGGATCCGCGCCAGCGGCTGGGCCACTCAACCGGCAGGCTTCTCGGCCAGCAGGATGCGAAGGTCGTGCGCCAGCGCCTCGGCGCCGCCGCCGTAGCGCGTGAACAGGCGGATCTTGCCGCTGGCGTCGAACACGTAGCTGCCGGCGGTGTGGTCGACGGTGTAGCTGGTGTCGGTCTTGCCCGGCACCTTGTTGTAGAAGACCTTGAAGTGCTTGGCCGCCGCGCGCGTTTCCTCGGGCGTGCCGCGCAGCGCCACGAAGCCCTGGTCGAAGTTCTCGACGTAGGCCTTCAGCAATTCGGGCGTGTCGCGCTCGGGGTCGACCGTCACGAACACGCCCTGCACGCGTTCGCCGTCGGCGCCCAGCTGCTTCTTCACCGCCGCCAGCTCCACCAGCGTGGTCGGGCAGACATCGGGGCAGTGCGTGAAGCCGAAGAAGACCACGACCACCTTGCCCTTGAACTCGGCCAGCGTGCGGCGCTTGCCCGACGGATCGGCGAGCTCCAGGCCCTGCGCGTAGTCGGCGCCGGTGATGTCGATGGCCTTGAAGGCCGGCCGGCCACCGGCGGCGCCAGCCCCGCCGGGCAGGGCCGCCCTGTCGCAGGAAGCGAGCACGGGCAGCAGGGCCAGCGCGGAAATCAGCGAGCGCCGAAGAGCCATGGGTCGAGGTAGTGGTCGAGCAGCAGCGCCGCGAACAGCAGCGACAGGTGCCAGATCGAGAAGCGGAAGGTCTGCCGCGCCAGCGCGTCGGAGTAGTCGCGCCACAGACGGAAGGCGTAGGCCACGAAGAGCGCACCCAGCACCACCGCCGCCGCCAGGTAGACCAGGCCGCTGAAGCGGAACACCCAGGGCAGCAGCGTCGCCGCGAACAGCACCACCGTGTACAGCAGCACCTGCAGCTTGGTGAAGTCGGCGCCGTGGGTCACGGGCAGCATCGGCAGGCCGGCGCGGCGGTAGTCCTCGACGCGGTACAGCGCCAGCGCCCAGAAGTGCGGCGGCGTCCACAGGAAGATGATCAGGCACAGGATCATGGCCTCGCCACCGACCTCGCCCGTCATCGCGGCCCAGCCCAGGACCGGTGGCATCGCGCCGCTGGCGCCGCCGATGACGATGTTCTGCGGCGTCAGCGGCTTCAGCACCACGGTGTAGACGATGGCGTAGCCCACGAAGGTGGCCAGCGTCAGCCACATCGTCAGTGCGTTCACCGCCACCAGCAGCACGGCACAGCCGGCGGCGCACAGCAGCGACGAGAACACCAGCGCCTGCGCCGTCGTGAGCTCGCCCTTGGCCGTGGGGCGCCAGGCGGTGCGCGCCATGCGGCGGTCGATCTGCTGCTCGACCAGGCAGTTGAAGGCCGCCGCCGCCGCGGCCACGAGCCAGATGCCCAGGCTCGCCAGCGCCACCAGGCCCCAGCGGGGCCAGCCGGGCTCGGCCAGCAACATGCCGATCAGCGCGCAGAAGACGATCAGCTGCACCACGCGCGGCTTGGTCAGCGCGCTGTACTGGCGCCACAGCGAACCTTTCGGCGCCGGCTGTGGGACAGGGCCAGGAGCCGGGGCGGCGGGGGCGGCGATGCTCTGGGTCATGGGCGCTGCAAGGCAACCGGCGATTCTAGGCAGCGGGGCGCAGCGCGCCCTGGGCCTGTGTCACGCGGCCGGCCGCCGGCAGGCGTGCCAGCAGCAGCGTCATCAGCAGCACCAGCGCCGCGGCACCGGCCGAGTGGCCCAGCGCGGCGATCAGCGGCCAGCCCAGCACCACGTTCGACAGGCCGGTGGCGATCTGCAGCGCCAGCACGCCGGCCAGGCCGAGTGCAAAGCGGCCCGACGACGCGTCCTGGGCGCGGCGGCGCCACAGCGCCAACACCAGCGCCACCATCGCCAGCGTCAGCACGACGGCCCCCAGGCGGTGGGCCATGTGGATGGCCACCTGCGAGGGCACGGTACGCAGCACGCCGTCTTCTCCGCCCAGGCTGCGCAGCAGCGTGAAGCCGGTGGCGAAGTCCATCTCGGGCCACCAGCGCCCGTTGCAGGTGGGGAAGCCCGTGCAGGCCAGCACCGCGTAGTTGGTGCTGACCCAGCCGCCCAGCGCCACCTGCACCACGAGCAGGCCCAGCACCACCCAGGCCGCGCGGCGCAACGGGCCGGTGTCGGCCAGCGCCAGCGGCTGGCGGCGGAAGGCCGCGTGCTGCGCCGCCAGCAGCGCCAGCAGCAGCAGGCCGCCCAGCAGGTGCAGCGTCACCACGGCCGGGTAGAGCTTGAGCGTCACCGTGTACTTGCCGAACGCGCCCTGCACCAGCACCCACACCAGCGTCACGGTGGGCCACCAGGGCGAAAACGGCAGCCGGCGCCGGCCCAGCCAGCTGAACACCGCCATCACCAGGATCAGCACACCCACCGTCATGGCCAGGTAGCGGTGGATCATCTCGATCCAGGCCTTGCTCCAGGTGACCGGCCCGCCCGGCGCCGCCGTCTGCGCCGCATGGATCTCGGCGCGCGCGCCCAGCGGGCTGACCTCGCCGTAGCAGCCCGGCCAGTCGGGGCAGCCCAGGCCGCTGTCGGGCAGGCGCGTGAAGGCGCCGAAGACGATGAGATCGAAGGTGAGGAAGAGCGTGAGCGCCGTCAGCGCCGCGATGCGGCCCCGCGTGTCGGCGCCGCGCGCGCGCAGCCACCACCAGGCCAGCGGCAGCGCCGCCAGCACCAGCGCCAGCAGCAGCAGCCGCGCCAGCGGCGCGAGGTCGACGAGGGCTTGTTCGCTGCCGTCCATGGCCTTCAGCGCCCCGGCGTGTCCCAGAACGACGAGGCCCGCAGCAGCTTGTTCAGGTCGCGCATCACGCGCTGCGGCTCGGCGTCGGGCGGCATGCGCATCATCCACTGGCCCATGGGGTCGACGACGTAGAGATGCTCCTCGAGCGCGCGCCCGGCCGCCGGCGCCAGCCACTGCGCCAGCGCCTCGCGTGGGGCCCGCAGCACAGTCGCCGTGGGGGCGGCCTCGAGGGCGGCGCGCAACTCGGGCTTGAGCACGCCACCGTCGGCCACCAGCACCACCTTGTCGAGGCGGTCGCGCTCGCGGCCGAGCATCTCTCGCAGCTGGCGCTGCACCAGCAGCCGCTTCTCGCAGGCGGCGTCGCAGGCCGAGGTCATCACCACCACCAGCAGCCACTGGCCGCGCAGCGAGGCGGGCGCCACGCTGGCGCCATCGAGCGTGGTCAGCGGCATCGCTGCCGGCAGCTCGCGCGTCGGCGCGATCAGCTCGCCGTAGTTGGTGCGGCCTTCGGGGCGGATGACGAAGTAGGTGAAGTACGACGCGATCACCGGCGCCGCGCAGGCCAGCAGCACCAGCAGCATCTTCAGCCGGCCGATGCGCGTGCGCTGCCCCTCGGCCTGCGCCGGCTCGGCCAGGTCGGGCGTGGCCAGGCTGTGCACGGTCATGGCCAGCGGTTCGTCAGGTGGGGTGGCGTTCGGGGGCATGGTCGGGCCGGGCGGGCCGGAGGAACTGGAACCAGACAAAGAGGCCGAGGGTCAGCGCCGACAGCGCGAACCACTGGAAGGCGTAGCCGTGGTGCTTGTCGACGCCGCTGGCCGTGGCCGGCCACTCGCGCCGAAGACCGTCGGGTGCGGCGCCCGGCACGTCGTCCTGGATCAGCACCCAGGGCCGCAGCCGCAGACCGCGCTCGAGCGCAAACGCGTCGATGTCGAGATTCTGCCGGACCACCCCCGGCGCCGCCTCGCCGAGCTCGTACAACCGCGGCACCCGGGGGGCGATGCGGCCGGCCACGGCCTGCTCGCCAGCCGGCGTGTCGAAGGCCGCCAGGCGCGTGCGCTCCTGCGCGTCACGCGGGATCCAGCCACGCTGCACGAGCACCGCCGTGCCGTCGGCCAGCGACAGCGGCGTGACGATGTAAAAGCCCACGCGGCCGGCCATCGGGCGGTTGTCCAGCGCCACCGTGGCCTCGGGCAACCAGCGCCCCTGCAGCTGCGCGCGGCGTTGCACGAGCGGCGGCACGGCTTCGGGCTGGCGCGGCAGCTCGTCGCCCACCAGCAGCGGCAGCTGCGATCGCTCGGCCTGCGTGCGCTCCAGCGCCTGCTTCTCGGCGGCGCGGTCGAGCTGCCACCAGCCCAGACGGGCCGTGAGCAGCGTCATCCCGACGGCAGCGGCCAAGACCAGCGGGTGCAACCGCCTCTTCATCGCGCGCAGCCCCGGGCGCGGCCGGGATAATCCGGCGCGATGAAAGTCCTGATGGTCGTGGTGCTGGTCGCCGTGCTCGTGGCGCTGGGCAGCGCCGGTTTCTTCATGCTCCGGCGCGATCCCGGCGCGGCCAGCGATCCGGCCTCGCGCGACCGGCGCATGGCGCGCGCGCTGGCCGTGCGCGTGGGGCTGTGCGTGGCGCTGTTCATCGTGATCCTGATCAGCTGGGCCATGGGCTGGGTGCGGCCGGGCGGGCTGCCGGTGCCGGCCTGATCGGCGCCTGGAAGCGAACAACGCCGCAGGAGCTGCGGCGTTGTGAGTGTCTGAGGGCACGGCGGACCTGCGGGCCGCCGGGCAGCGTCAGAGCCAGTACACCAGGATGTACAGGCCGAACCAGACCACGTCGACGAAGTGCCAGTACCAGGCCGCGCCCTCGAAGCCGAAGTGGCGCTCGGGCGTGAAGTGGCCCTTCATCAGGCGCAGCGTGATGAAGATCAGCATCAGCATGCCCACGAAC
>JAIXTY010000025.1 GCA_027483705.1 Rubrivivax sp.
CCGCACCTGCGAGGTCGTCAGCGCGGCCAGGTCGGCCGTCTCCAGCAGCGCCAGGTCGACGGCCTCGATGGCGCGCACCTGGGCGCTGGACAGCGCCGCGGCCTGCGCGGTGGTCAGGGCCTGCAGCGTGTCGCCGGTGAGCGCCTCGATCTGCGCGGTGCGCAGCGCGGCGATCTGCGTCGTCGTCATCGCGGCGAAGTTGTCGCCCGACAGCGCGCCGAGCTGCTCGCTCGTCAGCGCCGCCACCTGCGCGGTGTTCAGGCGCGAGAACTGCGCCGAGCCCAGCGCGTTGATCTGCTCGGGCGTCATGCTGGCGATCTGCGCCGTCGACAGCGAGCTGAGCTGCGCCGTCGACAGCTGGGCCAGCTGCTCGCCCGACATCACGGCGAGCTGCGCGCTGCTGAAGCCGGCCAGCTGCGCGCTGTTCAGCGCCGCGAGCATGGCGGTCGACAGCGAGGGGATGTCCTCGAGGTCGATGGCGCGCAGCTGCGCCGTCGTCAGGCCCGGGGCCTGGGCGCCAGTGAGGGCACCGACCTGGTCGCCGTTGAGGGCGGTGATCTGCGCGGTGCCGAGCGCGCGCACCTGGGCCGAGCCCAGCGCGGCGATGTCGGCGGCCTCCAGGGCCTGCGCCTGCTCGGTGCTGAACGCGGCCACCTGGGCCGAGGTCAGGCCGCTGAACTGCAGCGTGCCCAGGCCGGCCAGGCGGCTCGCGTCGAGCGCGGCCACCTGGGCCACGGTCAGGCGCGACACCTGGTCGGTGCTCAGGCCCACCAGCTGCTCGGGGCTCAGCGCGTTGAGCTGGGCGGTCGACAGCGCGGCCAGCTGGGCCGTCAGCAGCACGCCGACGTCGGCGCTGGACAGGCCGGCCAGGTCGTCGGCCTCCACGCCGCGCAGCTGCTGCACCGTCAGGGCGCGCAGCTGGTCGGAGGTGAGGGCGCCGAGCTGGTCGGCGTTGAAGGCGGCCAGGGCCACCGAGCTGAGCGCGCGCACCTGGGCCGTGCCCAGCACGGCGATGTCGGCGGTCTGCAGCGAGCCGACCTGGTCGGCGTTGAACGAGGCCACCTGGGCCGTGGTCAGCGCGGCGAAGGTGCTGGTGCCGAAGCGCGCCAGCTCGTCACCGCTCAGGCTGGCGAGCTGCGCGGTCGTCAGCGCGGCGGTCTGTGCGGTGCCCAGGGCCAGCAGCTGCGCGCTGGTCATGGCGTCGATCTGCGCCGTCGTCAGCGCGGCGACCTGCGCCGTGCCGAGCGTGCCGATGCGGTCGCTGGCGATGGCGGCGAGGTCGGCGCCCTCGATGGAGCGGATCTGCGCCGTGCTCAGTCCGGCCAGCTGCGCCGTCGTCAGCGCGGCGACCTGGTCGCTCTCCAGCGCCGCGATGGCGCTGCTGCGCAGGCCCACCAGCTGGCTGGCGCGCAGCGCCACGAGGTCCGCGGTGGCGAGGGCCGAGATCTGGTCGGTCGTCAGGCCGGACAGCTGGGCCGAGCCCAGGCCCACGTACTGCTCGGTGCCCAGCGCCACCAGCGTGGCCGTGGAGAGGCTGGCGATCTGCGCGCTCGTCAGGCCGCCGGCCTGCGCGGAGCTCAGCAGGTTGAGGTCGGCGTTCGAGAAGGCGGCCAGCTGGGCCGTCGTGAAGGCGCCGACCTGCGCCGCGCGCAGCGCCTGGATCTGGCCGTCGGTCAGCGCGACGATGTCGTCGGTGCCGAGCACGCGGATCTGCGCCGTCGACAGGCCCTGGATCAGGTCGGTGCCGAGCGCCGCGATCTCGGCGGTCGTCATCGCGTCGATGTTGGCCGTGCCGGTGCCGCCGATCTGCGTGCCGTCCAGGCCCGAGAGATCGCCGCCGGTCAGGGCAGCCAGCTGCGCGGTGCTCAGCGCGCCGAGCTGCGCCGAGTTGAAGACCGCGATCTCGTCGGAGACGGCGGCCAGCATGGCCGTCGACAGGCTGCGCATCTGCGTCGGCGTCAGCGCGGCCAGGTCGTCGGTGGCCCAGGCGCCGAAGTCGGCGGTGCCCACGGCGCGCAGCTGCGCCGCCGTCAGGGCCTGGACCTGCGCGCTGCTGAGCGCGATGAAGTCGTCGGAGCCCAGTGCGTCGATCGCGGCGGTGCTGACCGCGGCGATCTGCGCCGGCTTCAGCGCCTCCCAGTCGGCGGCCTGCAGTCCCGTGACCTGGGCGGTGGTCAGTGCGGCCACCTGCGCGGCCGTCAGCGCCGCGAACTGCGCGGTGCCGAACTCGTTGACGTCGCTGCCCAGCGCGGTGATCTGCGCGGCCGTCAGGCTGGCCACCTGCTGCGTGGTCAGCGCGGCCAGCTGGCCGGCGGTGAAGGCGTTGGTCTGCGCGGTGGTCATCGCAGCCAGCTGCGAGCCGCTCATGGTGCGCAGGTCGTCGGTCTCGATGGCCGAGACATCCGTCCCCAGCGCCCGCACCTGCGTGGCGGTGAGCGCGCGCAGCTGCGCGGAGGTGAGGGCGGTCACCTCGTCGGCGGTCAGCGACTCGATGGCCTCGCTGCGCAGCGCGGCCACCTGGGCGCTGCCCAGGCTGGCCAGCGCGGTGGTACCGAGCAGGTTGAGCTGCGCCGTCGTCAGGCCGGCGATGGCGGTGGGCGTGAGCGTCAGGATGTCGTCGGTGGGCAGCGCGGTGCCCAGCGCGGCGATGGCGGCGGTGGACAGGCCGTTGATCTGCGTCGAGCTCAGCGCCTCGATGTCGTCGGTGAGGCCCGCGATCTGGGCCGTGCTCAGGCTGCCCATCTGCGCCGGCGTGAGGGCCGCCAGGCGTTCGGTGGCCAGCGCGTTGAGCGCGTCGGCGCTCAGGCCGTCGAGCTGCGCGGTCGTCAGCGCGCGCACCTGGGCGGTGCCCAGCGCGTTGAGCTGGTCGGTGCTCAGCGCGGCAATCTGCGCGCTGTTCAGCGCCTGCAGGCGCGAGGTGCCCAGCGCCACGAGGTCGTCGCTGGTCAGGCCGGCCAGCGCCGCGGTGGCGATGGCGCGCAGCTGCCCGGTGGACAGCGCGTCGAACTGGTCGGAGCTCAGCGCGGCGATGTCGTCACTGCCCAGGCCCGAGATGGCGCCGGTGGACAGGAGGCGCAGCTGCGCCGTGCCCATGGCCGCGACGTCGGCGGTGGAGAGGGTGGAGCCGTAGGCGGCGCCGAGCGAGGCCACCTGCGCGGTGGACAGCGCGGCCAGCTGATCGGCGGTGATGGCATCCAGGCGCGCCAGCTGCGCGGTGGACATGGCGGCGACCTGGGCGCTCGACAGGCCCTCGATCTGCGCCGAGCTCAGCGCGTCGACGGCGGCCGTGCCCAGCGCGCGGATCTGCGCCGTCGTCAGCACCGCGAGGTCGGCGGTCTGGAAGGCCGAGGCCTGCAGCGAGGTGATGGCCGCCACCTGGGCACTGCCCAGCGAGGCGAACTGCGCCGTCGTCAGGGCCGCGAAGTCGGCCGACTCGATGGCCGAGAACTGGCGCGTCGACAGCGCCGCGATCTGAGCGCTCGTCAGCGCGGCCACGGCGGCGCCCGACAGCGCGGCCACGCCGCTGCTGGTGAGCGCGGCGATCTGCGCGTTGGACATGACGGCGATGTCGCCGGCCTCCAGCGCCGCAACCTGCGCGGTGCCGAGCTGCGAGATCTGCAGCGTCGTCAGGCTGGCGATCTGCGCCGAGGTCAGGCCCTGGATCTGCACCGAGCTCAGCGCACCGAGCTGCGCCGAGCCCAGCGCGGCAACACCGGCGGTGCCCAGCGCGGGCAGGTCGGCGGCCTCCAGGCCCAGCACCTGCGCGGTGCTCAACGCGCGCAGCTGCGCGCTGGTGAGGGCGCCGATCTGCGCCGAGTTCATGGCCGCCAGGTCTTCGCTGCCGAGGCCGGCGATCTGCGTCGGGCCGATGGCGCGCACCGCGCTGCCGGAGAGGGCCGCGACCTGCTGCGACTCGAAGCCCGCGATCTGCGCCGACGACAACGCCGCGATCTGCGCGCTGCTGAAGGCCGCGACGGCGCTGGTGGACAGCTGCCCGAAGTCGACGGTGTCGAGGGCCCGCACCTGCGCGGTCGTCAGGGCCGCTACCTGGCTGGAGACCAGGGCGCCGACCTGCTCGCTGGTGAAGGCCTGCACCTGCTGCGTCGCCAGCGAGGCCACCTGCCCACCCGTCAGGGCCGAGACATCGGCCGGCTGGAACGCCGAGATCTGCGCCGTGTTCAGCACGCGCAGGCCCAGTGTGGCGATCGCCGGCATCTGCGTGGGCGTGAGCGCCGCGATCTGTGCCGTGCTGAAGGCCGCCCAGTCCTCGGTGGTCAAGGCCGCGATCTGCGCCGTGCTCATGACGGCGATCTGGGCGGTGTTGAAGCTCGGAATCAGGGTGGCCATGGTCGATCCTTGTGTCTCAGGCTCGAACCGGGGGTTGCAGGCAGCAGGCGACACCGCCCGCCTTCCCGGTTCATGTCCATCGGTTATCGGGATCGGGCTTCGGGGCTTGAGCGCGCCGGGCCGGTGAATAGGGCCTTGAAACCGGCTGTTTCAGGTGCGCCGGGCTTCGCGCGTCGGCGCCCGGGCGGGCCGCTTGAGCGTGCGCGTGCCGGCGCGGCGTGACCGGTGTCACGCGGCGCCGCGCGGCCATGAAAAAGGGCGCCCGAAGGCGCCCTGTTCCGTGGCGACGCGGCGGTGCCGCGCGGTGGCTTACTTGCCGCTGGGGATCTTGCCTTCCACGCCCTTGACGTAGAAGTCGACCTTGTCCTTCCAGGCCTGGTCGGCCTTGGTGTCCTTGGCCAGACGCTCCTTGCCGTCGTTGCCGACGATGGGGCCGGTGAAGACCTCCTTGGAGCCGTCCTTGATGCCGGCCATCGCGGCCTCGGCCTTTGCCTTGAGCTCGGCCGGCACGAAGTCGGCGATCTTGATCACGTCGTTGGCGCCTTCCGGCTTGCCCCAGATCGTGCGCTGCTCGCCCTTCCAGGTGCCGTCCAGCAGCGCGCCGATGGTCTTCTTGTAGTACGGGCCCCAGTCGACGATGTTGCTGGCCAGGTGGGCCTTGGGCGCGTAGCTGCTCATGTCGCTGTCCCAGCCGAAGGCGAACTTGCCGTTCTTTTCGGCCGTCTGCAGCACGGCGGTGGAGTCGGTGTTCTGCAGCAGCACGTCGGCGCCCTTGTTGATGAGCTCCTGCGCGGCGGCGCCTTCCTTCTCGGGGTCGAACCAGCTGTTGACCCAGACGACGCGCGTCTTGATCTTCGGGTTCACGCTCTGCGCGCCCAGCGTGAAGGCGTTGATGTTGCGCAGCACCTCGGGGATGGGGAAGCTGGCCACGAAGCCCAGCGTGTTGGACTTCGTCATGCCGCCGGCAATGATGCCGCTGACGTAGGCGTCGTGATAGAAGCGCGCGTCGTACACGTTCAGGTTCGCGGCTGTCTTGTAGCCGGTGGCGTGCTCGAACTTCACGTCGGGGAACTCGCCCGCCACCTTGAGCATGGCGTCCATGTAGCCAAAGCTGGTGGCGAAGATGATCTTGTTGCCCTGGGCGGCCAGGTCGCGGATCACGCGCTCGCCGTCGGCATACGGCACCTTCTCGACGAAGGTGGTCTTGACCTTGTCGCCGAGCGCGGCCTCCACGGCCTTGCGGCCCTGGTCGTGCGCAAAGGTCCAGCCGGCGTCGCCCACGGGGCCGATGTAGACCCAGGCGGCCTTCAGCGGCTCGGGTTTCGGGGCCGAGGCGGCGGCGGGGGCCGCGGCGGCGGGCGCCGGGGCCTCTTCCTTCTTGCCGCAGCCGGCCAGCACGGCGGCGGCGGCAAGGCCGGCCAGCGCGAACAGGCGGCGATTGAGGGTCTGGGTCATCGAGGTTCTCTCCTGGTTGGATGGGGTGGTGCGGGATCAGGGACGAGCGATTTGTGACGAAATTATGAGCCGGGGCGGAATGGCTTCCCGAGCGATGCGGGCATGTTCAGGCGGATGAACGCGGCGTTGCGGCTGATCAGCGCCAGCACCACGATGGTGGCGATGTAGGGCAGCATGGTCAGCAGGTGGCTCGACACCGCCACGCCCTGCGCCTGCAGGTTGAGCTGCAGCACCGTGACGCCGCCGAAGAGATACGCGCCCAGCAGCACACGCGCCGGCCGCCAGGTGGCGAACACCGTCAGCGCCAGTGCGATCCAGCCGCGGCCGGCCGTCAGGCCCTCCACCCACAGCGGCGCCGTCACCAGCGCGATGTAGGCGCCGCCCAGCCCGCACAGCGCGCCGCCGGCGCACACGGCGGCCAGGCGGATGGCGCGCACCGGGTAGCCCAGCGCGTGGGCGGGCTCGGGGTTCTCGCCGATGGCGCGCAGCAGGAGGCCGCCGCGCGTGCGGTAGAAGAACCAGGCGATCAGCGCCGTCAGCGCCATCGCCCCGTAGACCATGGGGTGATGGCTGAACAGCGCCGGCCCCACGAAGGGCAGGTCCGACAGCACGGGAATCGCCACCTGCTCACGCGGGCTCAGGCTCTTGCCCACCAGCGCCACGCCGACGAAGGCCGAGAAGCCGTAGCCGAAGAGGCTGAGCGCCAGGCCGGTGGCGTACTGGTTGGTGTTGAGAAAGATCACCAGCAGCCCGAACACCGAGGCCAGCGCCGCGCCGGCCGCGGCCGCGGCCATGAAGCCCAGCGTGTCGCTGCCGGTGGCCAGCGCGGTGCCGAAGCCGGCCACGGCAGCCACGAGCATCATGCCCTCGGCCCCGAGGTTGAGCACGCCGGCACGCTCGTTGATGAGCAGACCCAGCGCCACCAGCGCCAGCGTGGTGCCGCTGGCCAGCGCGGTGTTGATGAGCAGCGCGATCTCGTTCATGCCAGGGCCTTGTTCGAGGGCTTCGGGGTGGGCTTGCGGGCCGGCACCCAGCGCAGCCGCTGGTGGATGAAGGTGTCGCAGGCCAGCAGGATGAGCAGCAAGAGGCCCTGCAGCACGCTGGCCATCGCGTTGGGCAGGCCGAGGCGGCTCTGCGCGAGTTCGCCGCCGATCAGCATCAGCGACAGCAGCACGCCCGCCGCGACGATGCCCAGTGGGTGCAGCCGCCCGACGAAGCACACGATGATGGCCGTGAAGCCCAGCCCGGTGGAGAGATACGGCGTGATCTGCCGCGTGGGCCCGGCCACCTCCATCGCGCCGGCCAGCCCGGCCAGCGCGCCCGACAGCAGCAGCGCCGACCACAGCGCCGAGCGCGCCGAGAAGCCGGCGTATCGCGCCGCGGCTGGGGCCAGCCCGCCCACCTGCAGCTGAAAGCCGCGGAAGCTGCGGAACAGGAACAGCGCCACCAGCACCGCCAGCACCAGCGCGATCACGAAGCCCACGTGCAGCCGCGTGCGTTCGAGCAGCGGCGGCAGGTGCAGGCTGGCGTGGAACATCACCGACTGCGGCATGTTGAAGCCCTGCGGGTCTTTCCAGGGGCCGAAGGCCAGCGCGTTGACGAGCTGCTGCGCCACGTACACCAGCATCAGGCTGACGAGGATCTCGTTGGCGTTGAAGCGGTCGCGCAGCAGCGCCACCACGGCCGCCCACAAGAGGCCGCCCAGCATGCCGGCCAGCAGCACCAGCGGCACGCCCACGATCTTGGGCAGCACGATGCCTTGCGTCGTGAGCCAGATGGCCATGCCACCCGCGCCCACGCAGCCGAGCAGGAACTGCCCCTCGGCGCCGATGTTCCACACATTCGCGCGGTAGCACACCGCCAGCCCGAGCGCGATGACGATCAGCGGCGTGGCCTTCAGCAGCACCTCGCTGACCTGCCGCCGCCCGGTGAGCGGCTCGACGAACAGCACGCGCAGGCCGGCGATCGGATCCTGCCCGATGCCGGCGAGGATGAGTGCCGCCACGGCCGCGGTGAGCACCAGCGCCAGCAGCGGCGAGGCCACCGTCATCAGCTGCGACGGCGCGGCGCGGGGCTCAAGCTTCAGCATGGCGGCTCCCGGTGGTGGCGTCGGCCTGCTCCCACAGGCCCGACATCCAGGTGCCGATGCGCTCCACCGTGGCCTCGGCCGCCGGCAGCGCAGGCGAGAGCCGGCCGCGGGCGATGACGACCAGCCGGTCGCTGATCTCGAACAGCTCGTCGAGCTCCTCGCTCACCACCAGCACCGCGCAGCCGGCGTCGCGCAGCGCCAGCAGCTCGCCGCGGATGAGCGCCGCGGCGCCGACGTCCACGCCCCAGGTGGGCTGGGCGACGATCAGCACCTTGGGCGCGGCGTCGATCTCGCGGCCGACGAGGAACTTCTGCAGGTTGCCGCCCGAGAGCGACTTGGCCGCGGCCCCCGGCCCGCCCGCCTTGACCTGGAAGCGCGCGATCAGCCGCTGGGCCAGTGCCGCGATCTCGCCCCGCGAAAGCCACCCGCCGCGGCCGATGCCGGCACGGCGCGTGAGCAGCGTGTTGTCGGCCAGGCTCAGCGTGGGCACGGCGCCGCGGCCCAGGCGCTCCTCGGGCACGAAGTGCAGGCCCAGCGCACGCCGGCGCCGCGGGCCCAGGCGGGCGATGTCCTGGCCGAAGAGCGTGATGCTGCCGGCCGGCGCGCGCACGTCTTCGCCCGAGAGGGCCGCCAGCAGCTCCTGCTGGCCGTTGCCGGAGACACCGGCAACGCCGAGGATCTCGCCGGCGCGCAGCTCGAGCGTGATGCCGTCGAGCGCAACGCCGAAGGGGTCATCGGTGGGCAGCGACAGCGCGCGCACCGCCATCGCCACCGGGCCGGCGGCGCGCGCGGTGTCGTGCTTCAGCGCCGGCGGCTCGGCGCCGATCATCAGGCGCGACAGGCTGGCGTTGCTCTCCTTCGTGGGGTCGACCTCGCCGGTGACGCGGCCGCCGCGCAGCACCGTGCAGTGGTGGCACAGGGCGCGGATCTCGTCGAGCTTGTGGCTGATGTAGAGGATGCTGGTGCCCTCGTCGGCCAGCCGGCGCAGCACGACGAAGAGCTTCTCCACGGCCTGCGGCGTGAGCACCGAGGTGGGCTCGTCCAGGATCAGCAGCTTGGGGTTGGTGAGCAGCGCGCGCACGATCTCCACGCGCTGGCGCTCGCCGACGCTGAGCGTGTGCACCGGCCGCTCGGGCTCCACGTCGAGGCCGTAGCCGGTGGCGACCTCGCGGATGCGCGCCGTCACCGCGGGCAGCGCCTGGCTCTTGTCGAGGCCCAGCCACACGTTCTGCGCCACCGTGAGCGTGTCGAACAGGCTGAAGTGCTGGTAGACCATGCTGATGCCGAGCTGCCGCGCCATCGCGGGGCTGGCCACGCGCACCGGCTGGCCGTCGAAGCGGATCTCGCCTTCGTCGGGCTGCACGGCGCCGTAGATGATCTTCATCAGCGTGCTCTTGCCGGCGCCGTTTTCGCCGAGCACGGCGTGGATCTCGCCGGGCTTCACGCGCAGCGAGACGCCGTCGTTGGCCTTGACGGCCGGGTACTGCTTGGAGATGCCTATGAGTTCGAGGCGCAGCGCGGTGCTCAAGTCGGGCTCCTCCGGTAGCGTTCTTGTCCGGCCACCCAGGTGGCGGCCAGGTGGCGTTCGTCGGCCAGGGTCATCCAGGCGAAGACCCGTTCATGCAAGCCGCGGGCCATGCGCTGGCGCTCGGCGTCCAGCGGGCCGGCGGACCAGTCCCAGATCGCGAGGTCGGCCATGCGACCGGGCTCCAGCGTGCCGATCTCGTGGCCCAGCTGCAGCGCCTCGGCGCCGCCGCGTGTGGCGGCGTGCAGCGCCACCCAGGCCGTGAGGCGCTGGCCCTGCAGCGCCTGCACGCTGTAGGCCGCGGCAGCGTTGCGCAGCAGGCTCAGCGATGTGCCGCCGCCCACGTCGCTGGCCAGGCTGGTGGCGTGGCCGCTGTTCAGCGCCGCGCGCCAGTCGTACAGGCCGCTGCCCAGGAACAGGTTGCTCGTGGGGCAGTGCGCCACGTGCGCGCCGCTGGCGGCCAGGCGGGCGCGGTCTTCGGCGTCGAGCCAGATGCCGTGCGCCAGCACGCTGCGCGGGTGCAGCAGGCCGGCATCGTCGTACACCGCGAGGTAGCTGCGCGCCTGGGGGAAGAGCTCGGCCACCCAGCGCACCTCGTCGCGGTTCTCGGCCACGTGCGTCTGCAGGTAGAGCGTCGGGTCGGCCTTGGCCAGCGCGCCGGCCATCGCCAGCTGTTCGGGCGTGCTCGTGGGCGCAAAGCGCACGGTGAGCGCGTAGCTGTTGCGGCCGCGGCCGTGCCAGCGCTGGATGAGGTCGATGCTGTCGCGTTCGGCCTGCTCGACCGTGTCGCGCAGGCCGTCGGGCGCATGGCGGTCCATCAGCACCTTGCCGCCGATGACGCGCATGCCGCGCGAGGTGGCGCCCGCGAACAGCGCCTCGGCCGAGGCCTTGTGCACGGTGGGGAACACGGCGGCCGTGGTGGTGCCGTGGGCCAGCAGCGCGTCGAGGAAGTGCTCGGTGCTGCGCGTGGCGTGCTCGGCGTCGGCCCAGGCGGTTTCGCTCGGGAAGGTGTAGTTGTTCAGCCAGTCGAGCAGCTCGGTGCCGTAGCTGGCCAGCACCGGCACCTGCGGGCTGTGCACATGGCTGTCGACGAAGCCGGGCATCAGCAGCCGGCCGCGGTGGTCGTGGCGCTCGATGCCGGGTGCGGGATCGAACGTGGCAGCAGCCTGCACGCCGGCAATGCGGCCGTCGGCATCGATCAGCAGCCAGTGGTCGGGGCGGAAGCGCACGCCGGCGGCGGTGTCGGTGGCGTCGCCCCAGGCGGGCGTGCCGGTGAAGTCGAGCAGGTCGGCGCGCAGCGCGCGAACCATCGGTGCCGCGGGGCGGTTCATCGCGCCGGCCCCGTGAGCGAGGCCGCGACGCCGCGCACCTGCTCGCGCAGCCAGCGCGGGCCGGGCGCGGCGTGCGTGAGCTCGTGCCACAGCTGGTAGTAGCTCAGCGGCGGAAAGCCCACCGGGCAGCGCACGATCTTCACCGGCAGCGTGCCCACGTAGCGGCTGCAGAACAGGCGGCCGGTGGTCAGCACCAGCAGGCTGTCGGCCACCATCAGCGGGATCAGGCTGAAGTGCGAGGCGCGCACCACGATGTGGCGCTGTGCCCCCTGGTTGCGCAGATGCTCGTCGATCACCCCCACGGCGCCTGGGCTCATCGGCATCGGCGCGACGTGCTCCTGCTCCAGGTAGCGCTCGCGCGTCCAGCCACGGCCGCCGGCGTGCGGGTGTTGCTCGGCCACCAGGCAGACGATCTCGTCGGACAGCAGCCGCGCCAGGTGCAGCTCCTCCGGCGGCTCGAGCCAGTTGCCGATGACGAGATCGACATCGCCGGCGGCCAGGTGGCGGCGGTAGTCGTAGTCCTGCGTCAGCGGCATCAGCTCCAGGCGCATGCCGGGGGCCTGCCGCTTGAGGTGGGCCACCAGGCGGGGCAGGAACAGCGGGTCGAGGTAGTCGCTGGCGGCCACACGGAACAGGCCCTCGGCCCGCGCCGGGTCGAAGCCCGCGCCGCGCAGGCCGCGGCCGCCGAACAGGCGCTCGGCGTCCTGCAGCATGCGCTCGGCCGGGCCCAGCAATTGCAAGGCCACGGCGGTGGGCTGCATCTGCTGGCCGGCACGCACCAGCAAGGGATCACCGGTGAGCTGGCGCAGCCGCCGCAGCTGCGCGCTGACGGCGGGTTGCGTGCTGGCCAGCCTGACGGCCGCGCGGGAGACGCTGCGTTCGTGGATCACCGTGTGCAGGACCCGGATGAGGTGGAGGTCGATGGTGTCGAAGCCGGATCGCATCGGTATGCATTCTGCGGCATGATGACTATGTCTACCAACACATATCCATTCCGGCCGTGCGCGCTACCGTGCGGCCTTCGTATCCAGGACACCGGGGAGCCCCCGTTCGCATGAACACCCGCCCCATCCGCTTCGTCCACCGCGGCGCCGTCGTCGAGCACGCCGCGCCCGAGCCCACGCGCACCGTGCTGCAGTGGCTGCGCGAAGAAGCCCGCTGCACCGGCACCAAGGAAGGCTGCAACGAGGGCGACTGCGGCGCCTGCACGGTGGTGCTGGGCGAGCTGGGCGCCGACGGGCAGCTCACGCTCAAGCCCGTCAACAGCTGCATCCAGTTCCTGCCCACGCTGGACGGCAAGGCGCTGTTCACGGTGGAGGACCTGGCGGCGCCCGGTGCGGCGTTGCACCCGGTGCAGCAGGCGATGGTCAGCTGTCACGGCTCGCAGTGCGGCTTCTGCACCCCCGGCTTCGTGATGAGCCTGTGGGCCACGCGCGAGCGCCACGCCGCCGCCGGCACCACACCCACGCGCCAGCAGATCGCCGACGACCTGAGCGGCAACCTTTGCCGCTGCACCGGCTACCGGCCGATCCTGGATGCCGGCGAGCAGGCTTGCGCCGCACCCGGTGGGCGGCTCGATACGGCGCCTGTGGTGGCCGCGCTGCGCCAGCTGCAGAGCGATGCGCCACTGGCCACCAGCAGCGGCTTCTTCGCGCCCAAGACGGTGGACGAACTCGCGGCGCTGCTGCTGGCCAAACCGCAAGCCACCATCCTGGCCGGCAGCACCGACATCGGCCTGTGGGTGACGAAGCAGTTCCGCGCCCTGGGCGACATCGTCTCGATGGGCGCGGTGGCCGAGTTGCAGCGCATCCACGAGCAGGACGGCCAGCTCGTCATCGGCGCCGGCGCCAGCCTCGAAGCGGCCTGGGCCGCCCTCGCGGCGCGCTGGCCGAGCCTGCACGAGCTGTGGCTGCGCTTCGCCGGCCGGCCCACGCGCGAGGCCGGCACGATGGGTGGCAACGTCGCCAACGGCTCGCCCATCGGGGACTCGGCCCCGGTGCTGATGGCGCTGGATGCGATGATCGTGCTGCAGCAGGGCACCCGCATCCGGCGCCTGAAGCTGGCGGACTTCTACACCGGCTACATGAAGAACCGGCGCGAGCCGGGCGAGTTCGTGCGTGCGCTCGAGGTGCCGCTGCCGCAGCTGGGTACGGTGGTGCGTGCCTACAAGATCAGCAAGCGCTTCGACTGCGACATCTCGGCGCTTTGCGCGGGCCTGGCGATCGCGCGCGATGCCGATGACCGCATCACCGCTGCACGTCTGGCCTTCGGCGGCATGGCCGCTACCGTGAAGCGCGCCGCCGCCGCCGAGGCCGCGATGCTCGGCAGGCCGTGGGACGAGGCCGCGGTCGAAGCCGCCTGCGCCGCGCTGGCGCAGGACTTCACGCCGATGTCCGACCTGCGCGCCAGCGCCGCCTACCGGCTGCAGGTGGCGCAGAACCTGCTGCGCCGCGCCTGGCTGGAAACGCGTGCCACGAACCCGCTGCCGCCCGTAGCCACCACGGTGTGGGCGCGCCCGGAGGTGCCGGCATGAACAAGCCCGCCGACCTGCCCGAGCAGCAGGCCGCGCTCGCTGCGGCCGCCGTCGGCCGCAGCCTGCCGCACGAAAGCGCCGCGCTGCACGTGGCCGGCCGCGCGCACTACACCGACGACATCCCTGAACTGGCGGGCACGTTGCACGCCGCGCTGGGCCTGAGCCCGCTGGCCCATGGCGTGATCGAGTCGCTGGACCTCGCCGCCGTGCGTGCGATGCCGGGCGTGGTGGACGTGTTCAGCGCCGCCGACATCCCCGGCGTCAACGACTGCGGCTCGCTGGTGCACGACGACCCCATCCTCGCCGGCGGCCCGGGCGACACGCTGCGCTACCGCGGCCAGCCGGTGTTCGTGGTGGTGGCACGCACTCGTGACGAGGCGCGCCGCGCCGCCGCGATGGCGCCCAAAGTGATTGGCGCGAAGCCGCTGAAGGCGCTGCTGACGGCCGAAGAAGCCCACGCGGCCGGCCAGTACGTCGTGCCGCCGATGCACCTGGTGCGCGGCGACGCGGCCGCGGCCATCGCTGCCGCGCCGCACCGCTTCAAGGCGCAGTACCGCGTCGGCGGCCAGGAGCAGTTCTACCTGGAGGGCCAGATCAGCTACGCGCTGCCGGCCGAGGACCACGGCATGACCGTGCTGTGCTCCACCCAGCACCCCAGCGAGATGCAGCACCTCGTGGCGCACGCGCTCGGCGTGGCCTCGCACGCGGTGCGCGTGGAGTGCCGGCGCATGGGCGGCGGCTTCGGCGGCAAGGAGTCGCAGAGCGCCCTCTTCGCCTGTGTGGCCGCCATCGCGGCGCGGCGGCTGCGCGTGCCCGTCAAGCTGCGTGTGGACCGCGACGACGACTTCCTCGTCACCGGCCGCCGCCACGGCTTCGTCTACGAGGCCGAAGTGGGGCACGACGACGAAGGCCGCATCCTCGGCGCACAGATCACCATGCTCAGCAACGCCGGCCACTCGGCGGATCTGTCCGGCCCGGTGATGACCCGCGCGCTGTGTCACTTCGACAACGCCTACTGGCTGCCGCACGTGGCCATGCAAGGCTACAGCTGCAAGACGAACACGCAGAGCAACACCGCCTTCCGCGGCTTCGGCGGGCCGCAGGGCGCCATCGCCATCGAGCTGCTGCTGGACAGCGTCGCGCGACGCCTGGGCCGCGACGGCCTGGCGGTGCGGCAGGCCAACTTCTACGGCACCACCGACCGCAACGTCACGCCCTACGGCCAGGTGGTCGAGGACAACATCGCGCCCGAGCTGACGGCGCAACTGGTGGCCACCAGCGGCTACGCCGCGCGCCGCGAGGCCATCGCCGCCTTCAACGCCACGAGCCCGGTGCTGAAGAAGGGCCTGGCGCTGGTGCCGCTGAAGTTCGGCATCAGCTTCAATGTCACCCACCTCAACCAGGCCGGCGCGCTGGTGCACGTGTACACCGACGGCAGCGTGCTCGTGAACCACGGCGGCACTGAGATGGGCCAGGGTCTGAACACGAAGGTGGCCCAGGTGGTCGCTCACGAGCTGGGCTTGCCACTGGAAGCCGTGCGCTGCAGCGCCACCGACACCAGCAAGATCGCCAACACCTCGGCCACGGCGGCGAGCACGGGCTCGGATCTCAACGGCAAGGCCGCGCAGGCGGCGGCGCGCACCATCCGCGAGCGGCTCGAGCGCTTCAAGGCCGAACAGCCCCAGCACGCCGCGCTGCCCTGGCCGCAGCTCGTGCAGCAGGCCTACCTGGCCCGTGTGCAGCTCTGGAGCGACGGCTTCTACGCCACGCCCGGCTTGCACTGGAACAAGGCCACGCTGCAGGGCCGGCCGTTCCACTACTACGCCTACGGTGCCGCGGTGAGCGAGGTGCTGGTGGACACGCTCACCGGCGAGCACCGCCTGCTGGCCGCCGACATCCTGCACGACGCCGGCCAGAGCCTGAACCCGGCGCTGGACATCGGCCAGGTCGAGGGCGCGTTCATCCAGGGCCTGGGCTGGCTGACGATGGAAGAGCTCGTCTGGCACCCCGACGACGGCTCGCCACGCGCGGGCCTGTTGATGACGCACGCACCCAGCACCTACAAGATCCCCACCGCCAACGACGCGCCGGCGGTGTTCCGCACGGCGCTGTATGACGCGCCCAACCGAGCCGACAGCATCCACCGCAGCAAGGCCGTCGGTGAGCCGCCGCTGCTGTTGCCCATCAGCGCGCTGCTGGCCATCCGCGATGCCGTCTCGGCCGTCGGCGGCCACCGCGTCGACCCGCCGCTGCATGCGCCGGCCACGCCCGAGGCCGTGCTGCGCGCCGTCACCGCCGTGCGCGCGGCGGCCGGCTAGGGGCGACATGGCCGACGAGCTGCGCGACGCCGCACGCGCGGCCTTTGCGGCGGGCGTGCCGGCGGTGGTCGTATCGATCACCGCGCACCGCGGCTCGGTGCCGCGCGAAACCGGCACGCGCATGCTGGTGATGGTCGATGCGGTGGTGGGCACCATCGGCGGCGGCCACCTCGAGCTGCAGGCCGTGCAGCAGGCGCGCACCATGCTGCGCGAAGGCGATCCCGGCCCGCACGATCGCCACGTGGCCCTGGGCCCGAGCCTCGGCCAGTGCTGCGGCGGCGCGCTCGACCTGCGCTTCACCGCGCTGGCGCAAGACGACCCCGCGGCCTGGCCGCTGCCGCCGCCGCGATTTCATCTGCAGCTCTACGGCGCCGGCCACGTGGGCCGCGCCATCGTGCAGGTGCTGACGGCCGTGCCCTGCCGCGTGGACTGGATCGACGAGCGCGAGAGCGAGTTCCCGGCCGGCGATCTGCCACCGCACATCCGCCGCGTCTGCGTCGAACCCGTCGAGGCCGAGGTCGCGGTGGCCGCCCCCGGCAGCGCCTTCCTCGTGCTCACGCACAGCCACGAGCTCGACCTGCGCATCACGCAGGCCATCCTGGCGCGCGGTGACTTCGGCTTCTTCGGCCTGATCGGCAGCGCCACCAAGCGCGCGAAGTTCGAGCGCCGCCTGGCCGAGCGCGGCGTGGCGGCCGAGACGCTGGCACGCATGGTCTGCCCCATTGGGCTGCCGGGGCTGCGCGGCAAGGAGCCGGGCGTCATCGCCGTCGCGGCGGTGGCGCAGCTGCTGCAGGCTCACCCGGTCTGAGGCTGGCTGCAGCCGCGGCCGCGTGCCGTGACGGAGTGCCGCGGCCACGGCCGCGCAACTGCCCCGGCGGGTATCAAGCCGCCGCACGCGGCCGCCGAAATGGGGTCGCGATGCCGACGTACCAACCCCTCGCGACCCAGGCCGCGCAGGTGCGCATCGGCCAGCCCTTGCCCTTCGGCATCTGCGACGCCGAAGGGCGCCTGCTGCTGGCCCGCGGGCAGCTCATCCACTCGCAGGGCCAGCTCGAGGGCCTGCTGGACCGCGGCGCCTTCATCCACCGCGACATGGTGGCCGAGGTGGTGGAGAGGATCCAGACCGCGCGGCCGCATGAGCTGCCCGGGCTGTGGGGTGCCGGCAGCAGCGGCGTGAACCGCGTTCTCAAGGCCGCGGTGGACTCGCAGTTCGAGGGCGCGCTCGAGCGCGCGGCGCAGCCGGTGGTCGCGCTGATCCAGCGCGACCCCGACCTGGCCATCCTGCAGATCGTGCGGCCCGACGACGCGCCGCACACCAACTACGCCAACCGGCACGCGCTGCACGCGGCCATCACCGGCCACCTGGCGGCGCAGCGCCTGGGCTGGGGGCCTGATGCCGGCCGGCTGCTCGTGCGCGCGGCGCTGACCATGAACCTGGCGATGGCCGAGCTGCAGAACCGGCTGGCCGCCCAGGTGACACCACCCACCGCGCTGCAGCGCCAGACCATCCACGAGCATCCGTGGCGCGCCGCCGAACTGCTGCGCGCGGGCGGCGTGAGCGACACGATGTGGATCGACGCCGTCGAGCGCCATCACGAGGCCCCCGACGGCAGCGGCTATCCCCAGGGCCTCACCGACGTGGGCGAGATGGCGTTGCTGCTCAACCGCGCCGACGCCTTCACGGCGCGCTTCAGCGCACGCGTGGTGCGGCCACCGCAGCCGGCCGACCTGGCCGTGCGCCAGTTCTTTGCCAGCGACGCCAAGAGCCCGATGACGGCGGCCATCGTCAAGGAATTCGGCCTGTACCCGCCCGGCACGTCCGTGCGGCTGAAAAGCGGCGAGCTGGGCCTGGTGATGCGCCGCGGCGAGACGGCGTCGACGCCGGTGGTGGCGGTGGTCACCACGCGGCAGGGCGACGCCCTCGTCAACCCCGTGCGGCGCGACACCGCGCAGGCCGAGCACGGCGTGGCCGCGGTGGTGCCGGCGGCGGCCCTGAAGGTGCGTGTGCCCCTGGAGCGCCTGGTGCAGGCCTGCACCGCCTGAACCGGCCGCGGCTTCGGCCGGGTCTTGCTGACTTGCAGATGCGAATGATTCGCATTAAAGTCGCTCCATGATCCACCGCTCGAAGCGCCCGCTCCCCGTTCAGCCGCCGCACCAGGCCATCCGTGCGCAGGCACGCCGCCGCGAGCGCTGGCGCGACCTGGGCGCCGCGCTCGGCATCGCGACCGTCGCGGTGCTGGTGCGCCTGCTGCTGCCGGGGCCCTGAGCCGCCGTCAGCGCGGCGCCAGGGGACGCGGCGTACAGTGCCACGATCCCACCCTGCAGCCAGGAGCCTTCCATGAGCCAGCGCGACGTCGTCGTCCTTTCCGCCCTCCGTTCCGCCATCGGCACCTTCGCCGGCAGCCTGGCCGACATCGAGCCGGCCGAACTCGCCGGCACGGTGATGAAGGCCAGCGTCGCGGCCAGCGGCGTCGACCCCAAGGCCATCAACTACGTCACCGTGGGCAACACCATCCCCACCGAAAGCCGCTTCGCCTACGTGGCGCGCGTGGCCAGCATCCAGGCCGGGCTGCCGATGGACAGCGTGGCGATGTCGGTGAACCGCCTGTGCAGCAGCGGCCTGCAGGCCATCGTCACCACGGCGCAGAACATCCTGCTCGGTGACTGCGACTACGGCGTCGGCGGCGGCGTCGAGGTGATGAGCCGCGGCGGCTACCTCAGCCCGCAGATGCGCAGTGGCGCGCGCATGGGCCACGTGCAGATGATCGACACCATGGTGGCGACGCTGACCGACCCCTTCGGCGTGGGCCACATGGGCATCACGGCCGAGAACCTGGTGACGAAGTGGGGCCTCACGCGCGAGGAGCAGGACCAGCTCGCCGTCGACTCGCACCGCAAGGCCGCCGCGGCCATCGCCGAAGGGCGCTTCAAGGGCCAGATCGTGCCCATCGTGAAGCAGACGAAAAAGGGCGAGGTGGTCTTCGACACCGACGAGCACGTGAAGGCCGGCACCACGCTGGAGACGCTGGCCAAGATGAAGCCGGCGTTCAAGAAGGACGGCAGCGTGACGGCCGGCAACGCCAGCGGCATCAACGATGGCGCAGCCTTCCTGGTGCTGGCCGATGCCACCACGGCCGCCGCGGCCGGCCACAAGCCGCTGGCGCGGCTGGTGAGCTACGCGGTGGCCGGCGTGCCCAACGAGATCATGGGCGAGGGCCCGATCCCGGCCACCAAGCTGGCGCTGAAGAAGGCTGGCCTGACGCTCGACCAGATCGACGTCATCGAAAGCAACGAGGCCTTCGCCGCGCAGGCGCTGGCGGTGGCGCGTGGGCTGGAGTTCGACATGGCCAAGGTCAACCCGAACGGCGGCGCCATCGCCCTGGGCCACCCCATCGGCTGCAGCGGCGCCTTCCTGGCCACCAAGGCCGTGCACGAGCTGCACCGCACGGGCAAGCGCTTCGCGCTCGTCACGATGTGCATCGGTGGCGGGCAGGGCATCGCCGCGGTCTTCGAGCGGCTGTAAATCACCCGCGTGACCCTGGCTGCCTGGCCCTACCGCCGCGTGCTGGCGGCGGCCTGCGCACAGGCGCTGCGGCGCTGGCTCGGGCGCTGGGCGGTGTTCGTGCTCGTGGCCGCCGTGGTGGCCAGTGCCGGCGCCGGGCTGGACTCGGCGCTGGCCACCGTGGCCGCGCTGGCCGCCTGGGTGGCGCTGCCGCTGGCGCGCGGCGTGGCCGCCGGTGGGCTGTGGCCCGTGCTGGCGCTGCTGGGCGTGGTGGCCGTGGGCGCGGGCTTGCTGGCGGCCCTGGCGCCGCTGCTGTGGCCGGCCCGCTGGCGCGAGGCCGAACGCGCGCTGCCGCTGGCGCCGGGCGACACCACGCGGGCCGACCTGCCCTGGATCGCGCTGGCCACGCTGCCCTGGGCGGCGCTGCAACTCGGTGGCGTGGCCGTGTGGCTGGGCCAGCGGCCTGCGTGGCTGGCGGGGCACGAGCTGGCGCTGGTGCTGACCACCGGCCTGGCGCTGGGCCTGGTGGTGGTGGCTGGCCTGGGCCTGCAGCGGATGCGGCGGCGGGGTGCCGGGCTCGGCCGCCCGGGCCCGCGGGCGTGGAGCGTGTCGACGAGGCCGGCCGCCGCCCGCGGCGCCGCGAGGCTGTCGCCCTTGCGGCCGCTGATCCTGTGGCCGCTGCGCCGCGGCGTGGCCCCACGCGCCGCGCGCCACGCGGCGCTGACGCTGGCCGCCGCCGGCCTGCTGCTCGTGGCGCTGGCCGTGCGCCCGGGCTGGGCGCCGTGGTGGCTGGCGCTGCAGTCGCTGGTGGCAATGGCCGCCGTGGCGCGCGCCCGCGTGCTGGCGGCGCTGGAGCTGCGCCCGCTGCTCGACGCCGGCGCCGCGCTGCCGCTGTCGCGGCGCGGCTGGGCCTGGCGCATCGACGCGGTGAGCGTGGCGCCGGCCCTCGTGGGTGTCGCGCTGCTGGCGGCGGCCACAGTGGCCCTTGCGCCCGGCGGGCGCGGGGCGGTGCTCGCGGCCTGGAGCGGCTGGCTGGCCCTGGCGGCCGTGCTGGAGCTGCGCGTGCCGGTGGCCGACGCCTCGGTGCAGTCGGCGCGCTGGCTGTTCCTGCTGGCCGTGGCGCTGGCGCTGGCGAGCGAGGGCCTGGCCGGATGAGGACGTGGCGGCTGCAGGTGCAGGACCTGAGCTTCTCGTACGGCGCACGCCACGTCTTCACGATGTGGAGCGCCGAGTTGCACGGCGGCGTCACCTGGCTGCAAGGCCCCAACGGCAGCGGCAAGAGCACGCTGCTCAAGCTGCTGGCCGGCGCGCTGGACCCGTTCACCGGCCGCCGCGTGGCCGCCGGCATCGACGCTGACTTCGACATCCAGACCGACCCGCTGGGCTACCGCCGCCAGGTGTTCTGGTGCGGCCCGGGTGCGCCGGCCTTCGACCACCTGCGCGCGCCCGAGTTCTGGGCCTTCCTGGCCGGCCTGTACCCGGGCTGGTCCGACACGGCGCTGGACGGCGCGGTGCAGGGCCTGCGGCTCGAGTCTTTCCTGTCGCCGCGCATCGCGCAGCTCTCCAGCGGCAACCAGCGCAAGGTGTGGCTGGCCGCGGCGCTGGCCGTGGGCACGCCGGTGGTGCTGCTGGACGAGCCCTTCAACGCGCTCGATGCGGCCTCGCTGGCCTGGCTGCAGGGCGCCCTGCGCCAGCACGCGCAGGCGGCCACGCAGGCCTGGCTGGTGGCCAGCCATGAGGAGCCGGTGCCCGGCGGGCCGCAGTCGGTGCTGCGCTTGGCGCTGCCGTGATCTCGGCGGCGCAGGCTTCTAGCGGCCCACGAAGCGCGGCGCGCGCCGCTCGGCCCAGGCGGCCAGGCCTTCCTGCAGATCGCTGCTCGTGGCGCAGCACTGCACGCGCGCGGCCAGCACCGCCGCGTCGGCGCGGCCGCTGGCCACCTCGTTGAGCGACTGCTTCATGCCCGACAGCGCCAACGGTGCGCCGTCCCCCAACGCGGCGGCCAGGCGCTCGACCTCGGCGTCCAGCGCGTCGGTCGCCACCACGGCATCGAGGTAGCCGATGCTCCGCAGCGTGGCCGCTTCCACCGTCTCGGCGAGCAGGAAGAGGCGCTTGGCGGCGGCCAGGCCCAGGCGCGACACATAACGCTGCAGCCCGCCCGGGTAGTAGTGCAACCCGATGCGTGCGGCCGGCATGCGCAGCTGCAGGCCGGCCTCGCCGACGCGGAAATCGCAGGCCAGCGCCAGGTCGGTGGCGCCGCCGTAGACGCCGCCGTGCAGCCGCGCCACGGTGGGCACGGGCAGGGCTTCGAGCGCATCGACCGTGCGTTCGAAGAGCTGCGGGTCGTCGGCCGTGGCGCTGCCGCCGCTGCCGAGTTCGTCGAGGTTGAAGCCGGCGCAGAAGAGCCGCCCTTCGGCCTGCAGCACCACCACGCGCAGCGTGGCGTCGGCGGCCAGCGTGGCGCAGTGCGCCTGCAGTATGCGCAGGTCCTCGCGGTGCAGCCGGTTCAGTTGCGCGGGCCGCGCCAGCGTGATCGTCGCGCGGCCCGGCGCCGGAAAGTCCAGCCGCGGCGGGCCGCCAGGCTCAGCCATGCGCGCGTTCGAACTCGCGCAGCCAGTCCAACAGCGCCTGCACGCCTTCGATGGGCATGGCGTTGTAGATCGAGGCGCGCATGCCGCCCACCGAGCGGTGGCCCTTCAGCTGCGCCAGGCCGCGCTCCTGCGCGCCCTTCAGGAACGGCGCATCCAGCCGCTCGTCGCGCAGTCGGAACACCACGTTCATGCGGCTGCGGTGGCCCGGCGCCACCGGCACCGTGTACAGGCCGCTGCTGTCGAGCGCGCCGTACAGCAGCGCGGCCTTGGCGGCATTCCGCTCGGCCATCGCGGCCACGCCGCCGGTGTCGCGGATCCAGGCGAACACCAGGCCGGCGATGTAGATGGCCCAGGTCGGCGGCGTGTTGAACATGCTGTCGTTGTCGGCCACCACGCGGTAGTCGAAGGCCGTGGGCGTGGCCGGCTGCGCGTGGCCGATGAGATCGTCGCGAACGATCACGATGGTCAGACCCGCCGGGCCGATGTTCTTCTGCGCGCCGCCGTAGATGCAGCCGTAGCGCGACACGTCCACCGGGCGGCTGAGGATGCTGCTGGACATGTCGCTCACCAGCGGTACCTCGCCCACGTCGGGCGTGCTGGGGTACTCGAGGCCACCGATGGTCTCGTTGCTGCAGATGTGCACGTAGGCGGCGCCGGGGTCCAGCCGCCAGTCGGCGCGGTCGGGAATGCGGGTGTAGCCACTGGCCTCGCCGCTGGCGGCCACGTTCACCGTGCCGTAGCGGCGCGCCTCGGCGATGGACTTCTGGCTCCAGATGCCGGTGTCGATGTAGTCGGCGCGCGCCGGGCTACCGCGCCGCGTGTTCAGCAGGTTCAGGGGCAGGATGGCGTTCTCGGCCAGCGCGCCGCCCTGCATGAAGAGGGTCTTGTAGTGCGCCGGGATGCCCATCAGCTCGCGCAGCAGCGCCTGCGCCTCGGCGTGGATGGACATGAACTCCGGGCCGCGGTGGCTCATCTCCATCACGCCCATGCCGCTGCCGCGCCAGTCGAGCATCTCGGCGGCCGCCTGGCGCAGCACGGGTTCGGGCAGGGCGGCGGGGCCGGCGCTGAAGTTGTAGACGCGGGTCATGCGGCAAGGATACCCGGGGCGATTCATGGCACCCCCTGGTCGAGGGAGGGCAGGGCCCACGGCGTGACGGCTGCATAACGCCTGCCTGGGCAACATGGCGCCGAGTCCATTGACTGGAGCCCGACCATGCCTTCTCTCCGCTCTGCCTTCCGCGCCATGGCCACGGCGGCAGCCCTGCTGGCCGCCGCCGGCGCCACGCACGCCACCGTGCTGACTTTCGACACCATCACCCAGCTCGGCTTCGGCTTGGGCGGCACCTATGGCGACCGCGTCTCCGGCGCCGGCCCTGGCCTGGGCACGGCGGGCGGCCCGACGCCGAACATCGTGCTCGACTTCGTGCCCACCGGCTCGACGAGCCCGTTCTCGGTCTACAGCAGCGGCTATTCCGGGCTCCTGTCGGCCCTCGGCCACACGTCGTTCAACGTGCCCGGCTACGTGCAGTTCACGCCCGACGCCGGCTGGGATGTGGTGCTCACCAGCTTCGACATCGGCGGCTGGAGCGTCAGCAGCTACCCCAACAGCCGCATCCAGGTGGTCGACACCGCCGGCGCGGTGTACTTCGACAGCGGCGTGTTCACCTTCCCGGGCAACACGGTGCGCAGCTATCTGCCCGAGCCCATCCGCTCGTCGCTGCCGCTGCGCCTGGTGGTGCAGGACTTCGGCGACCTGGGCCTGGACAACGTGCAGTTCAGCCAGGTGGCCACGATCCCCGAGCCCGGCACCTGGGCGATGTGGCTGGCCGGCGCGGCGGTGCTGGGCGGGCTGGCGCGGCGCCGGGGCGCGATCTCAGCGCGTCAAGGCCCCAGCCGCTGCACCTGCCGCTCGGCCTCGTCGACATCCTTCGTCAGCTCGGTGAGATAGCGCGTCTTCTCCTCGCCGCTCCACTCGGCGTTGGAGAACGATGCGATCGGGTGCACGCGGCTCGTGTGCTGCACGCCGGCGCGCCGCGGCAGCATCACGCGGTCCGGAAAGGCGTCGGGCTTGAGCAGGAAGGCCTCGATGTCCCGCACCTTCAGCGGCATGGCCGGCGCCTTGTCGCGCAGCAGCTTGCCGAACACCGGCAGCCGGAACTCCTGCTCGCCGGCCTTCACCTCGCCATTGAACTGCGCCAGCGCCACCGGCTCGCCGGCGGCGTCGTCGATGCGCGCGCTCACCACGTAGCGGCCGGGCAGGCGCACCTGGGCCTTGACGAAGAAGTCGATGCCCGCCGGTGAGGCGGCCTCTCGCACGCCGGGCAGCCACACGGCGGCGGTCTCGGGGCTGTAGACGAGGTCGAAGTACAGGAAGCCGGGCTGGCCGGCGTGGTCGAGCAGCAGCTCCAGGCGCACGGTGCCGGCGAACTCGCCGAAGCCCTGTGCGGCGGGGTGCATCAGCACGGTGATGACGCCGTCGCCGGCGCGTGCATCGCCGGCGCGGCCGGCGTCGTTGGCGTCGGGCGTGAACTCGGCCGTGCGCGCGGTGGCGCCGGGCGGTGTCACCTCGCGGATCACGGCGCGGCTCACGCGCAGTGGCAGCGCGCGGCCCTGCAGGTCCTGCAGGGCCAGGGTGACGCGGCTGCTCTCGGTGCCGCTCGCGAACACGCGCTCCTGGGTGGTGAGCAGCTTCACGCCCTGCGGCGCGGTGCCGCCGGGCATGCGCAGGGAGCGTTCCTCGGCGATGGGGTCGAAGGGCCGCAGCTGGTCGGGGTGCTCCTCGATCGGGCGGCTCTCGTGCGGGTACTGCGCCGAGGCGCGGTAGCCGTCCAGCGTGGCGCGCGCGCGTTCCAGCCGGCCCTGCCACAGCTGGCGCTGTGCGCGGCGCTCGGCCTCGCCCAGGGGCGACAGCGGGGCGCCGGCGCGGGGGGCTGATGCGCCGGCGGTGGCGGTGGTCGACGTGGCCATCGCGCCCGGGGGCGGCGGCCAGGCCATCAGCTTCGGGCCGGCGAGCGTGGCCGGCGTGTCGGCGGCTGGCGCCTCTTCAGGCGCCAGACGCCAGCCCAGCAGGGCGGCCAGCGCCACCGCCACCGCGGCCGCGCCGGCCGCGGCGCGTGGCCTCACTTCGCGTTGGCCTCCATGTCGGCGCGCACGCGGCCCACGATGCCGGCCCAGTTGCCGTTGGCGTAGTGGTTGAACTGCTCGGCGTCGTCACGGAACTGCACCGTGTGCCAGCTCCACTTGGCGCGGCCGCCCTGCGTGGCGGCGGTGCCCAGCGTGAGGTCGTTGCACAGCCAGTCGGCCGGGTTGCAGTAGCTCGCGCCACTGCTGCCCGACACGCCGCCGGACGAGTGGTACGCCACGACCTCGTCGTCCTGCCCCGGCAGCACGAAGCTGTAGAGCGTGCCCTTGGCGCCGGCGAACATGTAGAACCACTTGCCGGTGGTGGTGTTGTGGTTGTACAGGGCGCGGGCGCTGCTGGTCTTGAGGTCGCTGACCAGCGGCTCGCTGATGGCCCAGTCGCCGGCGTCGGCCAGCTCGCTGCCGCCGCCGGCACCGCCGGCCACGTTCACCCACTTGATGTTCCAGCCCGTCTGCGTGCCGCCGTCGGAGTTGCTGCACTGGCCGTCGGCGTTGGGGCTGGGGTTCTTCTTGAAGCGCTGGCTGGTGCCGTACAGGCTGAGCGCGTAGCCGATCTGCAGGTTGCCCGCCGAGTACGCGGCGATGTAGCACCAGTTGGGGCCCGTGCAGTAGCAGTCCAGCGCGTCGCGGATGCCGCCGTTGGTGGTGCTGATGCGGTTGAAGCCGTCCCAGTTGACGGCCTTCTTGTTGACGCCGGCGTTCACCGTGGCCGGGCCCCAGGCGCGCCAGTCCTCGTGGTTGCCGGGTGTGCCGCCGCCGCCGCGGCCGTTGATCCACAGGCTGTAGTTGGTGGCCTGGGCGGCCAGGGCCAGCAGCGCCGTGGCGGCCACCGCCACCAGCGCCGCGGTGCGCGAGATCAGGGCCATGCGTCGTCTCCTCGTGTCGTTGTGATCGCCGGGCAGCGGTGATGATCCGGCGGCCGCTCGATGCTCGGCAACGGCGGGTTTACCCGCGCGAACCGGGGCCCGCGCCTACACCTTCCGGCCGAGCGGGCCCGGGCCGGGGACCGTGAGAATCCCGCCCCCATGACCTGGGCCCTTCTGCTCCGCAAGCGGCTTGTCGCCGGCCTGCTGGCCGCCGCCGCCGCAACCACCGCCACCCAAGCCGCTTCACCCATCGTCGCCGAGCGGCTGCGCGCCGACGAGCGCCTGCGCCTGGACGGCACGCTGTCGCACCCGGCCTGGCAGCGCGCCCGGCCGCACGACGACTTCGTCGAGAAGGCCCCCGACACCGGCGCCGCCCCGCGCGAGGCCACGCGGGTGCGCGTGCTGTTCGACGAGCAGGCCATCTGGGTGGGCATCGAGGCCTTCGATCGCGAGCCTGCGGCCATCCGCGACTTCCGCGTGCGCCACGACGGCGTCAACCGCACGCAGGACTTCGTCGTCGTCTACCTCGACGCGGTGGGCAAGCGCAGCGCGGCGCAGTGGTTCCGCGTCAACGCCGCCGGCAGCACGGCCGACGGGCTGCACACCGCGGCCGACGACAGCGAGGACTTCTCGCCCGACTTCGACTGGGACGCCGCCGTCACGCGCCAGGTGGCCGACAACACGCGCGGCGGCTGGACCGCGGTGCTGCGCATCCCGTTCGCGAGCCTGCGCTTCAGCGAGGGCCGGCAGGACTGGCGCATCATGGTCGGGCGCCGCCTGCCGCGCGAGCAGTTCCACCTCTTCAGCTCGGTGCTGATCCCGCGCAACGCGGCGAGCTTCATCGCCACGATGCAGCCGCTGCAGGGCGTGGAGCTGCCCGCCGATCACGCCTTCCTCACGGTGCGCCCGGGCCTCACCTGGCGGCGCAGCGACGACGGCCGCGGCCCCAAGCGCCAGGACCACGAGGCCAGCCTCGACCTGAAGTGGCGCCCGCGCGCCGAGCTGGTGATCGACGGCACGCTGAACCCCGACTTCTCGCAGGTCGAGCTCGACGTGCCGCAGCTCGCCGGCAACTCGCGCTTTGCGCTGTTCCTCAGCGAGAAGCGGCCGTTCTTCTTTGAGAGCGCCGACCTGCTGCGCATGCCGACCGACGCGCTGTACACGCGCAGCGTCACCGCGCCCAAGGGCGGTCTGCGCGCCACCTGGCGCGGCACGGCCTGGGCGGGCACCGCC
The DNA here is from genome assembly GCA_027483705.1 of Rubrivivax sp. Classification (GTDB taxonomy): domain Bacteria; phylum Pseudomonadota; class Gammaproteobacteria; order Burkholderiales; family Burkholderiaceae_C; genus Rubrivivax. Next base: position 26,929 of record JAIXTY010000025.1, read on the forward strand.
TTCGCGCTGCAGGACCGCGGCGGCGGCCTCGTGCTGCTGCCCGGCCCCTACGGCACCGACGCCGCCGAGCAACCCGCGGGCTCGCTGCTGGCGCTGCGCGCGCGCCACGACGACGGCCAGGGCTCGTTCGGCTGGCTGGCGGCGAACCGCCGCTACAACGGAGGCGGCGACCGCGGCAGCAACACCGTGCTCGGCCCCGACATCGGCCTGCCGCTGCCGGCGCTGCCCGGTGGCGCCTGGCGGCTGCGCGCGCAGTGGCTGCACGCGCGCACCGACGCGCAGCCCGACGGCCGGGGCGGCCTGGCACGCGGCGCGGCGGTCGACGGCGACCTCGTGCGCCTGAAGCTGCTGCGCCAGGCCGAGCGCGGTGAGACGGCGCTCACGGTCGACGACATCAGCGACGGCTTCCGCCACGACAGCGGCTTCGTCGCGCAGGCCGGCGCGCGGCGCGTCGAGCTCTTCCACAACCACGCCTGGCGCGGCGACTTCGGGCCGCTGAACGAGGTCTACGCCACGATCGAGGTGATCCGCGCGCAGCGCCGGCAGGACGGCACGCTGATCGAGGACAGCGTGCGACCCGGCGTCTTCGTCACCGGCGCGCGCAACTTCGAGGGCTGGATCGAGTGGTATGGCCAGGCCCGCGTGCGGCTGGGCCCTGGCCTGCCGCTGCTGCCGCAGCGCTACTGGAGCGTGGGCCTGGTGATGACGCCGGCGCCGTGGATGCCGCTGCTGGATCTGTCGGCCGACCTCGGCCGCCTGGCCGACACCGCCGTCGGCCCGGCCGGCGAGGTGCGCCGCGGCGGCCGGGTGTCGGGCAGCGCGCGGCTGCGGCCGCTGGCGGCGCTGGAGCTGGAGCCGCGGCTGAACCTGGCCTGGCTGGAGCGCGACGGCGAGCGCCGCTACCGCGAGAGCGCCGGGCAGCTGCTGGCCATCTGGCACCTCGATGCGCGCCACAGCCTGCGCCTGATCGCGCAGCACCGCACGCTGTGGCGGGCGGCCGAGCCCACCGTGGCACCGGTGGACGAGGCCGGCCGCACGGCCTCGCTCACCTACGCCTGGCGGCGCAGCGCCGGCACGCGGCTGTACGTGGGCGCCGGGCGCGAGCAGCCGCGCGGGCAGCCGGCCGCGAACGAGCTCTTCGTGAAGCTGGAGCTCGACGCCGGCGAGCTGTGGCGCTGAGCCGCGGGGGGCGGTTGATGGTGGTCAAGCCCGCGGCGCGGGCCGCCGCCTAGAGTGGGCCCGAACCCACCCGAGTCACCCAGGAGCCCCACCATGTTCCAGCACCTGCTCGTTCCCATCGACGGCACCGAGCTTTCCGAGCAAGCGCAACAGGCCAGCCTGGCGCTGGCGGCCAGGCTCGGCGCCCGCATCACCGCCTTCGTGGCCGAACCGATGGCGCCGCTGCCGCACATGGGCAGCAACCCCAGCACCTACCGGCGCGAGGCCGACGAGCACCTGCAGCGCACCGAGGCCCATGCGCACGAGGTCCTGACGCGCTTCCGCGGCAGGGCCGAGGAGCAGGGCGTGCCCTTCATCGGCCGCTTCGAGCGCACCGACGCGGTGGACGACGCCATCGCGAAGATGGCGGCCGAGGCCGGCTGCGACCTCATCGTGATGGCCACGCACGGCCGCGGCGTCTTCGGCGAGTTGCTGTTCGGCTCGCGCACCAAGAGCGTCATCTCGCGCAGCAGGGTGCCCTTGCTGGTGTTGCACTGATCGCTTGCCGGCGTGCGCGGCTGGTGCCAGCATCGCGCCGCCCATCCACACCGAGGAGAGTTCCGTGGCCCAGCCGATGTTCGATGCCGACGCGCTGATCGCGATGTTCCAGACCGCCAGCGCACGCCAGGGCGCGCAGCTCAAGAAGGCCGTGGCCGACACCACGCTGGCCGCGCTGCAGGGCCGCGAGCTGACGCTGAAGAACATCCGCGGCGTCGCCCGGCAGGTGGCCGATGCCGCCAGCACCGGCCTGGCGAAGAACGTCTCCGCCGGCGTCGACCCCGAGGCCCTGCTCGACAAGGCCGTGGCCGGCCTGGACGAGGCCCTGCTCAAGGCCGTGGAGGCCCAGCGCACGACGCTGGCCACACTGGCCGCGCAGGGCGCCGACCTGCACGACAAGCACCTGGGCAAGGCCCTGGCCGACCTCGAGAAGCTGGAAGACGGCCTCTTCAGCGCCGTCAAGAAGGCCGCCGCCGGCGCCGGCGGGCCGATGGCCGCGGCCTGGGCGCCGGTGCTCGAGAAGATGCAGGCCGGCGGCACGGCCGCCGGCGCGCAGGCCACGGCCGCGGCGGCGCAGTTCGAGCAGATGGCCGAGCAGATGCAGCAGTCGATGCGCAGCACCCGGGCGGCGTCGATGAAGGCCGCGCAGGCGCTGGCCGAAAGCTACGCCGCGATGGCCAGCGGCGTGCTGCTGGGCATGAGCGAGGCGTTGCAGGCCGGCTCGGCCGCGAAGAAGGCCCCGCGCAAATAGGTCCAGCCACCTAGGGGCCGCCCCCGAGGCTCGGGGGCCGGCGCGAACCTACACTGCCGCGCCATGAAAAACGTCGTCATCAGCGGCACCGGCCTGTTCACGCCGCCGCACGTGATCACGAACGAGGAGCTCGTCGCCTCGTTCAACGCCTACGCCGACCTCCAGAACGCGCAGCAAGCCGCCGCCATCGCGGCCGGCGAGCGCGCGGCCATCCCGCACTCCAGCGTCGAGTTCATCGAGAAGGCGTCCGGCATCCGCCAGCGCTACGTGCTCGAGAAGACCGGCGTGCTCGACCCCACGCGCATGAAGCCGCACTTCGCGCCGCGGCCCGACGAGGCGCTGAGCCTGATGGCCGAGATCGCGGTCGATGCCGGCGCGAAGGCCATCGCCGCCGCGGGCCTGCAGCCGGGCGACATCGACGCCGTGCTGTGTGCCGCCGCCAACATGCAGCGCGCGTACCCGGCGATGGCCTGCGAGATCCAGGCGGCGCTGGGCTGCGGCGGCTACGGCTTCGACATGAACGTGGCCTGCTCGTCGGCCACCTTCGCCATCCAGGAGGCCGTCAACGCGGTGAAGAACGGCAGCGCCACGCGCGTGCTGATCGTCAACCCCGAGATCACTTCGGCGCACCTGGAGTGGCGCGACCGCGACTGCCACTTCATCTTCGGCGACGTCTGCACGGCCCTCGTCGTGGAGGCCGAGGACACGGCCCGCAGCGCGACGCGCTGGCGCGTGAAGGGCACCAAGCTCGTCACCCAGTACAGCAACAACATCCGCAACAACGCGGGTTTCATGAACCGCTGCGAGGACACCGACCCCGACGCCCGCGACAAGACCTTCATGCAGGAAGGCCGCAAGGTGTTCAAGGAGGTGGTGCCGATGGCGGCCGAACACATCGAGCGCCACCTGCACACGCTGGGCCTGGAGCCGACGCAGGTGCGCCGCTACTGGCTGCACCAGGCCAACCTGGGCATGAACCAACTTGTCATCAAGAAGCTGGTGGGCGCCGACCTCGCCGGGCCGCAGGGCGCCGACCTCGCGCCCATCATCCTGAGCGAGTACGCCAACACCGCGAGCGCCGGCTCGATCATCGCGTTCCACACGCACCAGGCCGACCTGAGGGCCGGTGACACCGGCGTGATCTGCTCCTTCGGCGCGGGCTACAGCATCGGCAGCGTGATCGTCGAGCGGTTTTAGCGGTGGCCCGACCCGCCTATCCGCTGCGGCTGCCGACACGGCTGCCGGTGCTGTGGCGGGTGATGGTGCTGAGCCTGACGTTGGGCGCTCTGGTGGCGCGTTTGCTGGCCTGGGCCGATGGCGAGCCGTTCCGCAGCCTGCCCACGCTGTGGATCATGACCGTGGCGGCGCCGTCGGTGCTGCTCACCTACATCGCACTGCCCGCACGTGCCGGCGAGGCGGGGCTGCTGCTGTTCGACCGCTTCGGCTTGCCGCGCCGGTTGGTGTGGAGCGAGATCCGCGACGTGCACCTGGCGCGCTGGCCCTACCTGCTGTTCGCGCCGTCGCTGAAGGTGACCCTGACCGATGGCCGCGTTCGCTGGCTGCCGCGGGAGTCGGGCCGGCTGCATGAACTGCACGCGCTGGCGCTGCGGATGGCCGGGGCGGGGCATCCGCTGGTGAGGGCGCTTGAGACGCCGCTGCACCGGCTGTAGGGGTGGGGTTGGTTCGTTGTTGGCGCTGGTTCTTGATGGCACTGCATCGCGCGTCGCGGCAGGCGGTGCGCGGTGCGGACGCACGGTGTGGCGGTCAGCCCTGCGGGCTGACTTCCCTGCGCTGCTCACCTTGAGGGCGCACGGCAAAACTCGCTACGCGGCCTGCGGCCGCTGCGCTCGAACAGTTGCCGTGAGTCAGTCCACGAAGCGCGCTGCGCGCGCCGCCCTCAAGG
>JAIXTY010000152.1 GCA_027483705.1 Rubrivivax sp.
AGAGAACGCTCTGTGCTCGATCCTGCCCTTCGACGTACCGTCCCATCGATCACTCCCGCCGGTCTGATGGGAGCTATGACATCGATCGAGGCAAAGAGTTTCCACACAGCCTCGGTCGAAAGCTGCCGTCCCAGTCGACTCAGTCAGGCGGCAACAACCCGCGTCCAGCCGTCCCATCCCATTCGGGCCGACCCGCTCCACCGAGCCTGCGGGTCTCCCGGATCAGCGCGCCGCCTCGTCTTCAGGTGCACCCCCTGCACCACCCTGGCTCCGCCAGGCCTGCCGCACGCGCTCCAGCAGCGCCGCTTCGTCCATCCCCTGCGAAGGCGATCGCGCCGCATCGATCAGCCGCGTGATCAGCGCATCGACCACGCGGTCGCTCTCCCAGCGCGTGCCTACCAGGTAACGCGCCTGCGGCTGCGGCGACTGCAGCGCCTGCATCACGACCGCGGCCACGGCCGACGGCGGTGCGAAGCGGCGATTGAGCGCCGACTCGGGCGCGGCCGGGTCGGGTGCCACCGGCGCGCGGATCGATTCGGCGACGTCGGCCGCCAGCGTGTCGAAGGGCGGCGGCGTCGCGGCCAGCCGCGCGAGGTTGCCTTCACGGCCGTTGTCGCCGATGTCGGTGGCCACCGCGCCGGGCTGCACGATGCTCACGGCCACGCCGTGCGGCGCCAGCTCCTGCCGCAGGCACTCGGCGTAGGCCTCGAGCGCGTGCTTGCTCATCGTGTACGGGCCCATCGTGGGCGCCGTGATGCTGCCGCCCATCGAGCCGATGCAGACGATGCGCCCACGCGCCGCCAGCAGCGCCGGCAGCAGCGCGTTCGTCAGCCGGTGCGGGCCGAAGACGTTGGTGTCGAACAGCGCCTGCAGGTCGGCGTCGGGCCAGCCGGCCAGCGGCGCGATGCCACCGACACCGGCGTTGTGCACGAGCCCGCCGAGGCCCTGGCCCTGTGCCGCCACGGCCGCGGCGGCGGCCTGCACCTGGGCCGCGTCGCGCACGTCCAGCCGCAGCGGCCAGGCGCCGAGCGCGGCCAGGGCCTGCAGGTGCGTGTCGCGGCGCGCCGCCGCCCACACGGGCACATCCGCCGCGCGCAGCGCCTCGACAATGGCCCGGCCGATGCCGCTGCCGGCTCCGGTGACGAGCACCGGCGCCGTCATGGCCGCTGTCGCGCCGGCACGCGCCGCTCCAGAGGCAGCGGCTCGAAGTCGCCGACCAGCCGGCAGCTGGCATCGCAGGCCGCGGCCATCGAGGCCGGCGTCGGCTTCGCGCCGCCTTCAGCCCAGGCCAGCAGCTGCTGCACGGCGACGACGTACAGGCGGTCGGCCAGGTAGCTGTGCTCGGCGTGATCGGTGTACACCTGGGCCAGCCGCTCGCCGCTGCCGCCCCGCTGCATGACGCCGCGGAAGTGGTGCTGCAGCTCGACGAAGGCCACGGGGTCGTTCACCGCATGCAGGCTCAGCACCGGCACGCCGATGCGGCCCTGCGGGTCGGTGTCGGCCGCGAAGGCGCGCACGGCCTCGGGGTCGGCGGCGTAGCGCGGCACGCGGGCGTTGATCTCGCGGTCCAGCGCCTCGTCGCCGCTGCCGGCGTACACGGCGCCGACATTGCCGAACACCGGGCGGTTGCCGCTGCGGTTGGCGATGTCGCGGAAGTGGAAGGTAGCCCGGTCCATGTGGATGGGCACGCTGCTCTCCGGGATGCGTACCACGGCCGCGAGGACCTTCAGCCTCCGCGCCTGCTCATCGCTACGCTGAGCAGACGGCAGGCCCAGTCCCAGGCAATTGCGGAGGCGTGCGGAAAGGTCCGCGGCCGTCATCGTGCCGCCCGCGGGCAGACCCATCCACAGCGGGTAGTCGGGTTCGTCAGGCTTCGGGTGGTTGCGGCACAGGTGCTGGTAGACCACGCGCAGGTCGAGTCGGAAGTCGTAGCTGCGCGTGCCGCCGCCGAGCACGCCGCTGCTCAGCAGCACGGCGTCATAGGGCCTGGCCGCACCGAACATGTCCGCGCCCTGGGCCGCCACGCTTGCGCCCCAGCTCTGGCCGTGCAGCACGGTGCGCCGCGGCTTGGCGACGTGCTCGACGAACTGGCGTCGCAGCCGCTCGGTGTCTTCCGCGGCCGCGCGCACGGCCACGCCACCTTGGCGGAAGGTGCTGCCGGCCCAGGCGTGGCCGGCCCGCACCATCACCGCCCAGCGCTGCAGGTCCTCCACGGCACGCTCGGGCCTCGGTTCGCCGAGCGTGGGGCCGCCGTGAGCGTGGAGCACCAGCACGCCGCTCCACGGCGATGGCACGGCGATGAGCACGTGGGCGCCCAGGCGGTCGCGGCCGCCCAGGCAGCGTGTACCGGCGGGCAGCTCGGCCGGGCAGGCCATCGGCAGCGGCGCCGGCTCGGAAGCCAAGGTCGGGGCCGGGCCGGCGGCACAGCCCGACAGCAGCAGGGCCGCGGCCAGCGCACCGGCGAGCGCGCCGCTCCACGTGCGCCGAGCCGCCCGGCTCAAGCCCGCCTCCTGCCCTTCATCACGGTCAGCAGGGCCAGCCCGGCCAGCGCCAGCCCCAGCGTCGCCGGCACCGGCACCACGAAGCCCAGCTCGCGCGCCGCGATGCGCTGCAGCGCCACGGCTTCGGCCCGGCTGATGCCGAGGTCGCGCGCCGCGATCTCGTCACCGCCCAGCGAGAACGGGTTGACGCCGGTGATGCGCCCGAACAGCGTCAGCGCGCTGAGGTACGAGCCGTACTTGCTGGCGTGCAGGCCGTCGTCGAACCACAGGTCCAGCAGGCCGTCGGTCGCGGCATCGGCGGCCCACATGTCGCGCGTGGCCACGCCCTCCAGCACGGCGCGCATGAAGGCCTGGCCCACCGGCGCCACGGCCTTGATGCCGCCGGTGCCGTCGGTGCCGGCGCTGAGCGCGGCGTTGTCGTAGGCCAGCCGCAGCTCCGCGGTCATGCTCTCGAGGTTGGCGAACAGCGGCGTGCCCGGCGCGCCGGTGCGCGTGACGGCGCCCGTCACGGGGTCCGTCACGGTTTCGCGGGCCCCGGCCACCAGGTCGGGCCGCGCCCAGGTCTGGTAGAGGAACACCTCCGTGGCAGCGCTGGCAAAGCTGTTGGCGCCGGTGGTGCGCAGCGTGTTGCAGCTGCCCGTCGACGCCCCGGTGGCGGCCGCGCAGGCCGCCGCGCGCTCGGTGGCGGTGGCCCCGGCGAAGAAGTCGCGCTCGCGGTAGGACTGCGCGGCGCCGTTGTGGATGAAGTCCTCGATCTTGTCGACGTAGTTCGTGAACCAGGCCGGGTTGCCGACCTCGCCGCGGCGCGTCAGCGGCTCGTCGCTCTGCTCCTGCAGCACGACCTGGTTCCAGGTCTGCGAGGCGATGTTGCCGCGCAGGTCCCAGCCCGCCGGGTTGGTGTTGAGGAAATGGCCGCGCAGCGAGGCCGCGTTGCGCGTGGACAGCGCGACGTCGTAGTCCAGGCCGGCCTGCACCGTGAACTGCTTGAAGATGCCGGCCACGCCGCCCCACGGGTGCGGCTCGTAAGGGCGGCTCCCCGTCGGGTTGGTGGCGGCCATCGCGGCGGTCATGTCGCGCACGTTGCTGGCGTTGTAGCTGAGCACGGGGTCGACACGGCCGAAGGTGAAGCTGTTGCCGACGAACAGGATCGAGGTCGGTGCGGCCTGCGTGGTCAGCGGCAGCAGCACGGCCAGGGCCAGCGACAGGGCCGGCCAGCGGGCCTGGGTGGGGCGCTTCATGGGGTGTCTCCTTCGGGGTCTCGGTATCGGGTCGGCCTCGGTCTCGCACCGGGCTCGGCAAGCCACGACGCTAGGCGCGCCGGGCCATTGGGTCCAATATGCCGGACCGCCGTTTTCGATACGACTTGCATATGGACATCCACCGCCTGCGCTGCTTTCTCACCGTGGCCGAGACCGGCCACGTCACGCGGGCCGCAGCCCGCTTGGGCATGCAGCAGCCGCCGCTGAGCCAGCAGATCCGGGCGCTCGAGGCCGGGCTCGGCGTGGCGCTGTTCGAGCGCCACGCCAAAGGCGTGACGCTCACCGCCGCGGGCCGCGAGCTGCAGGCCGGGGCGCAGCCGCTGGTGGCGCAGTTCGACCGCCTGGCCGAGCGCATGCACCGCGTCGCCGCCGGGCAGGCCGGCGTGTTGAACGTGGCCTTCACCAGCTCGGCGGCGGCCCATGCCTTCACGCCGCGGGTGCTGCGCGAGTGCCGTGCCGCCGTGCCCGACGCCGAACTGCGCATCAGCGAGGCCAACGCCGCCGAGATCATCGAGGCCGTCGCGGCGCGCCGCCTGCAGGCGGGCTTCCTGCGTGTGCCGGTGTCGCGGCCGGAGGGCGTGCGCTTCGAGCCGCTGCTCACCGAACCGGCCGTGCTGGCGCTGCCGATGGACCACCCGATCGCGCGGCAGCACAAACCCTCGGCGGTGGTGCCGCTGCAGGCCCTGGATGGCGAGCGGCTGATCCTGGTGCGCCGGCCCGGTGCCCCGGGGCTGTATGCCAATCTGCTGGCCCGGCTGGCGCAGCTGGGGGTGCAGGTTCAGGTGGTGGCCGAGGTCGAGCGCATGATGTCCAACATCAACCTCGTGGCCTCGGGCAGCGGCCTGTCCATCGTGCCGGCCTCGATGCGCGGCGCGCACCCGCAGTCGGTGGTGTATCGCGCATTGCCGTCCGACCCCGCGATCGAGGCGCCGATCACGCTGGCCTGGCATGCCGACGACCACGACGCGCTGACGCAGCGCTTCCTGGCCCTGGTGCGGCGCACCGCGGCCGCGCTGGCGCCGGCGGGCGCGGCGGCGCTCCTCAGCCGCGGCCGGCGCCGCGCCAGCGCGACAGCAGCAGCGCGTTGCTGACCACGAACACGCTGCTCAGCGCCATCGCCCCGCCCGCGATCACCGGGCTCAGCTGACCCAGCGCCGCCGCCGGGATGCCGATGGCGTTGAAGGCGAAGGCCCAGAACAGGTTCTGGCGGATCTTGTCGTGCGTGCGCCGGCTGATGTCCAGCGCATCGGCCACCGAGCGCGGGTCGCCGCGCAGCAGCGTGATGCCGGCGGCCTGCATCGCCACGTCGCTGCCCCCTCCTCCCGGGACCGCGGCACCGTCGGCC
>JAIXTY010000315.1 GCA_027483705.1 Rubrivivax sp.
CGACGAGATCGTGCGCGCCAAGGCGGCCGGTGTCGTCGCGCTCAAGCTGTACCCGGCCGGCGCCACCACCAACAGCGATGCCGGCGTCACCGACATCCGCAAGACCTACGCCACGCTCGAGGCCATGCAGCGCGAGGGCCTGCTGCTGCTGGTGCACGGCGAGGTCACCGACGGCGAGATCGACGTCTTCGACCGCGAGGCCGTGTTCATCGAACGCGTGATGCAGCCGCTGCGCCGCGACTTCCCGGGCCTGCGCGTGGTGTTCGAGCACATCACCACCGCCGACGCGGCGCAGTACGTCGCCGAGGCCGGGCCGCTGACGGCCGCCACGATCACCGCCCACCACCTGCTCTACAACCGCAACGCGCTCTTCGTCGGCGGCCTGCGCCCGCACTACTACTGCCTGCCGGTGCTGAAGAAGGAGCGCCACCGCCAGGCGCTGGTGGCGGCGGCCACCTCGGGCAGCGGCAAGTTCTTCCTGGGTACCGACAGCGCCCCGCATGCGGCCCAGCTCAAGGAGCAGAGCGTCTGCGGCGCCGGCTGCTACACCGCGCCGGCGGCGCTGGAGCTCTACGCCGAGGCCTTCGAGGCTGCCGGTGCGCTGCACCACCTGGAAGGCTTCGCCAGCGAGCACGGGCCGCGCTTCTACAGCCTGCCGCTCAACGAGGGCACCGTGACGCTCAAGCGCCAGCCACTCACGCTGCCCGAGACGCTGCCCTTCGGCGACGCCGTCATCAAGCCGCTGCGCGGTGGCGAAACCCTGGCCTGGAGCCTGCAAGCATGAGCAACCCCGAGCGCGTGATGCTGCTGATCGACGCCGACAACGTGTCGATCGACATCATGGAGCAGGCCATCCGGCTGCTGCTCAACCAGCATGGCGGCCTGCATGTGCGCCGCGCCTACTGCACGGCCGAAAGCGCCGTGAAGCACCAGGCCGCCTTCAAGCGCCTGGGCATCAAGCCGATGGTCAACCTGGCGGCCGGCAAGAACAGCACCGACATCGCGCTGGCCGTCGACGCCATCGACCTGGTGCTCGCCGAGCGCCCCGACGTCGTCGTCATCGCCAGCAGCGACAGCGACTTCGCGCCGCTGGTGCAGCGCCTGCGCGAGAAGGGCTGCGTCGTGCGCGGCATCGGCCAGAAGGGCAAGACCGGCGACGAGACCCAGGACGTCTACGACGACTACACGGTGCTCGAGCACCACAAGTCCGAGACGGCCGCGGCACCGCGCAAGACCGCGGCGCGCAAGACGGCCACGCGCAAGACCGCAGCCACCAAGACGGCGGCCGCCAAGGCGGCGCCGAAGGCGGCGGCAGCCAAGAAGACCGCCGGGCGCAAGGCGGCGGCCAAGACAGCCCCGAAGACCCCCGTCGTCGACGAGCCCGAGCGCACCGAGCCCGCGGCCGCGCCCGCGGAGCCCGCGGCGGCACCGGCCAAGCCGGCGCGCAAGACGAGCGCACGCAAGACCAGCAGCCGCCGCCCGGCCGCCGAGGTCGCCACGGCCGCCGAGCCGGCGGCGCCTGAGCCCACGCCGGCGCCGGCCACCGAAGCCGCGGGCAGCCGCCTCGACGCCGTGCTGGCCTGCCTGCCCGAGCTGGCCGCGGGCCAGTCGCTGGCGCTCAACGTGGCGGTGCAGCGCCTGCGCGAGGCCCGGCTGCTGGGCAAGAACACGCCGTCGACCCGCTTCTTCGCCGCTCTGGCCGACCGCATCGAGCTGCGCCCCGCCGGCAACCCAACCCAGGTGCTGCTGCGGCGCTGAGCGCTCGCCGCCCGCCAAGAGCCCCTACGGCGCGGCGGATACCTTGAAGCACCAGGGTCCGCCCTAACATCCCGCCCTGTCGGAGTTTCCGGGCCCCCACCGGGGCCGCTCCCACTTTCCCCACCGAAGCCATGAAACGCATCGTCCTGTTCGTCGTCACCAACCTGGCCGTGATGCTGGTGCTGGGCTTGGCCGTGCACCTGCTCGGGCTCAACCGCTTCCTCACCGCCAACGGCCTGAACCTGCCCATGCTGCTGGGCTTTGCGGCCGTCATGGGCTTCGGCGGCGCGTTCATCTCGCTGCTGATGAGCAAGCCGATGGCCAAGTGGACCACGCGGGCACAGATCATCAACAACAGCGCCGACCCCACCCACCGCTGGATCGTGCAGACGGTGGAGCGCTTCGCGCAGAAGGCCGGCATCGGCATGCCCGAGGTCGCCATCTACGAGGGTGAGCCCAACGCCTTTGCCACCGGCGCCTTCAAGAACTCGGCCCTGGTGGCCGTGAGCACGGGGCTGCTGCACAGCATGAACCGCGACGAGGTCGAGGCCGTCATCGGCCACGAGGTCGCGCACGTGGCCAATGGCGACATGGTCACGATGACGCTGATCCAGGGCGTGATGAACACCTTCGTCGTGTTCCTGTCGCGCGTGATCGGCTACTTCGTCGACAAGGTCATCCTGCGTAACACCAACGACGGCCCGGGCATCGGCTACTACATCACGACCATCGTGCTGGACATCGTGCTGGGTGTGCTTGCCGCCATCATCGTGGCCTGGTTCTCGCGCCAGCGCGAGTTCCGCGCCGATGCGAGCGCGGCGCAGCTCATGGGCCGCAAGCAGCCGATGATCAACGCGCTGGCCCGCCTGGGCGGCATGGATCCCGGCCAGCTGCCCAGCACCGTGCAGAACATGGGCATCAACTCGCGCCCCAGCGGCCTGATGGCGCTGTTCTCGAGCCACCCGCCCATCGAAGACCGCATCCGCGCGCTGCAGCAGAGCAACTGAGGCTCTGCCCAGCCCCCCTCGAAGCCCGGCCCCGGCCGGGCTTTTTCGTGCCCCGGGCACCGACACAATCGCGGCGAGGACTCGCGCCCGATGCCCTTGCCCCTGATCGACGCCGCGCTGCGCGGCATGGTGTTCGTGCTGGCCCTGCTGCTGGCGGCGCTGCTGTGGCGCCAGCGCCGCCAGTTGCCGGCGGCGCTGGCGGGCGCGGCGCTGGCGCTGTCGCTGGGCCTGGCGGTGCAGGTGCTCGGCAGCGCGCCGGCGGTGGAGTGGCAGGCCGGCTGCGCCGTGCAGGCGCCGCTCATCGCCGTGGCCGTGGGCAACGCGGTGCTGTTTGCGCTGTTCTCGGCGGCGCTGTTCGACGACGGCTTCCGCTGGCGGGCCTGGCATGTTGTGGCCTGGCTGCTGGCGGCGGGCATCGGCGCGGCCCAGTGCCCGGCCGTGGTCGCGCTGCCATCCGATGACGGCCTGCGCACCGCGCTGCGCGTGGCGCTGCGGCTGGTGCCGATCGTGGCGATGGCCGCCGCGCTGTGGGCGGCACTGCGGCATTGGCGGGCCGATCTGGTTGAGTCACGCCGGCGCCTGCGCGCCGTGCTGGTGGCGGCCGGCGTCGTCTACACGCTGGTGCAGCTGGGCGCGCGGTTGAGCACCTCGTCGGGGCTGCTGACGCCGGGCCTGGCGCTGCTTGACGTAGCCGTGCTGCTGGCGGTGCTCCTGGGCTGGGCGCTGGCGGTGCTGCAGGTGGGAGGCGGCGGCTTGATGGCGGTGGCCGGCCGGGCGCCCGACGCCCGCGGGCCGGTGCCCGTTGCGGCGGCTGCGGCGGCTGTGCCGACCGCGGCGCCGCCGGTGGGTGCCGCGCCTGAGGCGCCTGAAGCCGCCGATGCCAGCCTGGCCGCGGCGCTGCAGCAGGCCATGGCCGACGACCGCGCCTACCGCGACCCCGAGCTCTCGCTCGGCGCGTTGGCTCAGCGGCTCGCGGTGCCGGAGTACCGGCTGCGGCGCCACATCAACCAGCGGCTGGGCTTTCGCAACTTCAACGCCTACGTCAACGGCTTCCGGCTGGCCGATGCGCGCCGCTGGCTGGCCGACCCGGCGATGCGCGAGACACCCGTGCTCACGCTGGCGCTGGACGCCGGCTTCGGCTCGGTCGGCCCCTTCAACCGCGCCTTCAAGGCCGACACCGGCCTCACGCCCACCGAGTTCCGCGCCCGCGCACTGGCCGAAACCTGAAATCGGGCACCCCGGCGTGGGTTTCGGCCAGCCGAAAGTGGATCCACCGCGATCCCAGCGAGCACGGTTGACGGGCTTCGCGGACGCTGCGACGGCGCCGCGGTGCCTTCGCCCGCGGGCCTACCGAACGAGGTCTGCATGACGCCGAATCCCTGGATCCGACACCTGGCCGCAGGGGCTGTACTGACCCTGGCGCTCGCCCTGAGCCCTGCGCCGGCCCTGGCCGCGCTGGGCGTGACCGAACTGCCACCGCAGGGCGATGACGGGCCGGTCACCGTGTTCTACCCCACCGACGCGGCCGAGCAGCCGCTGGTCATCGCCGGGGGCCGGCTGCAGCTGCTGGTGGCGCGCGACGCGCCGCACAAGCCCGGCAATGGCCGCCTCGTGGTGGTGTCGCACGGCTCCGGCGGCTCGCCCTGGGTGCACAGCGACCTGGCACGCGCGCTCGTGGCCGCCGGCTACACCGTGGCCGTGCCACGCCACGCCGGCGACAACCACCGCGACCACAGCGAGCCCGGCCCGGCGAGCTGGGAGCGCCGGCCGGCCGAGGTGAGCCGCGCCATCGACGCCGTGGCGGCCGACGCCCGCCTGGCCGCCACGCTGCAGCTGGACCGTGTGGGCGTGTACGGCATGTCCGCCGGTGGCCACACGGCGCTCACGCTGGCGGGCGGGCGCTGGTCGCCGGCGCTCTTTGCCCAGCATTGCGAGCGCCATCTGGCCGAGGACTTCAACGCCTGCGTCGGCCTGATCACGGGCCTCAAGGGCGGCTGGCTGGACGGCCTCAAGCAGTGGCTGGCGCGCACCGTGATCGGCCTGCGCTTCGGCGGCGACGCCGAGCCGAGAGGCCACGACGATCCGCGCATCGCCGCTGTCGTGGCCGCCGTGCCCTACGCCGCCGACTTCGACATGGCCACGCTCGTCGCGCCGCGCGTGCCGCTGGCGCTGGCCACGGCCGAGGGCGACATCTGGCTGCACCCGCGCTTTCACAGCAGCCGCGTGCTGGCGGCCTGCGGCCGGTGCGAACAATGGGCCGCGCCGCCGGCGGCCGGCCACGGCGCGTATCTCTCGCCGCTGCCCACCGGCTTCGAAGGCCTCGAGGCCAGGCTGCTGAACGACCCACCCGGCTACGACCGCGCCGCTGCCGCGGGGCTGGACCTGCGCACGGTGGACTTCTTCGACCGCCACCTGCGCGCCGGCCGCTGAGCGCGGGCTACTTCGGCGCGCGGGGCACGCGGCCCATCAGGTAGAACTCGTCGTTGGGCCGCATCGCCGTGAGGTTGGCCATGCGGTTGCTCAAGCCGAAGAAGGCCGCGATGGCGCCGATGTCCCAGGCGTCCTCGTCGTCGAAGCCGTGTGCGCGCAGCGCGGCGAAGTCGGCCTCGTCGATGGCGTGCGAGGCCGTCGTCACCTTCATCGCGAAGTCCAGCATCGCACGCTGCCGCGGCGTGATCGGCGCCTTGCGGTGGTTGACCGCGATCTGGTCGGCCAGCAGCGGCGCCTTCTCGTAGACACGCAGGATGGCCCCGTGCGCCACCACGCAGTAGAGGCACTGGTTGGCCGCGCTGGTGGCCACGATGATCATCTCGCGCTCGCCCTTGCTCAGCGAGCCGGTTTCCTTGAGCAGCAGCGCGTCGTGGTAGGCCATGAAGGCGCGCCACTCGGCCGGCCGGTGGGCGAGCGCGAGGAACACGTTCGGCACGAAGCCGGCCTTGGCCTGAACCTCGAGGATGCGCGTGCGCAGGTCCTCGGGCAGGTTGGCGAGTTCGGGCACGGGGTAGCGCGAGATCGGCAACGTCGTGCTCATCGGCAGGTACTCCTTCAGCTCTTGAATTGCATCGCGTGCAGGCGCGCGTACAGGCCGCCGGCCGCCAGCAGTTCGGCGTGCGTGCCCTGCTCGACGAGGCGGCCGCCTTCGAGCGCCAGCACGCGGTCGGCGTTCTCGATCGTCGACAGCCGGTGCGCGATGACCAGCGTCGTGCGGCCCTGCATCAGCCGCTCCAGCGCGTCCTGCACGGCGCGTTCGCTTTCGCTGTCCAGCGCCGAGGTGGCCTCGTCGAGGATCAGCACCGGCGCGTCCTTGGCGATGGCGCGGGCGATGGCCAGGCGCTGGCGCTGCCCGCCCGAAAGCTGGCTGCCGTTGTGGCCGATGGGCGTGTCCAGGCCCTGCGGCTGGGCCTCGACGAAGTCCAGCAGGTTGGCCGCCTTCAGTGCCGCGCGCACCTGCTCGGTCGTCATCGGCGCGCCCAGCGTCACGTTGGCGGCGATGCTGTCGTTGAAGAGCACGACGTCCTGGCTGACGAGCGCGAACTGCCGCCGCAGCGCGTGCATGTCCCAGTCGTCGAGCGGCACGCCATCGAGCGTGACGCGGCCGCTGGTGGGCTGCAGGAAGCGCGGCAGCAGGTTCACGAGCGTCGTCTTGCCGGCGCCCGACGGGCCCACCAGCGCCACCGCCTCGCCAGGGCGGATGACGAGGTCGATGCCGGCCAGCGCGGGCGCGGCGTCCTCGCGGTAGCTCAGGCCGACGTGCTCGAAGCGGATCTCGCCGCGCGCGCGGCCGCCGTGCGCCGCGGCGGTGTGTGTGCCGCCGGTCTCGACGCCGGTGTGCTCGATGTGGTCGAGCCCGCGCTCCACCGCCGCCAGGCCGCGCGTGAGCGGCGCCATCACGTCCGACAGGTGCTTCACCGGCGCGATGAGCTGCAGCATCGCCATCACGAAGGCCACGAAGCCGCCCACGGTGGCGCCGCCCTGGCTGCTCTGCCACAGTGCCACGGTGATGACGCCGCTCAGCATGAAGGCAGCGAGCATCTGCGTCACCGGCGTCATCGTCGACGCCGCCACCACGGCCTTGAGCGTGAGGCGGCGCACCACGTCGGCCCGGCCGCGGAAGCGCTCGGCCTGCGGGGCCTGCGCGCCGTGCAGCCGCACGATGCGCCAGGCCAGCATGTTCTCTTCCACCACGTAGGCCAGCGAGTCGGTGGCCTTCTGGCCTTCCACCGTGAGGCGGTGCAGCCGCTTGCCCAGCACGCGCATCACCAGCGCCACGGCCGGGAACAGCAGCGCCACCACCAGCGTGAGCTGCCAGTTCAGCCACAGGAGGTAGCCCATCAGCGCCACCAGCGTGAGCGTGTCGCGAACCAGCGTCAGCAGGCAGCCCACGAGCGTGGTGACGCCGCCCTGCGTCTCGTACACCAGCGTGTTGGTCATCGCGCTGGCGCTGCTGCGCGAGAAGAGGCTGGGCTCGTTGGCCAGCAGCCGCTCGAAGAGGTGCTCGCGCAGCTTCAGCACCGTGCGCGTGGCCGTCCAGGCCAGGCCGTACTGCGACAGGAAGCCCGACAGGCTGCGCAGCGCGAACAGCCCCATGATGGCCAGCGGCACCATCCACAGCGGCAGCGTGCCGGCGCTGAAGCCCTGGTCGAGCAGGCGGTTCATCAGCGCCGGGATCAGCGGCTCGGTGATGGCCGTGATGACGGCGCCGGTGACGGCGGCCACCAGGCCGGCATGGCTGCCGCGGACGTAGGGCTTGAGCCGCGCAAGGCGCTGCAGCAGGGAAGGCATTCAGGCGGCGTGGAACATGGCAGCCGCATTATCGGCGGGTGCACTTGCGCCTCGATACGGGCCGCCCGGGGTCGCTGCCTACAATCCCGGGCAGCTCATGCAAGCACCTCTGCCCCGACCCCGCGACACCCTGTCCTGGACCCGCCGACGCTGGCTACAGGCCGGCGCCGGCAGCGCCGCCCTCGGGCTGGCGCCGCCCGCAGCCTGGGCGCAATTGCGCGTCGAGATCACCGGCGTCGGCGCGACGCAGATCCCGCTGGCGCTGGCGCCGTTCCGCGACGAGGCCGCCACCGGCGTCTCGCTGTCGGCCATCATCAAGGCCAACCTCGAGCGCAGTGGTGCCTTCCGCATCATCGCCGTGCCGGCAGGCCTGGACGAGCGCAGCACGCCGGAGCTGCCGGCCTTCCGCGCCCAGGGCGCCGACGCGCTGGTGGCCGGCTCGGCCACGCGGCTGGCCGACGGCAGCTTCGATGTGCGCATGCGGCTGTGGGACGCCGTGCGCGGCACCGACCTGCTCGGCCAGAGCAGCGTCGTGCTGCCCGCCGACCTGCGGCTGGCCGCGCACCGCATCGCCGACCGCATCCACGAAAAGCTCACCGGCGAGCGCGGCGTGTTCGCCACCCGCATCGCCTACGTGCTGCGCACCGGCCGCCGCTTCACGCTGCACGTGACCGATCCCGACGGCGAGGGCGGGCAGGTCGCGCTGGCGAGCCCCGAGCCCATCATCAGCCCCGCCTGGAGCCCCGACGGCAAGAGCCTGGCCTACGTGTCCTTCGAGACGCAGAAGGCCGTGGTCTGGGTGCAGGACATCGCCACCGGCAGCCGGCGCGTGCTGGCCGATTTCCGCGGCAGCAACAGCGCCCCGGCCTGGAGCCCCGATGGCCGGCGGCTGGTGGTCACGCTGTCGCGCGACGGCCCGGCGCAGTTGTACGTCATCAACGCCGACGGCAGCGGCACGCCGCAGCGCCTGACGAGCAGCAGCGCCATCGACACCGAGGCCGTCTGGAGCCCCGACGGCGCCTTCGTGTACTTCGTGTCCGACCGCGGCGGCGGACCGCAGATCTACCGCGTGCCCGAGGGCGGTGGCGCGGCCGAGCGCATCACGTTCCAGGGCGACTACAACATCAGCCCGGCCATCAGCCCCGACGGCCGCCATCTCGCCTACGTCACGCGTCAGGGCGGCGCGTTCCGCCTGATGCTGCTTGAGCTGGCCGGCGGCACGCCGCTGGCCCTGACCGACACCCGCGACGACGAAAGCCCCAGCTTCGCGCCGAACGGCCGCCTCATCGTCTATGCCACGCGCCAGCCCGGCGGCGACGTGTTGATGACCACCACCCTGGATGGCAAGATCAAGACGCGCCTGCTGTCCAGCGGCGCGGACATGAGGGAACCTGCCTGGGGTCCGTTCGGTCGATGACTTCGGCGCGGCCCCGCAAGGCCGGGCACCGCTGCGCCGGACGATCCCTTCAACCTCCATCCGTCACCGAGAGCCACCGATGAACTCCCCGATCCCGACCTCCCTTGCCCTGCCGGGCTTGCTCGTGGCCCTGGCCGTGCTCGCGGGCTGCGCCGCGCCCAGCAAGGTTGCTGCCCCGGCCCCGGCGCCGGTGCAGACGGCAGCCGTCACGCCCGTGGCGGCGGCGCCCGCGCCAGCGCCGGCCCCGGCCGCGACGCCGGCCGCCACCGCGCAGTCCAGTGTCTCCACGGTCGACCTCGCCTCGCGCGGCGTGGCTCCGCGTGCCACGACGGCCGGCGCGCCGTCGGCCGCGCCCGCCGCGGCCGTGGCAGCGCTGGCGGCGCCCATGCAGCGCATCGTCTACTTCGACTTCGACAGCTTCGCCATCCGCGACGACTTCAAGGAGCTGATCGAAGGCCATGCCCGCGTGCTGGCGCGCGACACCGGCAAGCGCATGGTCGTCGAGGGCCACACCGACGAGCGCGGCGGCCGCGAATACAACCTCGCGCTGGGCCAGAAGCGCGCCGAGGCCGTGGTGCGGTCGCTGGTGCTGCTGGGCGTGGGCGAGCGCCAGCTCGAGGCCGTGAGCTTTGGCGAGGAGCGCCCGGCCGCGCAGGGCAACGACGAGTCGGCCTGGTCGCGCAACCGCCGTGCCGAGCTGAAGGACCGCTGATGAAGCTGCGCGCCGCCGGGGCCATCCTGCCGCTGCTGGGCCTGCTCGCGGCCGGCCCGGCGGCCGCGTTCCTCAACGACGAGGAAGCCCGCAAGGCCATCGCCGACCTGCGCGCCCGCTTCGCGGCGATGGAGGAGCAGTCGGCCAAGCGCGAGGCCGAAATCACCGCCGCCGCGGCCGCCGAGCGCACGCGGCTTACGGAGGAGATCGCGACGCTGCGCCGCAGCCTGCTGGACCTGAACAACCAGATCGTGACGCTGCGCGGCGAGCTCGCCAAGCTGGGCGGCAACGGCGAGACGCTGCAGCGCGAGCTGGCCGAGGCGCAGCGCCGCCAGCGCGACGTGGCCCAGGCCTTCGACGAGCGGCTGAAGAAGATCGAGCCGGTGAAGGTGTCGATCGAGGGCCGCGACTTCATGGTCGAGCAGGAGGAGCGCCGCGCCTACGACGAAGCCTTCGCGGCCATCCGCGGCGGCGACTTCGACAAGTCGGTGCAGCTGTTCACCGGCTTCCTGCGCCGCTACCCGGGCAGCCCATACAGCGACGCGGCGCGCTTCTGGCTCGGCAACTCGCAATACGGCCGGCGCGACTACAAGCAGGCCATCGAACTCTTCCGCGCCTTCGTGACCAGCGCGCCGCTGCACCCGCGCGCGCCCGACGCGCTGCTGGCCCTGGCCAACAGCCAGGCCGAGATGAAGGACGGTCGCGGCGCCCGCCGCACGATCGAGGAGCTCATGAAGGAGTACCCCTCGTCCGAGGCCGCGCAGGCCGGCAAGGACCGGCTGGCGACGCTGCCCAAGTAGCGCCCCGCCCCCGGCACGGGCCGGCCCGATGCCCTAGCATCGCGGCCCCATGCTGCAGGAATCCGATCTTCCGGGCCTCGTTGCCCAGGTGCTGGCCGCGTCGTTTGCGCTGGCCCTGGTCTTTGGCGCCATCGCCCAGCGCACGCACTTCTGCACGATGGGCGCCGTCGCCGACATCGTGAACATGGGCGACTGGGGCCGCATGCGCATGTGGCTGATGGCCATCGGCGTGGCCATGCTGGGCTTCAACGGCATGGTGGCCGCGGGCTGGGTGCAGGCGGGGCAGAGCGTGTATGCCGGGCCGCGGCTGATCTGGCTGTCGAACGTGCTGGGGGGGCTGCTGTTCGGCTTCGGCATGGTGCTGGCGTCGGGCTGCGGCAGCAAGACGCTGGTGCGCATCGGCGGCGGCAGCCTGAAGAGCCTGGTGGTGTTCTTCGTGCTGGCGGTGGCCGCGTACGCCACGCTGCGCGGCATCACCGCGGTGGCGCGCGTGGCCACGGTGGACGCCGTGGCCATCACGCTGCCCGTGGGGCAGGACCTGCCGTCGCTGCTGGCGCACGCCAGCGGCATGGCCACGCCGAATGCCGCGCTGCTGCTGGGCGGGCTGATCGGCGGCGCGCTGCTCGTGTTTGCGCTGGCGCGGCCCGAAGGCCGCACGGGCGACGCGCTGCTGGCCGGCATCGGCCTGGGCCTGGTCATCGTCGGCGTGTGGTGGGTGACGGGGCGGCTGGGCCACCTGGCCGAACACCCGGCCACGCTCGAAGAGAGCTGGCTGGCCACGAACACCCAGCGCATGGAGTCGCTCACCTTCGTGGCGCCCATCGCGTACACGGTGGACTGGCTCATCCTCTTCAGCGACAAGAGCAAGGTGCTGACGGTGGGCATCGTCAGCGTCTTCGGTGTCGTCGTCGGCTCGGCCGCCGTGGCGCTGGCCACGAAGACCTTCCGCTGGGAAGGCTTCGCCGGCACCGAGGACACGGCCAACCACGTGGTGGGCGCTCTGTTGATGGGCGTGGGCGGCGTCACGGCGATGGGTTGCACCATCGGCCAGGGGCTCAGCGGGGTGTCGACGCTGGCGCTGGGCAGCTTCATCGCCTTTGCAGGCATCGCCGCCGGCGCCGTGCTGGCGCTGCGCTACCAGGTGTGGCGCCTGGAGCGCATGGCGTGAACGCCGCGGTGCCGGGCATCGAAGCCCTCGCGTCCGACGCCGATCTCGAACGCCGCTTCGGCGGCCTGAGGCGCCTGTACGGTGACACCGGCTACGCCGCCGTGCGCGCGGCGCGCGTGGCCGTCGTGGGCCTGGGTGGCGTGGGCTCGTGGGCGGCCGAGGCGCTGGCGCGCAGCGGCGTCGCGCGGCTCGTGCTCGTCGACCTGGACCAGGTGGCCGAGAGCAACGTCAACCGCCAGGTGCAGGCCCTGGGTGCGACGCTGGGCATGGCCAAGGCCGACGCCCTGGCTCGGCGCTTTGCCGACATCCACCCCGGCTGCGAGACGCTGACGGTGGAGGACTTCGCCACCCCCGACAACTGGCCCGGGCTGCTGCCTGCGCCGGTGGACGTGGTGATCGACGCCTGCGACCAGGCCGCGGCCAAGACGCACCTCGCGACCTGGAGCCTGAACACCGGCGTGCCGCTGGTGGTGGCCGGCGCGGCCGGGGGCAAGCAGCGCGCGCAGTGCGTGGAGGTCGACGATCTGGCGATGGCCACGCACGACCCGCTGCTCGCCGGCCTGCGCCAGCGTCTGCGCAAGGCGGGTGTCGCGCCGCGGCAGGGCGCGATCGGTGTGCGCGTGGTGTTTTCGCGCGAGGCCGTGTTGCAGCCCGCCGGCCTGTGCGAGGCCGGCGACGGCAGCCTCAATTGCCATGGCTACGGATCCAGCGTGACCGTGACGGCGACCTTCGGCTTCGTGGCCGCCGGCGAGGCGCTGCGGCTGTTGATCGAGCGCCACACGCGGCCGGGCTCGCTGCCGGCCGTGCTATAGTCTCGGGCTCTGCGGACCACGGGTCGTTAGCTCAGTCGGTAGAGCAGCGGACTTTTAATCCGTTGGTCGCAGGTTCGAATCCTGCACGACCCACCACCCCCGGTCTTGCAGTGTTCGTCAGGTTTCAGGGCTCTTAGCTCAGTTGGTAGAGCAGCGGACTCTTAATCCGTTGGTCGCAAGTTCGAATCTTGCAGGGCCCACCAAAAAATCTTTGAGAATCAACGGCTTACGGCGATATCGTCGTAAGCCGTTTTTTCGTCTGATCTGCTGGTGCCAGTCTGGTGCCAGTTTGCTTGCGGATGCCGCTGAATCTGGCTCTACGCGGCTGGACCTTTTCTTTGGTCGTTGAAACAATGAAGTGGTCTTTTTCACCGCCTAGCCAAGCATCTGGCGTGGAGCGTCTACTAGGGGCTCCCTTCGGCTCGAACCGAACGCCATCCTCTAGACGTTAGCTGTCGCGCTGCACCGGTGCAACCGTCGAGTAGGGCTCCGGGGCGGGGGCCATGTCACAACCACTCGCTCCGCAAGGCTCGTCTGCGTCGCCATGGCGTCACTACCGCGGGTGGATCACAGGTTCGCCGAACTCGCACTGGCCGTCGCATGAACAGGACAATGATCCTGAGTAGTGACCCGGCCAGAATCCGAGCGCGTTACCAACCACGTATGAGCTCTTGCCCATGGCGACCAGACAGCGAAGGCCCCTGCGACCGAAGGTGATGGTCGTACCTAGTGACCCGAGCGGTAAGCCGCAGTTCGTGTCCTCGCGGTCACAACAGAAGACGACACTGCGAGCGGCACACAGGCCCAATGCGTCGGCCCTTGAGGCCACAGATGCGAACTGGCGAAGGCTCGGTACGGACCGCTTCCGACGAGCTTGGCAGCTGGCGGCGCTAAGCCTTGGCTGGCGCCCCGTGAGGTCGCTGGTCAGGGAGCTTCGATCGGCTGGGTTGGATGATGCTGCGACTGCGTACGTAGGCCTACTCAACACGATCACGAACAATCTGACCGACCGCGACGATCCCGTCAGACTTCGTTACGAGCTTGGCTCCGAGAACGATGGCAGGGCGCTGGATCCATCTGCTGCCGCGACTGAGAGGGTGGTTGATGTGGTTAGGTTTGTCCACTTTGCCAAGCAACGCAAACTCAAGATCGACCCGCAGATGGAACAGATAGCCCTCTCGTACGAGAGGGCGGACCGTCCGGAAAGCCAGGGCAAAGCTGAGACGCTCAATGCGGACGGCTCTCCGACAATAGCCCCGGCTGACCATGAAGAACCCCCACAGTTCCAAGTCCCACGAGTAGACCCCCCCGAAGCGGCGCCTACTCCAAGTGCGATTAGGTCACCTACCGATAAGACAACAGTACGGGTACTGGGCTTGCTAGCCGTCTACGTTGCTCAGCTCGCTCGTACTGGAAAAGCGCCACCCAAGGAACTGATCCGTGGAAGCAGCTTGAGTGCATCAGCTCTTGCTCAGGTACTCACTGAGTACACCCGAGACCGGACAGACTTGAAGTCTAAAGGTGCGATGGAAGGGGCGGGACTAAGCGAGACGACTGTGCGCAAGGCCATCGGAGTTGCGGCCACGGCGTTTGCTAACTCGATATCGGCTGACTAGTTGACTGACGCAAGCCCTGTGTGGCTTGGGACCAATTCATGTTGGCTGCTGACCAACTCGATCGCTAGAAGATCGGACAGTTGCGACGTGTTCAACAAGGGCCATCGGAGGCCAACATGTCTGTCCTTCCAAGCAGTGAGTCACTCCCAAGCAAAGCGAAGATTGAGGAGCCCAACGGCTCGTACGTCCTCCGCATTCATCTTCCCAAGAAGCGTAAGCGTGTCTTCCCTGCAGCACTGACGCGGCGGGGATGCCTAGCAGCACAAAAGAAGGCGAAACTCACTTCGCCGATCCGTCCCCCTAGAAGGCAGGCCAATGGCCCTCGGGGTGTGTTGCCAGAGACCGGGTTTGTCAGGTTGCCAACCGTCCTCGAAATTTTTCCGTTTAGCCGGTCGCAGTGGTTGGAGGGCGTTAGTGACGGCAGATACCCTTCGGGAGTGCTGCTCTCTCCGCGAGTTCGTGCTTACTCGGTGGAGTCAATCCGACAGCTGATGGAGCGGTTCGCTAAGGGCGACTGACCGCCTCAAGGCTAAGCAAGTTGCGTAGCCTTTTTCGCTCGAGCGCCCCCTCTCCCTCGACACTACCCCAAGGTGACTGCCCTGGACGCGAGGTGGAGAAGGTGGAAGACATTCGCGCGTCTTGGTCTGGCTGTCTGTTCTTTTCTTGTTCTCTGAACAAAGAAAGAAGAACAAGCAGAAGAAGACTGAGATCTGTCTTCCACCTCTTCCACCCGTCGGGAGGGGGAGCCGCGCGCGGGCACAAATCTCTTTGGAAAACTCATGCCCACGCCCAGTAAGACAGTGGTCCTCAAGCCCCGTGCATCCAATCCGACAGTTGACGGCCGGCAGTTGCTGGCGTTCAAGAAATTCTTCCACGACAAAGCGTCAGCGCACTACACGGCGCTGCCGGAAGCACGAG
>JAIXTY010000318.1 GCA_027483705.1 Rubrivivax sp.
CTGCGCGACGCCCGCCGCGGCGCGCCGCTCTTCGTGCTGCACGACGGCCCGCCCTACGCCAACGGCGCCATCCACATGGGCCACGCCGTCAACAAGGTGCTGAAGGACATGATCGTCAAGGCGCGGCAGCTGGCCGGCTTCGACGCGCAGTACGTGCCGGGCTGGGACTGCCACGGCCTGCCGATCGAAAACGCCATCGAGAAGAAGCACGGCCGCAGCTTGAGCCGCGACGAGATGCAGGCCAAGAGCCGCGCCTACGCGACCGAGCAGATCGCACAGCAGATGGTGGACTTCAAGCGCCTGGGCATTCTCGGCGACTGGGCGCACCGCTACGCGACGATGGACCCGGCCAACGAGGCCGGCGAGATCCGCGCCTTCAAGCGCGTCATCGAGCGCGGTTTCGTCTACCGCGGCCTCAAGCCCGTGTACTGGTGCTTCGACTGCGGCTCGTCGCTGGCCGAGTTCGAGATCGAGTACGCCGACAAGAAGAGCCAGACGCTGGACGTCGGCTTCCTGTGCGCCGAGCCTGACAAGCTGGCCGGGGCCTTCGGGTTGCCGGAGATCGTGGGTGAAGCCTTCGCGGTGATCTGGACGACGACCGCCTGGACCATCCCCGCCAACCAGGCGCTCAACCTGAACCCGGCGCTCGAATACGCGCTGGTGCACACCGAGCGTGGCCAGCTCGTGCTGGCGGCCTCGCTCGTGGAGCAGTGCCTGGCGCGCTACGGCCTGCAGGGCCACGTGGTGGCCACAACGCTGGGCGAGAAGCTCGGCGGCATCAACTTCCGCCACCCGCTGGCGCATGTGGACGCCGGCTACGACCGCCTGAGCCCCGTGTACCTGGCCGACTACGCCACGGCGGATGACGGCACCGGCCTCGTGCACAGCAGCCCGGCCTACGGCGTGGACGACTTCAACTCGTGCGTGGCGCACGGCATGAAGACCGACCAGATCCTCAACCCCGTGCAGGGCAACGGCAGCTACGCGGCCGACTTCCCGCTCTTCGGCGGACAGAACATCTGGAAGGCCGTGCCGGTGATCATCGACACGCTGCGCGAGGCCGGCCGCCTGTTCGCCACCCAGACCATCACGCACAGCTACCCGCACTGCTGGCGCCACAAGACGCCGGTGATCTACCGCGCCGCGGCACAGTGGTTCGTGCGCATGGACGAGGGCGTGGGCGTCTTCACCCAGGACAAGGCGCCGAAGACGCTGCGCCAGCTGGCGCTGGACGCCATCGACCAGACCGGCTTCTACCCCGAGAACGGCCGTGCGCGGCTGCGCGACATGATCGCCAACCGGCCCGACTGGTGCATCAGCCGCCAGCGCAGCTGGGGCGTGCCGCTGCCCTTCTTCCTGCACAAGGATTCGGGCGAGCTGCACCCGCGCACGATGGAGATCCTCGACCAGGCCGCCGACATCGTCGAGAAGGGCGGCATCGAGGCCTGGAGCCGCCTGTCGGCCGCCGACGTGCTGGGCGCGGAAGACGGCGCGGCCTACACCAAGAGCAGTGACATCCTCGAGGTGTGGTTCGACAGCGGCAGCACCTTCTGGCACGTGCTGCGCAACCAGCACCCGGGCGGCTTCCACGAGCAAGGCCCCGAAGCCGACCTGTACCTCGAAGGCCACGACCAGCACCGCGGCTGGTTCCACAGCTCGCTGCTGCTGGCCTGTGCTCTCTTCGACCGCGCGCCCTACCGCGGCTTGCTCACGCACGGCTTCACGGTCGACAGCCAGGGCCGCAAGATGAGCAAGTCCCTGGGCAACGGCATCGAGCCGCAGAAGGTGAGCTCGTCGCTGGGCGCCGAGATCATCCGCCTGTGGGTGGCGGCTTCAGACTACTCCGGCGACATCGCCGGCGACGACAAGATCCTCGCCCGCGTGGTCGACGCCTACCGCCGCATCCGCAACACGCTGCGCTTCCTGCTGGCCAACACGTCGGACTTCGACCCCGCGAAGGACGCCGTGCCGCTGGCCGACATGCTGGAGATCGACCGCTACGCGCTGGCCCGCGCGGCGGAGCTGCAGGCGCAGATCCTGGCGCACTACGAGGTCTACGAGTTCCACCCGGTCGTGGCCAAGCTGCAGGTGTACTGCTCCGAGGACCTGGGCGCGTTCTACCTCGACGTGCTGAAGGACCGCCTCTACACCACCGCGCCGGGCAGCCGCGCGCGGCGCAGTGCGCAGACGGCGCTGTGGCAGATCACGCAGGCCATGCTGCGCTGGATGGCGCCGTTCCTCAGCTTCACGGCCGAGGAGGCGTGGGCGCTGTGTGGCGACTCGACGTCGATCTTCACGGCCACCTACTGGCGCTTCGCCGACGGCGAGAAGCCCGATGCCGCGCTGCTGGCCAAGTGGGCCACCGTGCAGCGGGTGCGCGAGCTGGTGAACAAGGAGATCGAGGCCGTGCGCGGCACCGGCGCCGTGGGCTCGTCACTGCAGGCCAACGTGCGCATCACCGCGCCCGCGGCCGAGCACGCCGTACTGGCGAGCCTGGGCGACGACCTCAAGTTCGTGCTCATCACCTCGGTGGCCGAGCTCGTGGCGGGCGACGCGCTGCAGGTGCAGGTCGTGCCCTCGTCGGCCACGAAGTGCGAGCGCTGCTGGCACTGGCGCGACGACGTCGGCCACGACCCCGCGCACCCGGGCCTGTGCGGCCGCTGCACGAGCAACCTGCACGGCGCGGGCGAAGCGCGCACGGTGGCCTGAACATGGCCACTGCTTCGAAACCAAGGCCGGTGGCGCGCGCCACGGGAGGCCCGGGCCTCGTGTTCTGGCTGGTGATCGCGGGCATCGTGATCCTGGCCGATCAGGTCACGAAGGTCGCGATCGTCGGTGCCTTCCAGCTCGGCGATGTGCGCACGGTCACCGAGTTCTTCAACCTCGTGCGGGCCCACAACCCGGGCGCGGCGTTTTCGTTCCTGGCGGGGGCCTCGGGCTGGCAGCGCTGGTTCTTCGTCGGCCTGGGGCTCGTGGCCTCGGTCTTCATCGTGTGGATGATCCGCAGCCACCCGAACGAACGCCTGTTCTGCTTCTCGGTGACGATGATCCTGGGCGGCGCCCTGGGCAACGTCATCGACCGCCTGATCCACGGCTACGTCGTCGACTTCCTGCAGTTCCGCTTCTCGTTCCTGGAGCCGCTCTTCCGAGGCGGCTACTTCCCGAGCTTCAACCTCGCCGACAGCGCCATCACGCTGGGCGCGGTGTGCCTGATCCTCGACGAGATCCTGCGCGTGCGGCGCTCTCGTCGCGGCTGAGCAAGAAGACCGACGGTCGAGTCGAACCTAACGAAGCGGTTGAGCAGACCGCCCCAGCAAGGATTGACCGGGTCTGGAGGCGTACCTACACTGACCGAATCAAGAACGGGGAGCGGTCTCCAATGCACACCGAGCAGGGCCGCAAAGGCCAGCGTAGCGGCACCCCCGGTGCGCGCATGGGTCTTGTGATCGTGCTGGCTGCGCTGGCCGCTTGCGGTGGCGGCGATGAGCCGTCTGCGGAGTCCAGCACCACACAAGACTCGCCGTTTCGCGCCTACGCGCTGGCCCACCCAGCCACGACGGGTGCACCCCAAGCCGCGGCAAGCGCCCCACGGTCTTCGGCGGAGACTGACGAGTTGGCGCAACTGAGCCGCAACTGGGCGGTGGCCGCGATGGATGGCGCCGCATGGTCATCCCAGGGCAACGCGCTGGCCCTGCCGCCCTTGCACTTTGCGCGCCAATGGTTGGTGGCGACGGCCGCGCACGGTGAGACCCTGTCCGCTTTGCAGCGGGAAGCCGCCTTGCCGTC
Source organism: Rubrivivax sp. (assembly GCA_027483705.1). GTDB lineage: Bacteria > Pseudomonadota > Gammaproteobacteria > Burkholderiales > Burkholderiaceae_C > Rubrivivax. The sequence goes on from JAIXTY010000318.1 coordinate 3,787, forward strand.
GAGCCCGGCCGTGGCGGCTGGCTTGATGCAGGGTGTTCGCCGCGAAGTCTCGGCCGTGGATCAGGCCAGGTTCAAGCCAGCCTTCCTGCGTGTGGCCACCGCCGAGAGCTATCCAGGCACCTTCGACGGGCTGAGTCTGCTCCCGCTGACGGCCACACAGCTGTCTGCCAACGGCAACTTGCGCATGCGGGTGGTCGACCAACTCCGTTGGCAGTCCACCTGGCCGCAGGCGAGCGCGGCACGTGGCGTCTGGATGTCCCCGAACGGCAAGCGCGACGTGGCGATGGTGCGCATCCAGGGTTCGGTGCTGCAACACGACACCTCCAGCTTCCGCGCGCTGGGCTTGGCCGTGCCAGGCGGTGCCTGGCTGATCCGGATCGCGCCACCCTCCGGGCCTGCCCTGGCGTCGCCTGCGCTCGATGCGGCTTTGGCTGAGGTTCGGGCAGCCATCGCCCAGCAGCCTGCTTCTGCGGCGGGCCGTGGTGAACTGGTCTTGCCTGCGATGGTCATCACCCACATCGTTGACCGAGGCAGCCTGGCAGGCATGGCGGCCGCGATGGACCCGGTGACCGCAGACTTGCGCGGCCTCGATGCCGGCGGAACCTACATGACGACGGCGTCAGCCAGTGGAGGGCTGACCCTGTCGTCTGATGGCCTGCAACTCAGCGGCACCTTGAGCACGCAGTTCGAGTACAGCGTGCGGAATGTGTTTGCACCGGGCTGGGCCGGCACCAGCCTCACAGGCTTCTTCTACACAGATCCCGGCGTGCCGCCTTGCCCGACGGGTGCGCTGACCGTGACCCCGTTCCACCTGGTGCTGATGCGCCCCGACGGCAGCATCGTCTTCCTGGCGCGTGCGGCGCAGTTCGAGGGAACTCCCTGCCTGTAGCAGGCGGCCTCGGGCAAGCCCGAAGCCGCCTGATCCCGCCAACCGCGTAATCTGAGGCGGTGGAGGACCCGACGCCCCAGGCCACCCGTTCGCCCGCCGTGACGCTGGCGCCACTGTCCTGGGGAGCGCCGTTGCGGTGGCTGGCCGCCGGCTGGCGCGATTTCCGCCGCGCCCCGCTGATCGGCCTGTTCTATGGCGGCTGTTTCGTGGTCATGGGCTGGGCCCTGCTGACGGTGTTCGAGCACGCGCCAGCCTACACGCTGGCGCTGTCGGCGGGCTTCCTGCTGATGGGTCCGTTCCTGTGCCTGGGCCTGTACCGCACCAGCCAGCGTCTCGAACGCGGCGAGAAGCCCGACTTCGGCGACTCGCTGCTGGCCTTCGACACGCGCACCAGCCAGCTGGCCATCTTCGGCTTCGTGCTGCTGGTGCTCGAGATGCTGTGGGGGCGCGCGACGCTGGTGGTGTTTGCGGTCAGCTTCGACGGCATGCCCGACTTCAAGGGCTCGCTGCTGGCCTTGCTGGAGCCCGAAAACCTGCCCTTCATCGTCGCCTGGGCGGCCGTCGGTGCGGTGTTCGCCGGCCTCATCTACGCCATCAGCGTGGTCTCGATCCCGATGATCCTGCACCGCCAGACCGACGCCATCACCGCCGGCCTCACCAGCCTGCGGCTGGTGCTCACGCAGACCGCGGTGATGCTCTGGTGGGGCGCGCTGATCGCGGTGCTGGTGACGGTGGCGATGCTGCCCTGGTTCGCCGGCCTGCTGGTGGTGGGGCCGGTGCTCGGACACGCCTCCTGGCACGCCTACCGCGCGGCCGTGGCGGACTGATCGGCCGCGCGCCCGGCCGGCCCGAGCCAGCCCGCCACGCAGGCCACCACGCCGGCATCGGCCATCAGGGCCAGGTGGCCCACGCCGCCGGCCACGAGCGTGTCTGCCTCGGCAAAGGCCAGCGAGCGCGCGACGTCGGCGGCGCGGCCAAGCGCGCTGTCCACCGGCACGAGGCCGTCGCCGACGACGCGGCGATGCAGCGCACCCGGCGCGGCCGCGGCGCCCAGGTGGCCGGCGACAGCGAAGCAGCGCACGCCGACGGGCAGCGGCGCGGCTTCGCTGGCGGCGGCCAGCACCTGGCCGTGGCGCAGGTCGGTGATGCCGGCGCTGCGCAGGCGGCCGAGTCGCGCAAAGGGCTTGGCGTAGGGCGTGGCGTCGAGCACACGGTCGATCACGTGGCCCACACGCTCCAGCGGCGCGCCGTGGTGTGGCGTGCCGAGGCAGACCAGGTCGGTGCCGAGGGTCGTCCAGCGCCGCGGCTCGGGGCCTGTGTGCAGAGCCTGGTGCCAGGCGCTGCGCGCCACGAGGCCGCCCATGCTGTGGCCCACGATCACCAGGCGCTGCAGCGGCACGGGCCAGCCCGCGGCCAGGGCGTCGAGCAGGCCCGCGAGTTCGGCGCCGTTGCGCGCCACGGGCCGGCCGCTGTTGTAGTGCAGGTGCACGGGCGTGTAGCCGGCCGCGGCCAGCGCGTCGGCCAGTGCCGGCTGGGGGCGTGCCCAGTGGCCGTCGTGCAGGCACAGGCCGTGCACCAGCAGCGCCACGGCCGGCCTGGCCTGGGGCAGGCGCTCCGCCAGCGCCGCGGCCTCCAGCGGCAACACACGGCCGTCTGCCCGCAGCGCCATCGGGATGGCCAGCGCATTGCCGGTGGCTTCGAGGTGATCGCCCAGCACGCCGTTGAGCGCGGCGCGCAGCGCGCCCAGCGTCGGCGTGGCCGCGTCGTCATCACCAGCCGCCGTGGCCTCGCGCGCCAGCAGGCCCAGCAGCGCATCGGCACTGCCGCCCACCAGCCGCGTGACGCCCCGCACCGAGCCATAGACCAGGCCCGTGAGGCCGCGCGTGCGGCCGTCGATCGGCGCCTGGCGCCCGGGCCCGCTGGCGATGCCGGCGTGCACCGCCTCCACCAGGTCGACGAGGCCGGCCGTCGCGTCGGCCGCCAGCCGCGCGGCGGCGCGCACGTGCACCATTGGCGATCGTCGGGCGCCGCTCATGCCGCGCCGGCGGCCGCGGCGACGACCGCGGGCCGCGGATCGCTCAGCGCCATCAGCACGTCGGCGTACCAGGTGCAGTTCAGGCCCAGCACCTCGTCCTGTTTCTCGTCGCGCGGCAGCATGTCCAGGCGGCCGGCGTGCACGCCGAGCAGCTTGTACGGCAGGCCTTCAGCCAGCAGCGCCGGCTCGTCGCTGCGCATCACCACGGCCGCGCCGCTGGTGCCGCGGTGCGTGCGCGCGTCGGTGAGGAAGTAGCCCTGGCCCTGGAAGCGCACGCCGAAGGCCGAGGCCACGGCCGCCTGGCGCACCACCGGCAGGTGGTGCAGCGTGTCGTGGAAGCCCAGCGGAAAACCCACCACCAGCAGCGCGCTGCCCACCGGCACCTCGTCGAAGGCCACCTGCAGGTGCTCTGGCGTGAAGGCGCGCATCTGCACCTCGGGCGGCAGGGCCTGGGCGTCGATCTCGATCAGCGCCACGTCGACCTCGCCGCCGGAGTCGCGTGCCTGGCGCCACGCGGCCCGCCCGTCGCGGTACAGCGGCACCGACCAGCGCAGCGAACGCGTCAGGTTCTCCGCGTCGACGTGCAGTTCCAGTTCGATGCGGTCGGGGTGGTGGCCGGTGGCCTCGTCGAACAGCACGTGGCGGCTCGTCACCAGCCACAGCCGCCCGTCACGCTCGAAGAAGAAGCCGCTGGCGCGCGTGAGCGCGCGCGGGCCGTCGTGGGTGGCCACCGCGACGGCGGCCAGGAGCAGGGCTTCGATCACCGGCCATTGTGCGCGACGCTCACTTCAGCCGCATGTCGTTCTTCACCGACGTGACGCCGGACATCCTGCTCACCATGGCGACGGCACGGTCGATGTCGCCCTGGCTGTTCACGAAGCCGCTCAGCTGCACGCGGCCCTTGAAGGTCTCGACGTTGATGTCGAACGAGCGCAGCCCGGGTTCGGCCAGAACCGCGGCCTTGACACGTGCGGTGATGGCGCTGTCCTCGACGTACTCGCCGGTGCTCTCGGAGCGTGGCGTGGCCGTGCAGGCCATCAGCAGCGCCGAGGTGGAGACGGCCAGGCCGCTGAGCAGCAGCCGGCGGGAAAGGGGTCGGAGGGTCATGGTGTTTCCTGGGTGAAGACGGGTGGTGGACGCGCTCAACGGCGCAGCAGGTCGCCGCTCTCGTTGGCGAACACGATCTCGACGCGGCGGTTGCTGCGCCGCCCGGCGTCGGTGTCGTTGCTGGCCACCGGCGAGGCCTCGCCGTGGCCGACGGCGGTCAGCCGACCGGCCTCGATGCCCATGCCGACCAGCATGCCGCGCACGGCCTCGGCCCGGCGCTCCGACAGGCCCTGGTTGGCGCTGTCGCCTCCCTGGCTGTCGGTATAGCCCTCGACCGAGGCCTTGCGCGTGGGGTTGCGCCGCATGAACTCCGCCAGCCCCGACACACTGCCGGCGCCCGTGGCAAGCACGCGATCCTTGCCGCTGTCGAACAGCATGTCGCCCAGCGTCACGACGATGCCGCGCTCGGTGCGCCGGCCGTTGATGGCCTTGAGCTGCGCCTCGAGGTCGTCCACGCGCGCATCGCCGCGGGCGATCTCGGCCTTGTCGCTGGCCGCCTCGCGGCCGGCCTGGGCCAGCGCGGCGTCCTTCATCATGCCCTGCTGCCGGGACATCGCCAGCTGCCGCTGCGCGGCATCGGCCTCGGCGGTGCGCAGCGACAGGCGCAACTGGTCGCGCTCGACCCGTGCGCCCTCGACGACGGCCTCGGCCTCGCGCGCCGCGCTGGTTTCGCGGGCCACGACGACCTTGCGCGAGGCCAGGTAGGCCAGATGGTCGACGTCGGCGGCATCGGCGCCGGCAGCGCGGGCTGCATCGGCCCGCTCCAGCGCCGCGACGGCGGCGCGCATCTCCTCGCCGGCGTGGCGCTGCAGCATCGTCTCGCTGCGCGCGGCGGCCACCGTGGCGCGGGCTTCCTCGAGCCGCGCAGAGCGGTCGGGCACGGTCTCGCAGGCCACCAGCCACGAGGCCAGCGCGAGCGTGGTGATCAGGGCCGCGGTGCGGGCGGGCGGGGTGGGGTGTGTCGCGGTGCGTTGTGTCGCGGTGAGTGCGTGTGCCATGGGGTGCTCCGATCCCGCCTCAGCGGATGGCCTTGCGGTTGAGTTCCTCGCGCAGTGCGCGGGCGGCGGCTTCCGATTCGACGGCCGCCTGGCGCGAACGCTGTGTCTGGGCGTGCAGTTCGGCCACCTGCGCGTCGACGGTGGCCTGCTCGGCCAGGCGCAGGGCGCGGGCGAAGTCGCCGCTGGCGATGGCGGCCCGCGCATCGGCCAGCTTGCCGGTGGCCACGCGCAACTCGTCGGGTGCGAGCTCGCCGGTGGCGGTGGAACTGGCTCGCCGCACCGCGGCGTCGGCCACGGCCATCGGCACGTCGGTGGCCGGCGGGCTGGCGCAGGCGCCCAGTGCCAGCACGGCCACCAGCGTCGCCGCCAGCAGTGGGCCCGCCGGCCTGTGCGTGCGGCCGTTGGGGGTGCCGACGAGGCGTCGGCTCGGCGGATCGAACAGGGGCAGGTGGGTCATCGAAGCGCTTTCTCGCAGGGCCATGGGCCCTTGCACAGCGGGAGGACGCGGTCGCCGGCCGTCGTGGCCGGGGGCGCCGTTCCCAGGAGTGCAGAGCCTGCGCGCCACGCTGCCGGGCGTCGGTGCGCCAGCGCACCCCCGCGTGTGTGCGATGGCGCACCGACGCCGGGCGGTCCGACCCCGAAGCTGCACGTCCTGCCCCCAGCAGGGCCGCGGGACGAACCGTCCCGCCGTCCGAGTTGGTCGGCATCCATTTCCGGGAGTCCACCTTGCTCTACTACACCGTCGTCTTCCTCGTCATCGCGCTGATCGCGGCCTTCTTCGGCTTTGGCGGCATTGCCAGCGGCGCCGTCGGCATCGCCAAGGTGCTGTTCGTCCTCTTCATCGCGCTGGCGGTGCTGAGCTTCCTGTTCGGGGCGCTGCGTCGCGGCTGAGCCTCGGCCAGCCCCGCCGCACCACCCCAACGCCCTGCCTTCCCACCCACCGGAGTCCCCGATGAACATTCCCCCGCTGTCCCAGGCCGATGGCCACACGTCCTCGTTGTCGACGGCGCCCCTCGTGAGTGCCGTCGAAGGACTCGCCGAGTCGGCCTCGGCGATGGCCCATCGCGGCGCCGAACGCACACGCGCCCAGGCCGGCCGCCTGCTCGACGCCGGCACCACGCATATCCGCGAGCGGCCGCTGCAGTCGATGCTCGTGGCCGCCGCCACCGGCGCGGTGCTGGTGCTGCTGATGGAGCTGGTGGTGCGCGCTGCCCGGTCGCCGCGCTGACATGGCCGACGCCAGCCCGCACCCGCTGCTCGCGCTGGCGCTGCTGCAGCCGCAGCTGCTGATCGACCACGCCCTCGCAGCAGCCGAGTTGCTGGGCGCCGAGGCCGCAGAGGCGGCGGCCCAGTGGCGCCGCCAGGCCCTGCTGGGCCTGCTGGCCGCGGCGTGCACGGGGCTGGCCGCGATGCTGGCCGGCACCGCGGGGTTGCTGTGGGCAGCACTGCCCGAGGGCAGCCTCGCGCACCCGTGGCTGCTGGCCCTGGTGCCGCTGCTGCCGCTGCCGCCCGGCTTCATCGCCTGGCGGCTGTCGCAGCGACCGCTGCCCCCGGCGTTTGCGCTGCTGCGCCTGCAGTGGGCCGACGACCGCCGCCTGCTGCAGCCGGCGGCGGCAGCCGGCCCGCCGCCATGACACCGCCCTCCCCGAACGACGCGGCGCGCGCCACGGCGCGGCTGCACCTTCAGGCCACGCACGCCGCACTGGCCGCCGCCTTGAGCCACCACGCGGGCGGTGACAACGACACCGACAGCGGCGCGGCAGACGCCGAGGGCGGGCCGCGGCCACCGCTCGTGCTGCTGCTGGCCGAGCGGGCCGTGGCGCCCTGGGCCGCCGAACGGCCGTGGACGCTGATGGCCGTGGCGGCCCTCGCCGGGGGGCTGCTCGCCTCGCGACGCGGCCGCACCCTGCTCGGGAGCGCCGTGCTGGCCGCCGTGCTGGCCCCGGTGCCGCGCCGCGGCGGGCTGCCGGCGCTGGGCGCCGCCGGCTTCGGCTGGCTGCTTCGCCGGCGCGCCGCGCCGCCCGGCCCTGCCCGGGCCCCCGGACCACCACGATGAACGCGGCGCCCCATCGCCACGATGCCTTGCGCAGCCAGCCCGCGCCCGGCTGGGCGGGTCTGCAGCGCGCCATCGACGGCCTGCAGGGCGCCGCACGGCCGCGCTTCCTGAGCAGCGTCCTGGCCCTGGGCCTGGCCTCGTGGGGCCTGGCCCTGGTGGTGCAGCTCACGCTCGCGTGGCTGCTGCCATGGCCCGGGCCCTGAGGCCCCTGGCGCCGGCCCGCGCGCTGCTCGATCCGGCGTTCGGCCCCACCGATCCACCGCTGCGCGAGGCCACCCCGGTGGCCGCCAGCGCCCACGAACGGGGCGCGAGGCTGGCGGCGCAGCTGGGGCAAGCGGTGCGCGCCGCCACGGCGGCCTCGTTCCTGCCGCGCCTGAAGGCCAGCACGCAGGCCCTGCAGCGGGCCCACCGCAGCCTGGCCGAGCAGGCCCGAGGCGGCCATGCGCTCAGCGAGGCCGGCACCTGGCTGCTCGACCACATCGGCCTGATCGGCGAACACACCCGCGCCGTGCGCGACGGCCTGCCGCGTGGCTTCTACCGCCGGCTGCCGGTCTTCGACGGCGGCCCGGCGGACGGGCTGCCGCGCATCTTTGCCATCGCCTGGGCCCACGTCGGCGACACCGACAGCCGCGTCGATGCCGCCCTGCTCGCCGACTTCCTGGCGGGCTGGCAGGCCGATCCCCTGCAGGAGCTCACGCTGGCCGAGCTGTGGGCGCTGCCGACGACGCTGCGGCTGGTGCTGATCGAGAACCTGCGCCGGCTGGCCGACCGCACCGCAGCCGAGGAGGCCGCGCGCGAAGAGGCCGACCGCCTGTGCGCAGGCCCGGCCAGCGCCGGCTCGCCGGCCACGGCGCTGACGGTGGAGGCCCTGCAGGGCGTCTTCGCGCGCATGGCCCGGCGCGGCGTGGGCGACGTCTTTGCCTTGCAGGTGATGCACCGGCTGCACGACGAGGGCGACTCGCTGCCGCCGCTGGCGCACGACAGCCGCGAGCCGGTGCGCGCGGCGCTGGCCGCCGCTCTGCCCGACCCTGAAGCCGCGGCGCGGCGCCAGCACCAGGAACGCGCCGCCGACGACGCCAGCGTCGCGCAGGCGCTGCGTTCGCTGCAGGCGCTGGCGCGCACCGACTGGCGCACGCTGGTGGCCGGCGCGAGCCGGCTCGTGCAGGTGCTTGCCCCGCTGCCGGTGTTCGCCGCCGAGGCCGAGGCCACGCAGGACAACCACCTGCACGGCGTCGAACAGCTGGCCTGGCAGGCGGGCTGGGCCGAATCGGCGGTGGCCCGCGAACTCGCCCAGCGCATGCAGGAGGCCGCGCAAGGCGCCGCGCCGGGCGCGGCCGCCGCGCCGACCGAAGCCGCCGGCCACTGGCTGGCCGGCCCCGGGCGCGATGCCTTGCGCCAGGCCCTGGGTCTGGCGCCGCAGCCGCGTCTGGTGGCGTGGGCGGCGCGGCACGCCCTGGCGCTGTACCTGCTGGTGCTGGGCCTGGGCAGCATCGGCCTGGTGCTGGCCCTGCTGGCGCGCGCGCCGGCGGCCGCGGGCCTGGGCGCGGTGGCGCTGTCGCTGCTCGGGCTGCTGGCGCTGGCCCCGGCCAGCGACGTGGTGGCGGCGCTGATGCACCGCCTGCTGGGCGAGTGGACACCGCCGCGGCACGCGCCACGCCTGGCGCTGGCCACCGGCATCCCGGCTGGCGAACGCGTGCTCGTGGTCGTGCCGGCGATGCTGGCCGACGAACCCGGCATCGCCGCGCTGGCCGCGCAGCTGGAGCGCCACCACCTGGCCAGCCGCGAGCCGCAGGCGCAGTACGCGCTGCTCAGCGACTGGACCGATGCCGACGCCCAGACGCAGCCCGGCGACGCCGCGCTGCTGGCCGCGGCCCGGCGTGCGCTCGACGCGCTGGAGCTGCGGCACGCCGCGGCGCCGCTGGAGGCCGACGCGCCCGGCCGCCGCTTCCTGCTGCTGCACCGGCCCCGGCGCTGGAGCGAGAGCGAGCGCCGCTGGATCGGCTGGGAGCGCAAGCGCGGCAAGCTCGAGCAGTTGATCGGCTGGCTCGCGCTGCCTGCGGGCGCGTCGCCGTTCCTGGAGCTGGGCGACCTGTCGCGCCCGCGCGGGGGCACGCGCCACGTGCTCACGCTCGACAGCGACACGCAGCTGCCGCCCGGCGTGCTGCGCTCGCTGGTGGGCGTGGCCGCGCACCCGCTGAACCGGCCGCGCATCGACCCGATCGCGCGCCGCGTCGTTGCCGGCCACGCCATCCTGCAGCCCCGGCTCGACCTGTCCGCGCCGGCCACGGGCGCGCGCACGCCGTTCCACCGGCTGTTTGCGGGTGTGCTGGGGCACGACCCGTACAACACGGCGGCGTCCGACGTCTTCGGCGACCTCTTCGACGAGGCCACCTACACCGGCAAGGGCCTGCTCGACGTCACCGCGCTGCACGCCGTGCTGGGCGGCCGCCTGCCCGAGGGCCAGGTGCTGAGCCACGATCTGCTCGAAGGCACGCTGGCGCGCTGCGGTCGCGTCGGCGACCTCGCCCTGGCCGAGCCCGCGCCGGACCACCCCGACGTCGCCGCCGCCCGCGCGCACCGCTGGATCCGTGGCGACTGGCAGCTGCTGCCGCTGCTGCTGCGGCCCCGCCGCCACGGCCTGCCGGCACTCGGCGTGTGGAAGATGCTCGACAACCTGCGGCGCTCGCTGGTGGCGCCGATGGCGCTCGGGCTGCTGGCGCTGTCGCTGCTGGGCGTAGGGCTAGCTCCGCTGGAGGCGCTGGCGCTGGGCCTGGCGGCCTTCGGCACCGGGCCGATGCTGGCGGCGCTGGCGGGCCTGGCGCCGAGCCGCGACGACCTGGCCTGGCCCCACTTCCTGCGCAGCGCCGGGGCCGAGCTGGGCCGGGCCGCCCTGGCCACGCTGTGGCAGCTGGCGGTGTGGCCCCGCCAGGCGGCCTCGCAGCTCGGCGCCATCGGCCTGGCGCTGTGGCGCAGCACGGTCAGCCGCCGCCACCTGCTGCAGTGGACCCGGGCCGACCTGCTGCAAGCCGTGCCCGCCGGCTGGCACCAGGCCCTGGCCCCCGTCGGCGCCGGGCTGAGCCTGGCGGTGCTGCTGGGGCTGGACACCCCCGCGCCCGGCCTGGCCATCGGGCTCGCGCTGCTGTGGGCGCTGCAGCCGCTGTCGGTGATGCTGGCCGGCCACGTGCCGCGGGCGGGCGCGCCCCGGTTGTCGCCACGCGACCGGCGCTACCTGCAGGGCGTGGCCCACGACACCTGGCGCTTCTTCGAGCGGCAGGTCGGCGAGAGCACGAACCACCTGCCGCCCGACAACGTGCAGGCGGTGCCGCGGCCCTGGGTGGCGACGCGCACCTCGCCCACCAACATCGGCCTGTATCTGCTGGCGCTGGTGTCGGCGCGGGCCTTCGGGTGGATCGACGTGGCCCAACTGCTCGACCGGCTCGAGGCCACGCTGGCCACGCTCGCACGGCTGCCGCGCCACCAGGGCCACGTGCTGAACTGGATCGACACCGGCACGCTGCAGGCGCTGCCGCCGGCCTACGTGTCGGTGGTGGACAGCGGCAACCTGTGCCTGCACCTGCTGGCCACCGCAGCCGCGCTGGACGAGGCCGCGCGCCCGCACCCCACGCGCTGGCAGGCCACCCCGACCTGGCCCTCGGCCGCGCACCGCGCCCGCCTGGCGCAGGCCGCGGCGCGCTGTCGGGCCCTGGCGCACGAGCCGGCCTTCGGCTTTCTGTACGACACGCGGCGGCGCCTGTTCCACATCGGCTGGCGCGTCGCCGAGCAGCAGGCCGACGAGGCCCACTACGACCTGCTGGCCTCCGAGGCGCGCGGCGCCAGCCTGTGGGCCATCGCCAAGGGCGACGTGCCGGTCACGCACTGGGCGGCGCTGGGCCGCCCGCTGCAGGCTGCGGGCCGCGAGGTGGGGCTGCGCTCGTGGTCGGGCTCGATGTTCGAGTACCTGATGCCGGCGCTGGTGCTCGACGAGCCCGCCGACAGCCTGCTCGGCCGCGCCGCGCGCATGGCCGTCGTGGAGCAGCAGCACCACGGCGCGAGGCTCTCGCTGCCCTGGGGCCAGAGCGAGTGCGCGCGCGCCGAGGTCGACGCCACGCTGGCCTACCAGTACGGGCCGCAGGGCGTGCCACGCCTGGCGATGCGGCGCACGCCGCCCGAGGAGCGTGTCATCGCGCCCTACGCCAGCGCGCTGGCCGCGATGGTGGACCCGGCCGCGGCCGTGGCCAACCTGCGCCGCCTCGAGGCCCTGGGCGCCCGCGGTAACGAGGGCTTCGTCGAAGCCCTTGACGACAGCCCCGGCCGCCGCGGCCCCGACGGCCAGCCCGTGCTCGTGCAGACCAGCATGGCGCATCACCAGGGCATGGTGCTGGCCGCGCTGGCGGTGGTGCTGCTGGGCAGGCGGCCGCGGCGCTGGGGCATGGCCGAGCCGGCGCTGGTCGCGGTGGCGGCGCTGCTGCAGGAGCGCGTGCCGCACGAGGTGCTGCCCGTGCCCTTGCGCGACGACGACAACGGCCCCGGCCCGCGCCCCGACACCCCCCATGCCGACGGCGACTGGCTCGACCCACGGCGCCTGGCGCTGCCGCCGACGCTGCTGCTGTCCAACGGCCACCACGCGATGGCGCTGCGGCCCGGTGGCGCCGGCGACAGCCGCTGCGGCGAGGTCGAGCTCTCGCGCCACCGCGACGACCTGCTGCGCGACGGCCACGGCCACTTCCTGTGGCTGCGTCGGCACCCCGGGGCCGTGCCGGTGTCGCTGACGCTGCATCCGGGCGGCGACGAGAGGGCTCAGTACCGCACACGCTTTGCCGCCGCCGAGGCCGTGTTCATGGCCACCTGGCCCGAGCTCCGCAGCCGCTGCACGGTGTGGGTGGAGCCCGGGCGCGATGTCGAGCTGCGACGCGTCGAGCTGTGGAACACCTCGGCGCAGGCGCAGCTCGTGCAGCTGATGTCGGCCTTCGAGCCCTGCCTGTCGACGGCGCGGGCAGACGAGATGCACCCGGGCTTCGCCAACCTGTTCATCGAGACCCGCTGGGACGCCGCGCAGCAGGCCCTGTGGTTCACACGACGGCCGCGGCGCGACGCCGAACCGGCCTGGCACGGCGTGCACCTGGTGCTGCGCGCCGACGGCGCCGGCGGCGCGAGCGCGCAGCCGCTGGCCGACCGCGCCCGCTGGCGCGGCCGCCGCCGCGGCGCGCACGAGCCCCGCGCCGACTTCGACACCGCCGAGGTGCCCAGCGGCCCGCTCGCCACCGGGCTGGACCCGGTGGTGGCCTTGTCGCAGACGCTGCAGCTGCCGCCCCACGGCACCGCGCACTGGCTGCTGGCCACCGCCGCCGGCACCGACCTCGTCGCGCTGCAGGCCCTGGTGGACTCGCTGCGCGCCGACGGCCCCGTGGCGGCCGAGGAGCCGCCCGCCGTGCCCGCCGGGGCCGAGCGGCTGCAGCAGCTGGCGACCGCGCTGCTGCTGACGGGTACCCGCCCACCGTCGGCCGGCCGGCCTTGCAACCGCCACGCCTACTGGCGCCTGGGCCTGTCGGGCGAGCGGCCGATCCTGCTGCTGCGCATCGGGCTCGCCCGCGGGCTGCCGCTGCTGCGCCTGCTGCTGCGCGGACTGCAGGGCTGGGCGCGTGGTGGTCTCGTGGTGGACCTCGTGGTCTTGAACCACGAGCCGCGCTCCTATGCGATGCCGCTGCAGCACGCGCTCCTGGCGCTGCGCGAGCAGCAACGGCACGAGGCCGCCGAGGCCGTCACGCCGCTCGGCAGCGGCGAGCTGCACGTGTGGCTGGCCGACGAGCTGTCGGCCGACGAGCGCACCGGCCTGGCCCAGCTGGCGCGCGTGCGTCTGCGCGCCGACGGCCACCCGCTGGCCGAGCAGATCGACGACTGGTGCAGCCGCCACGACGAGGCCCGCCTGGAGGCGCTGGCCGTGCCGGCCGAGCCGCTCGACGCCCCGGCTCGCCCCGCCGGCCCTGCGCCGCGCGCGCCCCGCGTGAGCTTCGACGAGGCCGACGGCGCCTGCGGCTTCGACACCGGCGCGGACACGCCGACGCCGCGGCCGTGGGTCAACGTGCTCGCGAACCCCGGCTTCGGCGCCCTGGTGTCCGAGGCCGGCGGCAGCTTCACCTGGGCCGGCAACAGCCGCCTGCACCAGCTCACCGCCTGGGGCAACGACGAGCTGGCCGGCATGAACGGCGAGCGCTTCGTCGTGCAGGACCGCCGCAGCGGCCGCTGCTGGACCGTCGGCGACGACCGCAGCGACGCCGGCTGCAGCGTGCGGCATGCGCCGGGGCTGACGTCGATCACGCAGACCCTGGCCCAAGCCGACGGCCGCGAGTTCCTGCAGCTGCAGGCCCACTGGTGCGTGGACGGCGGCCACGCCCTCAAGCGCCTGCGGCTGGTGCTGCAGCACCGCGGGCCGCACGACGCGCTGCTGCGCGTGGCCGGCCTGGTGGAGTGGCTGCTGGGCTGTGTGCGCAGCGACCGCGCCAGCGTCGCCACCGCCTGGGCCGCGGGGGTCGACGGCGAGCCCGGCCTGCTGCTGGCCACGCAACTCGACGGCCAGGGCGGCCGCGGCGGCCATACCGCCTTTCTCGGCGTGCAGGTCCGCGGCGCACCGGCGCCGCTGGCGCTCGACTGGACCTGCGACCGCCGCGAGCTGTTCGACAGTGCCGGCCGCCCACGGCTGCCGCAGCGGCTGCTGCAGCGAGCCGGTGCCGGCCTCGACCCCTGCGCCGCGGCCGCCGTGGCGCTGCGGCTCGCACCGGGTGAGGAAGCCGAGGTGGTGTTCACGATCGGCCACGCCGAATCGGCAGAGGCCGCGCAGGCCCTGGGCCAGGCGGCCGTTCGGCAGGACGCGGCCGCCGCCGAGTCGGCCACGCGGGCCCAGTGGCAGCAGCTGGCCGGCGCCGTGCAGGTGAACAGCCCCGACCCGCTGTTCGACGCGCTCGTCAACCACTGGCTGCCGCTGCAGGTGCTGGCCTGTCGGCTGTGGGCGCGGGCCGGCTTCCACCAGGTGGGCGGGGCCTACGGCTTTCGCGACCAGCTGCAGGACAGCATGGCGCTCGTGCTGCACGACCCCGCGCTGCTGCCCGCGCAGCTGCACCGCGCCGCCGCCCGCCAGTACGCCGAGGGCGACGTGCAGCACTGGTGGCACCCCGACACCGGTGCCGGCCCGCGCACACGCTTCAGCGACGACCGCCTGTGGTTGCCCCACGCGCTGCTGCACCAGCTGCGCCACAGCGGCAGCGCCGCGCTGCTCGACGAGTGCGAACCCTTCCTGCACGGCGACGAGCTGCTGCCCGGCGCTGAAGACAGCTACCAGGTGCTGCAGCCCACCGGCGCGCCGGCCACGCTGTACGAACACGGCGCGCGCGCCCTCGACCGCAGCCTGGCCAGCGGCGCCCACGGGCTGCCGCTGATGGGCGGTGGTGACTGGAACGACGGCATGAACCGCGTCGGGCCCGAGGGCCGGGGCGAATCGGTCTGGCTCGCCTGGTTCCTGTGCGACCTGGTGCGCGGCTACGCGCCGTTGGCCCGGGCCCGCGGCGAGCCCGAGCGCGCGGCCCGCTGGCGCGACGCCGCCCGTGGCTGGCAGCGGGCGCTGGCGCGCCACGGCTGGGACGGCGCGTGGTACCGCCGCGCCTTCTTCGACGACGGCACGCCGCTGGGCACGGCCGCCGCGGCCGAGTGCCGCATCGACCTCGTGGCGCAGGCCTGGAGCGTGCTGGGCGCCGGCGGCCCGCCCAACAGCCTGCCGGCCGAACACCGCGGCCACCGCACCGCGCACGCGCGC
>JAIXTY010000225.1 GCA_027483705.1 Rubrivivax sp.
CGATGTCGTGCAGGCGGTCGAGGTCGTCGAAGCGCTCGGCCAGCGCCGCCGCGATAGGGATGGAGCGCGCGTTGGCCAGCGCGCACAGGTCGCCGCCGGGGCAGGCGATCATGTCGGTGAGCAGGCCGATGTTGGGCGTGGCGAAGCCGCCCTCGCGTGCCGCCAGCCACAGCGCGCGCAGCTCGTGCGCCGGCACCCAGGGCAGCAGCAGGTTCTGGTCGTGCGTGACGCGCAGTTCGCCGGCGCTGAAGCGCTCGGCCAGCGCTGCGGCGCCGTCCATCTGCTCGGCCGTCACGTCGCCGGGCGGCAGGCCCGCTCGCTTGAGCGACAGCGTCACGGCGCGGAAACCGGCGATGCGGTGCGCGTGCACGTTGCGCTGCTGCCAGCGCTCGAAGGCGGGCAGCGGCTCGTGCGGCGGCTCGTCCTGCACATCGGGCAGCGGCGGCACCGTGAAGCCGGCGGCCACGCGGTCGAACTCGGCCTGCTGCAGGCGCGGCGTGGCCGGGTCGGCGGCCAGCGCGGCGTACTCGCGGTTGACGTCGTCGACGAAGCGCTGGCCCTCGGCGCGCACGAGGATCTTGATGCGCGCCTTGTACATGTTGTCGCGGCGGCCGTGCAGGTTGTAGACGCGCACGATGGCCTCGATGTAGACGAGGATGTCCTGCCAGGGCACGAAGGCGTTCAGCTCGGTGGCGATGACCGGTGTGCGCCCCATGCCACCGCCCACGGCGACGCGGAAGCCCACCGCGCCGGCGTCGTTCTTCACCAGCGTGAGGCCGATGTCGTGCCAGGCGGTGGCGGCGCGGTCTTCCTGCGCGCCGTGGATGGCGATCTTGAACTTGCGCGGCAGGAAGGCGAACTCCGGGTGCAGCGTGCTCCACTGGCGCAGCAGCTCGGCATAGGGGCGCGGGTCCACGAGCTCGTCGGGCGCGATGCCGGCCAGCGCGTCGGTGGTGATGTTGCGGATGCAGTTGCCGCTGGTCTGGATGCCGTGCATGTCGACTTCGGCCAGCAGGTCCATCACGTCGGCGCTCCTGGCCAGCGGGATCCAGTTGAACTGGATGTTCTGACGCGTCGTGAAGTGGCCGAAGCCGCCGCGTTGGGTGGGCAGGCCTTCGTCCTGCAGGTCGAACTCGCGGGCGATGCGCGCCAGCTGCCGCAGCTGCCGCGCCGAGAGCTCGCCGTACGGCACCGCCACGCGCAGCATGGGCGCATGCCGCTGCACGTACCAGCCGTTCTGCAGGCGCAGCGGGCGGAACTCGTCGTCGGAGAGCTCGCCGGCCAGGTTGCGCTGGAGCTGGTCGCGGTACTGCGCGGCGCGGGCACGCACGAAGTGGCGGTCGAAGTCGGTGTAGCGGTACATGGCGTGTTGGGCGGGCGTTCCGGGGGCGTCAGCCGAGGGCGCGCCAGAGGTTGAAGCTGCTGATGGCGACGATGACCAGGCCCACCAGCACGAGCAGCGTGCGGGTGTTCAGCCAGCGCGTCATCTGCGCGGCCAGCGGCGCGGCGAACAGGCCGCCCACCACCAGGCCGGCCACCGTGGGCCAGGGCGTGTCGTCCACCAGCCAGGTGAACACGCCGGCGCTCACGAAGGTGAGGAAGAACTCGGCCAGGTTCACCGAGCCGATGGTCATGCGCGGGTCGTGGCCGGTGCCCACCAGTGTGGTCGTGACCACCGGGCCCCAGCCACCGCCGCCCACCGCGTCGACGAAGCCGCCGACGAGGCCGAGCTTGGCCACGTGGCGCGGCTCGCCGCTGGCCTTGCGGCGCGCGCGGAAGGCCTTGCTCAGCACGTACAGGCCCATCAGCAGCAGGTAGCCGGCGACGAAGGGCTTGATGACCGCAGCATCGATGCTCGACAGCAGCCAGGCGCCGGCGGTGGCACCGACGACACCCGGCAGCAGCAGCCGCAGGAACAGCTGCCGGCTGAC
Organism: Rubrivivax sp.; assembly: GCA_027483705.1. Taxonomy (GTDB): domain Bacteria; phylum Pseudomonadota; class Gammaproteobacteria; order Burkholderiales; family Burkholderiaceae_C; genus Rubrivivax. The sequence goes on from JAIXTY010000225.1 coordinate 1,932, forward strand.
GTTGCCGAGCTTGATGTGCGCCACGCCCGAGACCCCGGTGGTGAAAACCTCGGCGATGTGCACGCTGGCGCTGGCCACCGCCGGGCTGGAGCCCGTGGCGAGCAGGAAGCTGGTGGAGGTGATGCCGTAGGCCATGCCCAGCGCGCCGTCCACGGCCTGGGCGATCAGGCCCACCAGCACGGCCCACCAGAAGGCCTCGGACTGCAGCACCTGCGCGACGAGGTGCACGCTGTCGTGGGTCTGCGCCAGGCGGGCGCCCAGCCACAGCGTGACGCCGGCCAGCAGCAGCAGCACCGACCACATCGCCACGCGCAGCACCGGGTGCTCGGCGGCCCGCGACAGCTCGCGCTCCACCGGCGGCAGCCCGAGGGCCTGGTGCTCGGCGTTGATCGGGTTGTCGGAGAGGTCGAGGTCGCGGATCTTCATGGCAGGCGCCGCGCCACCCGGGCACGGAAGCCGCGACTGTAGGAACTTGTCTTCATGCCTGGAAATACAGAATCGGAATCTTCTTATATCTCCAAATGCATGTAGACGGGAGGGCCGGGCCCGCTCCCTACAATCCGCGCATGTCCCGACGTGTCTTTCTGGCCTCGGCCCTGCTGGCGCTGGCGGGTTGCCAGACCGCGCCGGTGGCCCCGCCCGCCGCGCCGGCGCCGGTGCCGCCGCCTCCACCGCCGGCGCCGCCGCCGGTGCCGAAGCGGCCGCCCCGCCTGGGCCTGGCGCTCGGCGGCGGTGCGGCGCGCGGCTTTGCCCACATCGGCGTGATCCAGGTGCTCGAGGAAGCCGGCATCCGGCCCGATCTCGTCGTCGGCACCTCGGCCGGCAGCCTGGTGGCGGCGCTGTATGCGCACGGCAAGACGGGCACCGAGCTGGCCTCGATGGCGCTCACCATGGACGAAGGCGCCATCACCGACTGGGCCTTCCCGAGCCGCGGCCTGATCCGCGGCGAGGCCCTGGCGCGCTACGTGCGCGAGCAGACCGGCGGCCTGCTGATCGAGCAGATGAAGATGCCGCTGGGCATCGTGGCCACCGACCTGGACAACGGCGCCGGCGTGCTGTTCCGCCGTGGCGACACCGGCACGGCGGTGCGCGCCTCGAGCTCGGTGCCGGCGGTGTTCCAGCCGGTGAAGATCGGCGATCGTGAGTTCGTCGACGGTGGCCTGGTGTCGCCGGTGCCGGTGCGCTTTGCGCGCGAGATGGGCGCCGAGATGGTGATCGCGGTGGACATCTCGACGCCACCCGACGGCGCCGCCACCGACGGCACGATGAAGCTGCTGCTGCAGACCTTCGCCATCATGGGCAAGAGCATCAACCGCTTCGAGCTGCGCGAGGCCGACGTGGTGCTGCGCCCGGCACTGGTGGGCGTGGGCAGCGCCGACTTCACGGCGCGGGTGCGCGCCATCCGGGCCGGCCGCGAGAAGGCGGCCGAACTGCTGCCCGAGATCAAGGCCAAGCTGCAGGCGCTGGCCCGGCCCGACACGCGCTGATCCGGCCAGGGCGGGCGGGAGCCGCCGTCAGCCGGGATCAAGCGCGATCAACCGCGGTAGTGAGGATCCGACCCGTCGAGGGCATGGCCGCGCAGCAGCCGGGCCGCCGCGGTGTCCGTCGCGGCCGGGGCGGCGGCCGCCTCGGGCAGCCAGCCACGGGTTCCGGCCCAGCGCAGCATGGCCTGCAGGTCGTTGGCGTCGGTGCCGTGGGCCTCGCCGTCACCGTCGGCGCCGACGATGTCGGCGAGCCCGGGCTGCTCGGCGAAGGCGCGGCCGCTGACCAGGACCCGCAGCGCCGGCCGCACCATCGACTGGCGGACATGGCGGATGGAGGCGGCGAGTTCGTTGAGCCGGTCATCGCGCGCGAACACCGCGCTCTGCGCGAGGTGCAGCACCGCGTAGTCCTTCTGGCGCAGCGCGTCGACCAGTTCGCCGTCGTCGCGCGGGAACGCGAAGTTCACCTGCCAGCCGGCGGCGTCGAGTGCGACGGCGGCAAAGGTGGCGCCCGCCAGGTGCTGCTCGCCCGGTGCCGGGGCCACGAGGGCCCGCCGGTCGGGGCGTGGCACCTGGCGCGGGCGTAGGCCTGCCACGTTGCGAACCAGCAGCTGCAGCCGCCCCTGGCCGAGCACGAGCTCGATGCCCTGGAGGCGATCGTCCATCCACATCTCGCCCATGGCTCGCGAGACGGGCCCCACGAGGTGCCAGCCCAGGGCGCTGAGCATCGGCCGCTGCTCGAGCACCAGGTCGCGCAGGCGGGCGACATCCGCCTCGTCGCCACGGCACAGCGTCAACGCCATCGCTTCGGGCGGTGGCAGGGCCCGCCAGAAGGCGATGCCCTGCATGAAGTCCGGCGCGATGTCGGCGTGGCGGTTGAGGGTACGCAGGGCCAGCGGCTCCACTGGGACGGCATCGGCTTCGGCGGCCGGCAGTTCGCTGCTGGCAAGCCGCATGTGCCACTGCGGAAACAGGCGGTGCGGCGTCCACGGGGTGGGCAGCGCCTCGACGTCGGTATGGCGCCAGTCGGCCTGGATGGAGCGCCAGACTCGCTCGATGCCGCTGGCCGGGCCTTCGAGCCACTGCACGAAGCAGCCCTCGTGGTAGACCAGCAGGCCGGTGATGTTCTCGACTGCGTTGCGGTCCCGGGCCTGCTCGAGCAGGTCGCGCAAGGCCGGATGGCCCAGGGGCCGGGCGGCTGTGCTGCGGTAGGCGCGCTGGCGCAGCGGTTCGGGAGCGGGGGACTGCAACATCGGGTACTGCCTGCCGCGAATCGTACTGCGGCCGCGGCCCGGGCAGGGCCTCCGCAACCCGGAGGCCGCGACGCGGCTTTGCCGCTCCCGAATGCAAGAAGCCCCGCCGGGGCGGGGCTTCGGAGGCGCGTTGCGCGGGGCTCAGGCGGCGCGCTTGGCCTTCGGCGTGGCCGCCTTCGTGGCCGTGACGGCGGTGGCCGTGACGGCAGCGAAGTTGGCCTCGGCCACCTCGGCGGCCTGCTTGGCAGCCTTGTGGGCGCTTTCGTAGGCGTTGTTGGCGGCAGCGACGGCCGACTTCACCAGGGCGACGGCGCTCTCGGTGCCGGCCGGGGCGTTCTTGACGGCGGTGTCGACCAGCGCCAGGACCTTCTTCTGGCTGTCGGCCATCTGCGACTCGGCGGTCTTGGTGAACTCGGCGCCGGTGCCGGCCAGGATGTCATACAGGTGGCGGCTGTAGGCGGCGGCCTTCTCGGCGGCCGGTTGCAGCAGGCCGGCCTGCAGCGCCAGCAGTTCCTGCGCGTCCTTGACGGACATCGCGGCGTAGGTGGTCTCGGCGGCTTCGCTCAGGCTGGTCTTGGCGACCTGCAGGTTCAGCTCGACCAGCTTCTCCATGCCTTCGAAGGCCTTGGTGGTGAGGCCGAAGAGGGTCTCGACGGAGGCCTTCTGGGCGGCCAGGAATTGCTCGGGGGTGAAGGACGTGGTCATGCGGATCTCCTGGAGAGTCAGTGGATGAACGGGGACAGGAACCGTCGCACCGCGCTGCTCTTCGTCGCTGGCCGGGGACCCGATCCGCGATTGCTGCGCTGCAACATGAGCCGGAGTATAGGGTTCTCCCGCGAGTGATCAAGCGGTTTTTGCTGCGCCGCAACAAACTAGGGGCGGCTTCCTAGAATCCGCCGCCGTGCTCGCCTTCCACTCCGACACCTTCGTGCTGCCTCTGCCGTCGGGGCATCCTTTCCCGATGACGAAGTACCGGCTGCTGCGCGAGGCCGCCGAGGCCAGCATGCCGGGCATCCGCGTGGCCGAGGCCCCGCCGGCCAGCGACGGCGAGTTGGCCCTGGCGCACGAGCCGGCCTGGATCGAGGCCGTCGCACAGGGCACGACCACCGCCGCGCAGCAGCGCGAGATCGGCTTTCCTTGGAGCGAACGCATGGTCGAGCGCGCGCGGCGCTCGGTGGGTGCCAGCATCGCGGCGGCGCGGGCGGCCCTGTTCGGCGGCGCCGGCGACGGGCCCGACGGCGTGGCCGCGAACCTGGCCGGCGGCACGCACCACGCCTACGCGCACAAGGGATCGGGCTACTGCGTGTTCAACGACGTGGCCGTGGCCGCGCGCCTGATGCAGGCCGAGTGGCACCGCGCGCGCCGGGCACTGCTGCGCGTGATGGTGATCGACCTCGACGTGCACCAGGGCAACGGCACGGCCAGCATCTTCCGCGACGACGACACGGTGTTCACGCTGTCGCTGCACGGGGCGAAGAACTTCCCGTTCCGCAAGGAGGCCAGCGATCTGGATGTCGAGCTGCCCGACGGCTGCACCGACGAGCCCTACCTGGCGGCGCTCGATACCGCGCTGGCCAAGGCCTTCGAACAGCAGGCCGTTGCGCTGCCGGGCCTGGCCTTCTACCTGGCCGGTGCCGACCCGCACGAGAACGACCGCCTGGGCCGCCTGAAGCTCAGCACCGACGGCCTGGCCGAGCGCGACCGCCGCGTGCTCGCCGAGTTGCGCCGCCGCGGCATCCCGGTGGCGCTGTCGATGGCCGGCGGCTACGGCCGCGAGCTGCACACGACGGTGGCCGTGCAGCGCCGCACGCTGGAGCTGGCGCTCGAGTCGTGGCAAGGCTGGCAACAGGCTCGGCAGGTGGCCGCATGAGCGCTGCCCGCCCGCAGCCGCAGGGCCGCGAGGCCTTCGTGCACTTCGCGCCCATCGCCACGCGCTGGATGGACAACGACGTCTACGGCCACCTGAACAACGTCGTCCACTACAGCCTGTTCGACACCGCGGTGAACCGCATGCTCATCGAGGCCGGCGCACTGGACATCCACGCCGGCAGCGTGATCGGCCTCGTCGTGCACACGCAGTGCCACTACTTCGACAGCCTGGCCTTTCCGCAGATGGTGACGGCGGGCATCCGCGTGGAGCAGCTCGGCCGCTCCAGCGTGCGCTACGGCATCGGCCTCTTCGGTGGCGACGCGGCGCTCACCGCCGCCATCGGCCAGTTCACCCATGTCTACGTCGACCGCGTCACGCGGCGTCCGGTGCCGCTGCCGGAAGCGCTGCGCGCCGTGCTCGAACCCCTCGTCCGCCACGACAGCACCGCATGAATCCCACGCCCGAATCGATCGCCGCCGCCGACCACGCCATCACCAGCCGCCACTCCATCCGCGCCTTCCTGCCGACGCCGGTGCCGCGCGAGACGATCGAGCAGATCCTGGCCGTGGCGTCGCGCGCGCCCAGCGGCACCAACACGCAGCCTTGGCAGGTGCACGTGCTCACGGGCGAGGCCAAGGCGGCGCTGTCGCGCGAGATCCGCGCCGCCTACGACGACCCGGCCGAGCGCGCCCGCCACACCGAGTCCTACGCCTACTACCCGACCGAGTGGCAGAGCCCCTACATCGACCGCCGCCGCAAGGTGGGCTGGGACCTGTACGGCCTGCTTGGCATCGCCAAGACGGACAAGGCCCGCATGCACGAGCAGCACGCCAGGAACTACGACTTCTTCGGCGCGCCGGTAGGCCTGATGTTCACCATCGACCGCGTCATGCAGCAGGGCTCGTGGCTGGACTACGGCATGTTCCTGCAGAGCGTCATGGTCGCGGCGCGCGCCCGCGGCCTGGACACCTGCCCGCAGGCGGCGTTCACGCAGTTCCACCGCATCATCGCGCGCCACCTGGGCCTGGGTGACGGGCAGACCGTCGTCTGCGGCATGTCGCTGGGCTTTGCCGATCCGGCGGCGGTGGAGAACACGCTGGTCACCGAGCGAGAGCCCGTGTCCGGGTTTGTCCGGTTCCTCGCTTGACCCCAGGGTCAGCTTTGGCTCAGGTGGCGATTCCTAGAATCGCCGGCCCCGCCAAGTGGGCGCCGTGCCCACCATCACCATGACCCTGAACACCTGGCGGCGCCTTGGCCCGCGCTCCCTGCCCATGCTGGCGGCACTCGCGACGCTGATGCCCGCCGCCGCCCAGGCGGCCGAGCTGAACGGCGCCGCGCTCTCGGCCTGGTGGGGCCTGCCCTTTGCCGGCGTGCTGCTGTCGATCGCGCTGTTCCCGCTGCTGGCGCCGCAGGTCTGGCACCACCACTTCGGCAAGATCACCGCCGGTTGGGTGCTGCTTTTCCTGCTGCCCTTCGCGGCCGTGTTCGGCCCCGGGCTCACCGGCGGTGCGCTGGTGCATGCGCTGGTGGCGGAGTACCTGCCGTTCATCATCCTGCTGACGGCGCTGTTCACCGCAGCCGGCGGCATCTACGTGCGCGGCAACCTGCGAGGCAGCCCGCTCACCAACGTCGGCCTGATGGCCACCGGCTCGTTCCTGGCCAGCTTCATGGGCACCACCGGCGCCTCGATGCTGCTGATCCGCCCGCTGCTGCGTGCCAACGACAACCGCAAGCACCGCGCGCACGTGGTGGTGTTCTTCATCTTCACCGTCAGCAATGCCGGCGGTGCGCTCACGCCTCTGGGCGACCCGCCGCTGTTCCTGGGCTTCCTGAAGGGCGTGGAGTTCACCTGGACGCTGAAGCACCTGTTCCCGGAGACCCTGTTCATGCTGGTCTCGCTGCTGACGATCTTCTACTTCGTGGACCGCTGGTTCTACAGCCGGGAAGGCACGCTGCCCGTCGACCCCACGCCCGACACGCGCAAGCCCGAGGGCTTCGGCCTCGAAGGCGCCATCAACCTGCTGCCGCTGGCGGCCGTGGTGGGCCTGGTGCTGATGAGCGGCCTGTGGAAGCCCGGCGTGCGCTTCGATGTCTTCGGCACGCCCGTGGAACTGCAGGCACTGGTGCGCGACGTGCTGCTGCTGGTGGTGATCGCCGTCTCGCTGGCCATCACACCCAAGGGCGTGCGCGAGAAGAACCAGTTCTCCTGGGCGCCGATGGCCGAGGTGGCCAAGCTCTTCGTCGGCATCTTCGTGACGATGATCCCGGTGCTGGCGATGCTGCGGGCCGGCGCCGCCGGGCCGTTCGCGGCTGTGGCGGGCGCCGTCGCCAACGAGGCCGGGCAGCCGCTCCCCTGGGCCTACTTCTGGCTGAGCGGCGCGCTGTCGAGCTTTCTCGACAACGCGCCCACCTACCTGGTGTTCTTCAACCTCGCCGGCGGCGACCCGGCGGTGCTGATGACCAGCGGCGCCGCGGTGCTGGCCGCCGTCTCGGCCGGCAGCGTGTTCATGGGCGCCAACACCTACATCGGCAACGCGCCCAACTTCATGGTCAAGGCCATCGCCGAAGACCGCGGCGTGGCCATGCCCAGCTTCTTCGGCTACATGCTGTGGAGCGGGGCGGTGCTGATCCCGCTGTTCGTGGTGATGACCTTCATCTGGTTCGTCTGAGGAGACCGTTCGCGATGAGCAAGCCTGCCGTGCTGGTGGCCCGTGCCGTGTTCCCCGAGACCGTGGCGCGCCTCGGTCAGCATTTCGAGGTCGAGACCAACGACGCCGACACGGTGTTCACGAAGCCGCAGCTGATCGAGCGGCTGCAGGGCAAGGTGGGCGCCTTCACCACCGGCAGCGAGCGCATCGACGCCGAGGTGCTGGCCGCCTGCCCGGGCCTGCGGGTGGTGGCCAACATGGCGGTGGGCTTCAACAACTTCGACGTGCCGGCCTGCACGGCGGCCGGCGTGCTGTGCACCAACACGCCCGACGTGCTGACCGAGACCACCGCCGACTTCGGTTTTGCGCTGATGATGGCCGCGGCCCGCCGCATGGCCGAGAGCGAGCATTTCCTGCGCCGCGGCGAGTGGACCAAGTGGCGCTACGACATGTTCACCGGCTCCGACGTGCACGGCGCGACGCTGGGCATCCTGGGCATGGGCCGCATCGGCCAGGCCATTGCGCGGCGCGGCGCCCTGGGCTTTGGCATGCCGGTGATCTACCACAACCGCAGCCGCCTGGCCCCCGAGCAGGAGGCGCCGATCGGCGCCCGCTACGTCGACAAGGCCACGCTGCTGCGCGAGGCCGATCACCTGGTGCTGGTGCTGCCGTATTCGCCGGCCGCGCACCACAGCATCGGCGCGGCCGAACTGGCGCAGATGAAGCGCAGCGCCACCCTCACCAACGTGGCGCGCGGCGGCATCGTCGACGACGCGGCGCTGGCCGCCGCACTGCGCGAAGGCCACATTGCCGCTGCGGCGCTGGACGTGTTCGAGGGCGAGCCGGCGGTGCACCCCAACCTTCTGACCGTGCCCAACGTCGTGCTCACCCCGCACATCGCCAGCGCCACCGTGGCCACGCGCCGCGCGATGGCCGAGTTGGCGGCCGACAACCTGATCGCGGCACTCACCGGCGGCGCGGTGAAGTCGCCGCTGAATCCCGAGGTTCTGCAACGGCGCTGAGGGTGCGGGCCTGAGACAATCAGGCCCATGCCCGAAACCGTCTCGTGGGCCGCGCTGGCTCTGCTGGCGCTGAACCTGGTCCTGCTGGTCGTGCTGCTGCTGCGCCGGCCGCCCGACAGCGCCGCGCCGCAGATCGAACGGCTGGAGCGGGAGCTGCGCGACGAGCTCGGCCGCACGTCCCGCGCCCAGCGCGACGATCTGCTGGCGCAGTCGCAGGGCACGCGAGGCGATCTCGCCAGCTTCCAGCAGATGCTGCTCAATGCCAGCGGCGACGCGGTGCGCACGCAGAACGAGCAGATCGACGCCTTCCGTGTGCAGCTGGCGCAGATGCAGCAGGCGCTCGACGCCGCACTGCGCCGCTTTGCCGACGCCCAGGGCGAGCAGCTGCAGAAGCTGTCCGAGGCCAACGAGCGCCGCATCACCGAGGTGCGCCAGGCCGTCGAGCAGCGCCTCGTGGCGCTGCAGGAGGGCAACGAGAAGAAGCTCGACCAGATGCGCGCCACGGTCGACGAGAAGCTGCACGCCACGCTCGAGCAGCGCCTGGGCGAAAGCTTCAAGCAGGTGGCCGACCGCCTCGATCAGGTGCACAAGGGCCTGGGCGAGATGCAGACGCTGGCGCGCGACGTGGGCTCGCTCAATCGCGTGCTCACCAACGTCAAGACCCGCGGCATCTTCGGCGAGACGCAGCTCGCGGGCCTGTTGGAGCAGGTGTTCACGCCCGAGCAGTACGCCACCAACGTGGCCACGCTGCCGGGCAGCAGCGAGCGCGTGGAGTTCGCGATCCGGCTGCCGGGGCAGCGCAGCGACGGCGTTCCGCTGTGGCTGCCCATCGACGCCAAGTTCCCGCGCGAGGACTACGAGCGCCTGCTCGAGGCCCAGGAGCGCGCCGACCCGGTGGCCGTGGAGGCGGCGGCCAAGGCCATCGAGACGCGGTTGCGCGCCGAGGCGCGGAGCATCCGCGACAAGTACGTCGGCCCGCCGCACACCACCGACTTCGGCATCCTCTTCGTGCCCACCGAGGGCCTGTACGCCGAGGCGCTGCGCCGCCCCGGGCTGCTGGAGGCGCTGCAGCGCGAGTTCAAGGTCATGCTCACCGGCCCGACCACGCTGCTGGCCACGCTGACCAGCCTGCAGATGGGCTTTCGCACGCTGGCGCTCGAGAAGCGCTCGGCCGAGGTCTGGGAGGTGCTGGGCGCGGTGAAGACCGAGTTCGGCAAGTTCGGCGACGTGCTGGCCAAGACGAAGAAGAAGCTCGACGAGGCCAGCAAGACCATCGACGACGCCTCGGTGCGCACCCGCGCCATGGAGCGCCGCCTGCGCGGCGTGGAGAGCCTGCCCGAGCCCCGCGTGGCCGAGCTGCTGCCGGGCCTGGACAACGACGACGCCACCGAGGCGCGCCAGGATGGCTGAGCCCGGCCAGGGCCTGCCCACACGCACGCTGCTCGCGCTGGTGGCCGGCCAGCTGGGCGTGCACGCCGCGATGGCCGGCCTGCGCCTGGCGGCGCCGCTGCAGGCACTGCGCGAGGGCTACAGCGCCTGGGCCGTGGGTCTGCTGCTGGCGCTGTTTGCCGGTGCGGCCGTGCTGAGTGCGCTGCGCGCCGGCCGCCTGGCCGATCGCCACGGCTACCACCGCCCGGTGGGCCTGGCGGTGGCCGTCACCGTGGTCGGCATGCTGTGCGCGCTGCTGTCCACCTGGGCGCCCGAGGGCTGGCGCTTCCCGCTGCTGTGCCTGGCCGCCGCCGGCACGGGCATGGGCACCAACACCGGCATGCTGGCCATCCAGCGCACGGCTGGCCATGCCGCCGGCACGGCCACCGAGCGTGTGCGCATCTTCAGCTGGCTGGGCGTGGCGCCTTCGTTCAGCAATGTCGTCGGGCCGGTGGCGGCGGGGCTCATGATCGACGCCGCCGGGTTTACCGCGGCCTACGCGCTGCTGCTGGCGCTGCCGCTGATCACTCTGGTCTCGGCACGGCAGGTGCCGCGGCAGGCGCCCTGGGGATCGGACGCCGAACGGCACGCCGCGTGGGACCTGCTGAAGCTGCCGGCCTTCCGCCGCCTGTTGTGGGTGAACGGCCTGCTGTCGATGTGCTGGGACGTGCACACCTTTGCCGTGCCCGTGCTGGGCCACGAGCGCGGCTTCAGCGCCGGCACCATCGGCTTCATCCTGGGCGCGTTCACGCTGTCGGTCACCCTGGTGCGGCTGGCCATCCCGCTTCTGGCGCACCGCCTGCGCGAGGCCACGGTCGTGCGCAGCGCGATGCTGGGCTGCGGCGCCGTGTTCGCGCTGTATCCATTTGCGCCCTCGCCGCTGTGGATGGGTGCGTGCGCCGTGCTGCTGGGCCTGGCGCTGGGCAGCGTGCAGCCGATGGTGATGTCGCTGCTGCACGACGTGACCCCCGGCGAGCGCCACGGCGAGGCGCTGGCGCTGCGCTCGATGATCATCAACGCGTCGAGCACTGTGCTGCCGCTGCTGTTCGGCGCCAGCGGTGCGCTGGTGGGGGCGGCCGCACTGTTCTGGGCCGCGGGGGGTGCCGTGGGCGCCGGCTCGTGGCTGGCGCGGCGCCTGCAGCCGGCCTGAAGCCGCGCTGCGGGGCTAGAAGCGGATGCCGCTCGGAGGTGGCGGTGGCGGCGTCTCGCTCGTGGCTTCGCCCGGCTCGGCGGCCGGCGGCGGCGCCACGGTGGCGGTGGCGCGTTCCACCAGCGGGCGCGGTGGCTGCGCCTGCCAGCTGCGGGGCAGGCGGCTCTGCTTGGGGTAGCCGGCGGCGTCGAGGTAGCTGGTCCAGTCGACCTCGTTGAAGCCGCGGATCGGCTGGTTGCCGATCGTCAGGCCCGGCACGGTGCGGGCGCCGATCAGGCGCTCCAGGGCCACGACGTCCTCGTCGGTGGAGACGCGACGCTCCACGAAGGGCACGCCGCGCTGCTGCAGCAGGCGCCGGCCGGTGTCGCAGGGCGTGCAGCCGTCGCCGGTGTACAGCGTCACCGGGTGGCGTTGCATCGCGGTGCGCAGTTCCAGTGGCAGCGCCGACTCGGCATTGGCGGCTGCGGCGGCTGCGGCGGCCGCCGCCTGTGCGGTGCGGCCGATGGGGGTGATCTTGGCGTTGGCGCTGGCCGGCGGGCGGTCGGTGTAGGTGACGCTGCCGTCCGGGCCGACGACCTTGTACTGGGCCTGGGCGGCCGTGGCCAGCAGCAGCCCACCCAGCCAGGGCAGGCAGGCGCGCGCGGAGAGTTTCATCGGCGATCCCGGCAACATGGCGGGCAATCTACCGCGTCCGCACGGCAACGCCTGAAACAGGGGATGTCAGCGGGGCGGAGCGTGACGAAGCTCACGCTTCGTGGGTGGCCGGCGAGGGTGCGGTGTGGCGCGGCGGCTCAGATCGCGGCCGCAGCCTCGACCAGCCCACGGTGCCGCAGCATCGCGTCGATCTGCGGATCGCGCCCGCGGAAGGCCCGGAAGCTCTCCAGCGCCGGCCGGCTGCCGCCGACCTCGAGGATGTGCTCGCGGAAGGCGCTGCCGGTGGCCGGGTCGAACACGCCGGCTTCCTCGAACGCCGCGTAGGCGTCGGACGACAGCAGCTCGGCCCAGGCGTAGCCGTAGTAGCCGGCCGCATAGCCGCCGTCGAACAGGTGCGTGAACGAGTGCGCGTAGCGCACCCACGACGGCGAGCGAAGCGGTTGCACCTCGGCGTTGACCTCGTCGGCCACCTGCTGCACCGCGCCGGCGGCCGCGGGCTCGCTGTGCAGGCGCATGTCGAAGAGGCCGTACTCGCACTGCCGCAGCAGCTGCAGCCCGCTCTGGAAGTGGCGTGCCGCCAGCATGCGCTCGTACAACGCGCGGGGCAGCGGCGCGCCGGTATCGACGTGCGCGGTCAGCTGCTGCAGCACGTCCCACTCCCAGCAGAAGTTCTCCATGAACTGGCTGGGCAGCTCCACCGCGTCGTGCTCGACGCCGCTGATGCCGGCCACCGACAGCTCGTCGACCTGCGTGAGCATGTGGTGCAGGCCATGGCCGAACTCGTGGAACAGCGTCACCACGTCTTCGTGGCTCAGCAGCGCCGGCTTGCCGCCCACCGGCGGCGCAAAGTTGCACACCAGGTGCGCCACCGGCAGCTGCAGGCGGCCCTCGGGCCGCTTCCAGCGGCTGCGCGACTCGTTCATCCACGCGCCCTGCTGCTTGCCGGCGCGGGCGTGCAGGTCGAGGTAGAAGCCGGCGATCACCTGGCCGCGGCGCGACAGCGTGTGGTAGCGGACGCTGCCGTGCCACACCGGCGCCGCGGTCTCGCGGATCTCGACCTCGAACAGCCGCTCGATCAGCGCGAACAGGCCCTTCAGCACCGTGGGCTCGGTGAAGTACTGGCGCACCTCTTCCGAGCTGAAGGCATAGCGCGCCTGCCGGAGCTGCTCGCCGGCGTAGGCGCGGTCCCAGGGCTCGAGCTCGGCCAGCCCCAATGCCGCGCGGGCAAAGGCGCGCAGCTCGGCGAGCTCCTGTTCGGCGAAGGGGCGCGCGCGGCGGGCGAGGTCGCGCACGAAGCCCATCACCTCGGCGGGCGAGCGGGCCATCTTCGTGACGAGGGCCGCCTCGCCATAGGTGGCGTAGCCCAGCAGCGCCGCCTCCTCGTGGCGCAGCGCCAGCAGCTCGGGCATCAGCGCGCTGTTGTCGTGCGCCGGCTGGCCGAACTCGCTGGCCCGCGTCATGAACGCGCGGTAGAGCGCTTCGCGCAGCGGGCGATGGCGCGCGTGCGTCATCACCGGCAGGTAGCACGGGATCTTCAGCGTCAGGCGGCAGCCCTGAACGCCGGCCGCGGCGGCGGCCTCGCGGGCGGCCTGCTTCACGTCGTCGGGCACGCCGTCGAGCTGCGACTCGGGCACGTCGAGGTGCCAGGCGTCGGTGGCGTCGAGCACGTGCTCGCCGAAGCGCTGCGAGAGCTCGCCGGCGCGCTCCTGGATGGCGGCGTAGCGCTCGCGCGCAGCTCCCTGCAGTTCGGCGCCGCCCAGCACGAAGGCGCGCAGCGCGTCGTCCAGCGCCTTGCGGCGTGCCGGGTCGAGCTGATCGTGCTGCGCCGCCTTCACGGCCTTGTACTTGGCGTACAGGCGGGCGTCGGCACCCAGCCGCGTGGAGAACTCGATGATGCGCGGCAGGTTCTCGGTGTGCGCGGCGCGCAGCTCGGGCGTGTCGACCACGCTCTGCAGGTGCGAGACGTGGCCCCAGGCCGCGTGCAGCCGCTCCACCGCCACGTCGAGCACGGCCGAGAGGGCGTGCCAGTCGGGCGGCACGTCAGGGCCGACGGCCTGCTCGAGCGCGGCCTCGGCGTCGGCCAGCAGGCGGTCGAGCGCCGGCGTCACGTGCTCGGGGCGGATCTGCGCGAAGTCGGTCGACTCGGCGTCGTTCAGCAGCGGGTTGCCCGGAATGTCCATTGCGCGATCCTCCTCAGGCCGCCGCCTCGGCGGCCTGCAGCGTGTTGGCCAGCAGCATCGTGATCGTCATCGGCCCCACGCCGCCCGGCACCGGGGTGATGAAGCCACCGGGGCTGAGCGCCTCGCGCACGGGGCCGAAGTCGACGTCGCCGCAGAGCTTGCCGTCGTCGCCGCGGTTGATGCCGACGTCGATGATGACGGCACCGGGCTTGACCATGTCGGCCGTCAGCGTGCGCCGGCGGCCGGTGGCGACGACCACGATGTCGGCCGGCCGCGTGTGCAGCCCGAGGTCGGGCGTGCCGCTGTGGCACACGGTGACGGTGGCGTTGGCCTGCAGCAGCAGCAGGGCCATCGGCTTGCCCACGGTGTTGCTGCGCCCCACGACCACGGCGTGCTTGCCGCGCAGCGCCACACCGGTGCTCTCGATCAGCTTCATGCAGCCAAAGGGCGTGGCCGGGCGCAGCCCCGGCAGGCCGGTGAGCAGCTGCCCGGCGGAGTGCACCGAGAAACCGTCGACGTCCTTCGCCGGCGCGATGGCTTCGATGACCTGCAGCGCGTCCAGGTGCGGTGGCAGCGGCATCTGCACCAGGATGCCGTGGATGCGCGGGTCGGCGTTCAGGGCCGCGACGCGGGCCAGCAGCTCGGCCTGCGTCAGGCTGGCGGGGTACTGCTCGAGCACCGAGTGGAAGCCGCCGTCGGCGCAGGCCTTGACCTTGTTGCGCACGTAGACGGCGCTGGCCGCGTCGTCGCCCACCAGGATGACGGCCAGCCCGGGCTGCCGGCCTGCGGCCGTGAGCGCCGCGGCGCGCGCCGCGATCTCGCCGCGCAGTCGTTCGGACAGGGCCTTGCCGTCGATCAGGGTGGCGCTCATGCGGGCGGCTCCGGGGCGGGGTTCGGGGGATCCAAGCAAACGGGGCCGCTCGTCGCGGCCCCGTGTGTGGGTGTGGGCGCTCAGGCCTTGGTCTGCGCGCCGAGGGCGATCTTGAGCAGGTCGGCCACGGTGTTGGCGTTGAGCTTTTCCATGATGTTGGCGCGGTGCGCCTCCACCGTCTTGATGCTGATGCCCAGGTCGTCGGCGATCTGCTTGTTCAGGCGGCCGGCGACGATGCG
>JAIXTY010000081.1 GCA_027483705.1 Rubrivivax sp.
CAGCTCGTTCATCACCTGGCAGGTGCGGTTGATGACGCGGCTGAAGCCCGGCTCGCACACGAACATGTGGTGCGCCTCTTCGGTGAGCATGAACTTCGTCGTGCGCGCCAGCGGGTCGAAGCTGCTCTCGGCGAGCGCGCAGAGCTGGAACTTGCCGTCGCGGTCGGTGAAGTAGGTGAACATGAAGAAGCTCAGCCAGTCGGGCGTCTGCTCGTTGAAGGCCTGCAGGATGCGTGGGTTGTCCTGCTGGCCGCTGCGGCGCTCGAGCAGGGCCTCGCCTTCTTCACGCCCGTCGCGGCCGAAGTGCTTGTGCAGCAGGTAGACCATCGCCCACAGGTGGCGGCCTTCCTCGACGTTGATCTGGTAGAGGTTGCGCAGGTCGTACATGCTGGGCGCCGTCAGGCCCAGGTGGCGCTGCTGCTCCACGCTCGCGGGCTCGGTGTCACCTTGCGTCACGATGATGCGGCGCAGGTTGGCGCGGTACTCGCCGGGCACGTCCTGCCAGGCGGCCTCGCCCTTGTGATCACCGAAGTGGATCTTGCGGTCGGCCTCGCCGGGGTTCAGGAAGATGCCCCAGCGGTAGTCGCGCATCTTCACGTGGCCGAACTGCGCCCAGCCTTGCGGGTCGACGCTGACGGCGGTGCGCAGGTACACATCGTTGCCGGTGCTGCCCTCGGGCCCCATGTCGTCCCACCAGCTCAGGAAGTTGGGCTGCCACTGCTCGAGCGCCCGCTTCAGCGTGCGGTCTTCGTCGAGGTTGACGTTGTTGGGGATCTTCTCGCTGTAGTTGATGGCGCTCATGCTGTCTGCTCCACGTGATCGTTAGACGCGTTGTCGATGTTCAAACCCGGTTCCAGTCGAAGGCGGCCTTGTCGCCCTTGCCGTAGACCTTGAGCGCACCCTTCTCGCCCACGGCGTTGGGGCGCTGGAAGATCCAGTTCTGCCAGGCGGTGAGGCGGCCGAACACGCGCGTGGCCATCGTCTCCACGCCGTTGAAGCGCAGGTTGGCTTCCATGCCCGTCAGCGCGTCGGGGCTCATGGCCACGCGCTCCTCGATGGCGATGCGGGTCTCGTCGGCCCAGTCGATGTCGTCGGGGTTGCTCGTCACCAGGCCCAGCGCAAAGGCGGCGTCGGCGTCGAGCGCCTGGCCCAGCGTGGCGCGCACGGCGGCCAGCGGGGCGGCTTCGTCGTAGAAGCGGCGATCCAGGCGGCTCTGCTCGGTGGCCATCGGGTAGGTGCCGAAGTTCAGCTCGCTGACGGCGACCTTCGGCGTGCGCTCCGGCTCGTCGGGCAGGATGAGCATGTAGCTGCGGTCGCAGGCCAGCGCCAGCTCGAGCAGGCTGCCCGCAAAGCACGAGCCCGGCTCGATCAGCGCAAAGAGGCTGCGGCTGGACACATCGAGCCGGCTGAAGGTGCGGCGCAGCAGGCCGAGGGTCTCGCGCACCAGCCAGTGGCTGCCGTGGGCGGCCAGCACGGCGTCCATCGCCAGCACAGCGGCGGCATCACCTTCGGTCTTGACGAGCCAGGTGCCGATTTCGGGCTCGTTGGTGCGCATCTCGAGGATGGCGTCTTCCAGTTCGCGCGCCATCGCCAGCGGGTACCAGGCGGCGCCGGCGGCCTCGATGGCGGCCACGGTGGCGGGCTGCTCGCCCTGCGGGCCCTTCACGGTGAAGGTGGCCACGCGCTTGGCGCGGTCGATGGCGACGCTGACGTTCGGGTAGCGAAGCGCGTCCGATTCGATCGTGCGCTGCAGCGGGCCGAGCGCCACGCCGCGCGCATCGGCCGGGCGGTCGGAGAGCTTGGCCAGTTCCAGCGCGCGTTCCTGCACCTTGGCGGCAAAGGCGGCGGGCTTGGCGATGTCGTCCACCAGGCGCCAGTCCTTGGCCTTCTGGCCGCGGATGCCTTCGTTGGTGGTGCAGAAGATGTCGGCCAGGTCGTGGCGCACCTTGCGCTTGTCGGTCACGCGCGTCAGGCCGCCGGTGCCGGGCAGCACGCCCAGCAGCGGCACCTCGGGCAGGCTGACGGCGCTGCTGCGGTCGTCGACGAGGACGATCTCGTCGCAGGCCAGCGCCAGTTCATAGCCGCCGCCGGC
Source organism: Rubrivivax sp. (assembly GCA_027483705.1). Lineage (GTDB taxonomy): Bacteria > Pseudomonadota > Gammaproteobacteria > Burkholderiales > Burkholderiaceae_C > Rubrivivax. Next base: position 2,093 of record JAIXTY010000081.1, read on the forward strand.
GCAGGCGCCATTCACGGCGGCCAGGAACTTGAGGCCCGAGTGCGCGCTGCTGTCCTCGAGGCCGTTGCGGGTCTCGTTCGTGAACTTGCAGAAGTTCACCTTCCAGGCGTGGCTGCTCACGCCCAGCATGAAGATGTTGGCGCCCGAGCAGAACACCTTCTCCTTGGCGCTGGTGACCACCACCGTGCGCACCTCGGGGTGCTCGAAGCGGATGCGCTGGATGGCGTCATTCAGTTCGATGTCGACGCCGAGGTCGTAGCTGTTGAGCTTGAGCTTGTAGCCCGGACGCAGGCCGCCGTTTTCATCGAAGTCGGCCAGCAGCGTGGCCACCGGGCCCTCGAACTTCAGCTTCCAGTGGCGGTAGCGGCTGGGCTCGGTCTGGTAGTCGACGCGTTCGGTGGTGCTCATCGGTGTCTCCGGGTGCTGATGCAGTGGATTGCAGGTCAGGGGCTGATCGATGGCATGCAGAATAATGCGTGCTTTCGGAGGGTGTCAAGCACTTTAGTTCATTTTTTGGGGTCAAGTCGGCGGCAGCGCCAGCGCGTCGCGCACCTGCTGCCGCAAGAGGCGGAAGCTGGCCTGCAGGTCCTGCGCGCTGGTGTCCAGCTGCAGCTCGGCCTTGGAATAGAAGGCGGCGCGGCCGGCCAGGATGCCCTTCAGGTCGTCCATCGCCTCGCGGCTGGCGGCCATGGGGCGAAGGTCGCCCTGGGCCAGCACGCGCTTCATGTGGTCCTCGGGTTCGGCCTTCAGCCACACCGTCGTGCAGTGGGCCAGCAGCAGGTTGAAGGTGGCGGGGTCGCTGACGATGCCGCCGGGCGTGGCGATCACGGCCTCGGGGTAGATCTGGATCGCTTCCTCCAGCGCGCGGCGCTCGTAGCGGCGGTAGGCGTTCTGACCGTACAGGCCCTGGATCTCGCTGACGCTGCAGCCGGCGAACTTCTCGATCTCGCGGCTCAGTTCCACGAAGGGGTAGCCCAGGTCCTCGGCCAGCATCGCGCCCAGCGTGCTCTTGCCGGCGCCGCGCAGGCCCACCAGCGCCACGCGCGGGCTGCGGGCCGAAGTGCGCGCATTGCCGCCGCCGGTGCCCAGCATCTGGCCCACGGCCTCACGCACGCGGCGCAGCGTGGCCTCGTCGCGGTGCTCCAGCAGCTCGCGCAGCAGCAGCCACTCGGGGCTGGAGGTGGTGACGTCGCCCAGCAGTTCGGCCAGGCTGCACTGCAGCGCCTGCGCCACCTGCAGCAGCACCAGGATGCTGGCGTTGCCAATGCCGTACTCCAGATTGGCCAGGTGGCGCTCGCTGACGTCGGCGGCCAGCGCGGTGGCCTTGCGCGTCATGCCGCGGCGCGCCCGCAGCGCGCGCACGCGCTCGCCGAGTGCGACCAGGAACGGGTTCTTGGCCTCGCCGCCGTCGTCGTCGGCGGCCGTCGGGGCTAACCCGGTGGGATGCAATATAGTGCTTGACATGTCGGAGCGTCGGCCGTAAGGTGCCGACACGCACAATAGTGCATCAACCCGCCGGCCGCAAGCCGGACGACTTGATCGCCGTCATGACGCCCGACACCTTCCGCGAGCAGATCGCCGCCTTCACCGCCCGCATCGCCGGCCGCCCGCTGGATGCCGCGCTCGACGCCTGGCTGAATGCCGAGTGCGGGCCGGACAGCACGGTCTACCGCGAGTTGCGCGCGTCCTGCCAGGCCGGCGTGGCCGAAGGCTGGCTGTGCCAACGCGAAGGCGGTGGCATCCGCTTTGGCCGCATCTTCAAGCCCGCGCCCGATCTGCACGGCTTCTCGGTCGACGTCGTCGACATGGCCGACATCGCCGGCCCCCGCCACGTGCACCCCGAAGGCGAGATCGACCTCGTCATGCCTGTCGACGGCGAGGCCCGCTTCGACGGCCGCCCGGCCGGCTGGCTGGTGATGCCGCCCGGCAGCGCCCACCGTCCCACGGTGAGCCAGGGCCGTGCGCTGGTGCTCTACCTGCTGCCGAATGGCCGCATCGACTTCACGAAGGATTCCGCATGAGCGAGCTGCTGCCCAACTTCGTCGCGGGCCGCTGGGTGCCCGGCACCGGCGCCGGCACCGCGCTGTTCGACCCCGTCACCGGCGACGAGCTGGCGCGCGTGGACGCCACCGGCCTGGACCTGCCCGCCGCGTTTGCCTTTGCGCGCGACACCGGCGGCGCCGCGCTGCGCGCCCTGAGCTACGGCCAGCGCGCCGAGCTGCTGGCGCGCATCGGTGCCGTGCTGCAGGCCCACCGCGACGCCTACTACGCCATCTCGCTGGCGAACAGCGGCACCGTGAAGAACGACACCGCGGTGGACGTGGACGGCGCGATCTACACGCTCGGCCAGTACGCGAAGTGGGGTGCTGCCCTGGGCGAGCGCCGCTTCCTGCTCGACGGCGACGCGGTGCGCCTGGGCAAGGAGCCCGTGTTCCACAGCCAGCACGTGCAGGTGCCCACCGAGGGCCTGGCGCTCTTCATCAACGCGTTCAACTTCCCGGCCTGGGGGCTGTGGGAGAAGGCCGCGCCGGCGCTGCTGAGCGGCGTGCCAGTGGTGGTGAAGCCGGCCACCGCCACGGCCTGGCTCACGCAGCGCATGGTGAAGGACGTGGTCGACGCCGGCATCCTGCCGCCCGGCGCCTTGAGCATCGTCTGCGGCAGCTCGGCGGGCCTGCTGGAGCAGTTGCAGCCCTTCGACGTGCTGTCGTTCACCGGCAGCGCCGAGACCGCGGCGCTGATCCGCCGCCACGCCGCGGTGGCCGAGCGCTCGGTGCGCGTCAACATCGAGGCCGACAGCCTGAACAGCGCGCTGCTGCTGCCCGGCGCGGCGCCGGGCTCCGAAGCCTTCGAGCTGCTCGTCAAGGAAGTGGCGCGCGAGATGACGGTGAAGTCGGGCCAGAAGTGCACGGCCATCCGCCGCGTGCTGGTGCCGGCCGACGTGTACGGCGCGGTGGCCGAGGCTGTGTCGGCGCGGCTTGCGAATACCACGGTCGGCAACCCGCGCAATGGGACGGTGCGCATGGGCGCGCTCGTCAGCCGCGCGCAGAAGGCTGCTGTGCAGGAAGGCCTGGCGCAGCTGAAGACGCAGGCCGAGGTGCTGCACGACGGCGCGCGCCTCGCGTTGGTGGACGCCGACCCCGAGCGCTCGTGCTGCGTCGCCCCCACGCTGCTGGGCACGCGCGATGCCGACGGCGCGCACCTCGTACACGACACCGAGGTCTTCGGCCCCGTGGCCACGCTGGTGGCCTGCCGCGACCTGCCGCACGCACTGGCGCTGGCAAGGCGCGGGCAGGGCTCGCTGGTGGCCTCGGTCTACGGCAGCCAGGCCGGTGAGCTGGCCCGCACCGCGCTGGCCCTGGCCGCCAGCCACGGCCGCGTGCACGTGGTCAGCCCCGAGGTCGCCGCGGCGCACAGCGGCCACGGCAACGTGATGCCGCAGTCGCTGCACGGCGGCCCCGGCCGCGCCGGCGGTGGCGAGGAACTCGGCGGCCTGCGCGCGCTGAACTTCTACCACCGCCGCGCGGCCATCCAGGCCGGCAGCGCGGTGCTGGGCGAGCTGGGCTGAACCCCGTGCTGCACGGCGCCTGACAAGAACACACGGAGACACCCCATGAGCACCGAACTGCCCGCCGATCCGGCCGTGCCAGCGCCGCCCGAGCGCTTCAACATCGCCGCGCACCTTCTGGCGCTGAACGCCGGCCGTGCCGCCAAGCCGGCCTTTGCCGACGACCTGGCGCTGCTCAGCTACGGCGCGCTCGACGAGCGCGTGCGCCGCATGGCCGCGGCGCTGCGCGCGCAGGGCCTCAAGCGCGAGGAGCGCGTGCTGGTGCTGATGCTCGACAGCTGCGACTGGCCCGTGGCCTTTCTGGGCGCGCTCTACGCCGGCTGCGTGCCGGTGGCGGTGAACACGCTACTCACGGCCGATGACTACGCCTACATGCTGGAGCACTCGCGTGCGCAGGCCGCCGTGGTGAGCGGCGCGCTGCTGCCGGCGCTGACCAGCGCGATGGTGAAGAGCGACCACGAGGTGCAGAAGGTCGTGGTGTCGCGCCCGATCGCGCCGCTGCACCCTTCCGAGGTCGACTTCGAGGCCTTCATCGCCGCCCACGGCCCGCTCGAGAAGCCCGCGGCCACCGGCCGCGACGACCCCGCCTTCTGGCTGTATTCGTCGGGCTCCACCGGCCGCCCCAAGGGCACCGTGCACTCGCACGCCAACCCGTACTGGACGGCCGAGCTCTACGGCCGCGCCGTGCTGGGCCTGCGCGAGAGCGACGTGTGCTTCTCGGCCGCCAAGCTGTTCTTCGCCTACGGCCTGGGCAACGGCCTGACCTTCCCGATGAGCGTGGGCGCGACCGTGGTGCTGATGGGCGAGCGGCCCACGCCCGATGCGACCTTCAAGCGCTGGAAGGGCGAGGTGCAGGGGATGAAGCCCACCGTCTTCTTCGGCGCGCCCACCGGCTTTGCCGGCATGCTGGCCTCGCCCGCGCTGCCGGCCCGTGGCGATGTGTCGCTGCGCCTGTGCAGCAGCGCCGGCGAGGCGCTGCCGGCCGACATCGGCCAGCGCTTCAAGGCCCACTTCGGTGTCGACATCGTCGACGGTATCGGCAGCACCGAGATGCTGCACATCTTCATCAGCAACCGCCCGGGCGACTGCCGTTACGGCACCACCGGCTGGCCGGTGCCGGGCTACCAGATCCAGCTGCGCGGCGACGACGGTGGCGATGTGCCCGACGGCGAGCCTGGCGACCTCTACATCCACGGCCCCAGCTCGGCCATGATGTACTGGGGCAACGCCGCCAAGACCCGCGACACCTTCCAGGGCGGCTGGACGAAGAGCGGCGACAAGTACATCAAGAACGCCGACGGCACCTACACCTACGGCGGCCGCAGCGACGACATGCTCAAGGTCAGCGGCATCTACGTCAGCCCCTTCGAGGTGGAGGCCACGCTGGTGCAGCACCCGGCCGTGTTGGAGGCCGCGGTCATCGGCGTGCCCGATGCCGAGGGCCTGACCAAGACCAAGGCCTTCGTCGTGCTCAAGGCGGGTGGCGAAGCCACCGACGCCGAGCTGAAGGCCTTCGTCAAGGACAAGCTGGCGCCGTACAAGTACCCGCGCCAGATCGAGTTCGTCAGCGAGCTGCCGAAGACGGCCACCGGCAAGATCCAGCGCTTCAAGCTGCGCGAGAAGGAAGCCCGCGCGTGAGCGTTGCGTTCGTCGACGTCGACTGGGCCGGCCGCCCGGTGCGCATCGAGCATGCGTGGGTGGGCGAGGGCGCCTGGACGCTGGTGTTCCTGCACGAGGGCCTGGGCTCGGTTTCGATGTGGCGCGACTTCCCCGAGCGGCTGTGCGCGGCCCTAGGCTGCCGCGGCCTCGTCTACTCGCGCCCCGGCTACGGCCGCAGCACGCCGCGGTCGGCCGGCGAGCGCTGGAATCCCGACTTCATGCACCGCCAGGCGTTCGAGGTGCTGCCGGCGCTGCTGCAGGCGCTGGACGTGCAGGCGCCCTACGCCCTCTTCGGCCACAGCGACGGCGGCTCGATCGCGCTGCTGCACGCGGCGCGCTTTGCCGACCGCGTGAGCCACGCCGTGGTGCTGGCGCCGCACATCCTGGTCGAGGACCTGTCCATCGCCAGCATCGAGAAGGCCCGCACGGCCTACGAGACCACCGACCTGCGCCAGCGCCTGGCCCGCCACCACGAAGACCCCGACTCCGCCTTCCTCGGCTGGAATCACATCTGGCTGGATGCGCGTTTCCGCGGCTGGAACATCACGCCGGAGATCGGCACCATCCGCTGTCCGCTGCTGGCGGTGCAGGGCTTGGATGACGAGTACGGCACGCTGGCGCAGATCCACGGCATCCGGGAACGGGTGCCGCAGACGCAAACGCTCGAACTGCCCGCCTGCGGCCACTCCCCGCACCGCGACCAGCCCGAGCGACTCATCGCCGAGGTCGGCGCGTTCTTCCAAGACCACACCCAGGAGACACAGCCTTGAACATCACCCGCATCGCCCTGGCCGCCGCCGTCACCGTGTCAGCGCTGGCCCTTCCGCTGGCCGCGCAGGCCCAGCAGGCCAAGCTCAAGGTCGGCCTCATGCTGCCGGCCACCGGCACCTTTGCCGCGCTCGGCACGGCCATCGAAAACGGCTTCCGCCTGTACGTGGCCGAGCAGGGCGGCAAGCTCGGCGGCCGCGAGCTGGAGTTCGTGAAGGTCGACGACGAGAGCGATCCCGCCAAGGCCACCGACAACGTCAACAAGCTCGTCAAGCGCGACAACGTCGACGTCATCATCGGCACCGTGCACAGCGGCGTGGCCATGGCCATGGCGCGCGTGGCGCGCGAGAGCGGCACCATCCTCATCGTGCCGAACGCCGGCGCGCAGGCCGTCACGGGCCCGATGTGCGCGCCGAACATCTTCCGCTCCAGCTTCAGCAACTGGCAGCCGGGCTACGCCGCCGGCGAGGTGGTGGGCAAGAAGGGCCACAAGAAGGTGGTCACCATCACCTGGAAGTACGCCGCGGGCGACGAGAGCGTGGCCGGCTTCAAGGAAGGCTTCGCCAAGGCCACCAACGGCCAGGGCCAGGTGCTGAAGGAACTGAGCCTGCCGTTCCCGAACGTGGAGTTCCAGGCGCTGCTGACCGAGATCGCCTCGCTCAAGCCCGATGCCGTGTACACCTTCTTCGCGGGTGGTGGCGCCGTCAAGTTCGTCAAGGACTACGCCGCCGCGGGCCTGAAGAAGAACATCCCGCTGTACGGCGCCGGCTTCCTGACCGACGGCACGCTCGAGGCGCAGGGCGTCGACGCCGACGGCCTGATGACCACGCTGCACTACGCCGACGGCCTGGGAACGCCCAAGGACAACGCCTTCCGCCTGGCCTACGCCAAGACCTACAAGCTGCAGCCCGACGTGTACGCCGTGCAGGGCTACGACGCGGCGCAGATCCTGGGCATCGGCCTGGCGGCCACCAAGGGCGACGTCAAGGACAAGGCCGCCTTCGCTGCCGCGGTGCGCAAGGCCACCATCGACAGCCCGCGCGGCAGGTTCACCCTCGGCAAGAACCACGACCCCGTGCAGGACATCTACCTGCGCAAGGTGGTGGGCAAGGAGAACAAGCCGGACGGCATCGCCGTCAAGGGCCTGGCCGACCCCGGCCGCGGCTGCAACATGTGACGACACCCCGGCCTGCACCGACCTGAGCCTCGATGGACTTCGCCACCTTCCTGATCCAGTGCCTGAACGCGGTGCAGTACGGGCTGCTGCTGTTCCTGGTGGCCAGTGGCTTGACGCTGATCTTCGGGATCATGGGCGTCATCAACCTGGCCCACGGCAGCTTCTACATGATCGGCGCGTACATGGCGTTCGCGCTGTCGGCGCCGGTGGCGTCCACCTTCGGTGGCGGCTTCTTCTCGGTGCTGCTGGTGGGCGTGGTGATGGCGGTGCTGCTGGGCTACGCGCTGGAGTGGGCCTTCTACAGCTACCTCTACGAGCGCGAGCACCTGCAGCAGGTGCTGATGACCTACGGCCTGATCCTCGTCTTCGAGGAACTGCGCAGCATGATCGTCGGTGACGACGTGCACGGCGTGCCGGTGCCGCCGATGCTGAGCGCGGCGCTGCCGCTGGGCGAGATGATGACCTACCCCGTGTACCGGCTCTTCATCTCGGCGGTGTGCATCGCGCTGGCCGTGGGCATGTACCTCGTGTTCACGCGCACGCGGCTGGGCATGATGATCCGCGCCGGCAGCACCAACCGCGAGATGGTGCAGTCGCTGGGCGTTGACATCTCGTTTCTCTACCGCGTGGTGTTCGCCGCCGGCGTGGCGCTGGCGGCGCTGGCCGGCATGGTGGCGGCACCGGTGAGCAGCGTCTACCCGGGCATGGGGCAGTCGGTGCTGATCATCTGCTTCGTGGTGGTGGTGATCGGCGGCATCGGCTCGATCCGCGGCGCGCTGGTGGCGGCGCTGCTGATCGGCTTCGTCGACACCTTCGGCAAGGTGCTGCTGCCTTCGGCGGCGGGGGTGCTGGTGTACGTGCTGATGGCGCTGATCCTCCTGTGGCGCCCTGACGGCCTCTTCAAGGCCGGCTGACGATGAGCGACGGCATCCACCGGCCCGGCACCGGGCAGGCCGGCAAGACCGGCTTCGTCATCGCGGCCTTCGCCGCGCTGGCGATCTACCCGCTCTTCGGCGGCAGCTACGGCCTCGACCTTGTCACGAAGATCATGATCTTCGCGATCTTCGCGCTCAGCCTCGAACTGCTGGTGGGTGGCACCGGCCTCGTGTGCTTCGGGCACGCGGCCTTCTTCGGCATCGGGGCCTATGCCACCGTGCTGCTGAGCCCGGGCTACGACCCCGCCCACCTGCTGGTCCTGGTGCCGGCCTGCGTGGGCGCCGCGGCGCTGTATGCGCTGGCCGTGGGCGCTTTAAGCCTACGCACCAAGGGCGTGTACTTCATCATGGTCACGCTGGCCTTCGCGCAGATGGCCTACTACGTGGTGCACGACACGCCGCTGGGCGGCGGCACCGACGGCATCTACCTCAACGCCAAGCCGGCCATCCCGGGTGTGTTCGAGCTGAAGGGCGGCCTCGTGATCTACGGCTTCACGTGGGTGACGCTGGCGCTGGTGTTCGGGCTGCTGGCCGTGGTGTCGCGCTCGCGCTTCGGGCGCGCGCTGGCGGGCATCCGCGTCAACGAGCAGCGCATGCGGGCCACCGGCTTTGCCACCTACCCTTACAAGCTGGCGGCCTTCACGCTGAGCGGTGCCATCGCCGGGCTGGCGGGCTTCCTGTTCGCGGTGAAGGACGGCTACGTGAACCCCGAGCTGATCAGCTGGCACCTCTCGGGCTCGGTGCTGATCATGATCATCCTGGGCGGCATCGGCCACCTGCGTGGCGCGCTGATCGGCGCCTTCGCCTACGTGCTGCTGCAGGAGTTCTTCAAGAGCGAGGCGATCTTCGGCAGCTTCGCCAAGCACTGGCACCTGGGCCTGGGGCTGGTGATCATCGCCAGCGTCGCGCTGCTGCCGCGTGGGCTGGTGGGCATTCCGGGGCAGCTGGCGGCCCGCCTGGGCGGCCGCAGCGCGCGCCGCGCCGAGGCGCGGCCGGGCCTGAAGGAGACACGATGAGCACGCCCGGTGTGTCACCCGGCGAGGTGCTGCTGCGCGGCCGCAGCATCACGCGCCGCTGGGGCGGCCTGGTGGCCGTCAACGACGTGTCGCTGGAGCTCTGGCGCGGGGCGGTGCACGCCGTCATCGGCACCAACGGCGCCGGCAAGAGCACGCTGATCAACATCCTCTCGGGCGAGTTCCCGCCCTCGGCCGGCCAGGTCGAGCTGCTCGGCCAGGACATCACAGCCTGGTCGCAGCCGCGCCGCGCGCGTGCCGGCCTGGGCCGCAGCTACCAGCGCAACACCATCTTCCCGAGCTTCACGGTGCTGGAGAACTGTCGCCTCGCGGCGCAGGCGCGCACGCCGCGGCCCTGGGCGCTGTGGGAGCCGGCCTCGCGCTGCGGCCCGAGCAACGCCGCCGCGCGCGAGGCCGCGGCGCGCACCGGCCTGGCAGACTTTCTCGAGCGCCCCGCGGGCCTGCTGAGCCACGGCCAGAAGCGGCAGCTGGAGATCGCCATGTGCCTGGCCACGGCGCCGCAGGTGCTGCTGCTCGACGAGCCGCTGGCCGGCATGGGCGCCGAGGAGACCGAGCGCATGCTGGCGCTGCTCGCCGAGCTGCGGGCCGATCACGCCATCCTGCTGGTGGAGCACGACATGGACGCGGTGTTCCGCGTGGCCGACCGCATCACGGTGATGGTCAACGGCGGTGTCATCGCGCACGGCACGCCCGAGGCGGTGCGCAGCGATGCCGCGGTGCAGGCGGCCTACCTCGGCGGGCACTGACATGAGCACGACCGATCCCATTCTCGACGCCCGCGGCATCCACGCCTGGTACGGCAGCAGCCACGTGCTGCATGGCGTGGACCTGGCCATCGCCCGCGGCGAGACCGTCGGCCTGCTCGGCCGCAACGGCATGGGCAAGAGCACGCTGATCCGCACGCTGCTGGGCCACGTCACGCAGCGCGAGGGCCAGATCCGCCTCTTCGGCGAGGACTTCAGCCGCGGTCGCCCGCACGAGGTGGCGCGCCGCGGCGTGGCCTACGTGCCCGAGGGGCGCGGCGTGTTCCCGAACCTGAGCGTGCGCGAGAACCTGGTGATGGCTGCGCGGCCGCCGCAGCTGGCGCCGCGCGGGCAGGGCTGGAGCTTCGAGCGCGTGATGGACACCTTCCCGCGGCTGGCCGAGCGCATCGGCCACCTGGGCGGGCAGCTCTCGGGCGGCGAGCAGCAGATGCTGTCGCTCGGCCGCGCGCTGATGACGCAGCCCGAGCTGATCATCCTCGACGAGGCCACCGAGGGCCTGGCGCCGCTGATCGTGGTCGAGATCTGGCGCGTCATCGGCGAGATCCGCGCCGACGGCATCGCCACGCTCATCGTCGACCGCGACTACCGCAAGGTGCTGGCGCACGCCGACCGCGCCGTCGTGCTGCAGAAGGGCGCGGTGGTGCTGCAGGGCGCGAGCGCCGTGCTTCGCGACGACGCGGCGCTGGCGGAGTTCCTGGGCGTCTGAGCACGGGCCGGGCGGAAACCTCCTTCGCCCGGGGGAGCCGTTGTGGCACGGCGTCCCTAGACCACGCGGCCGACCCACCCCGCCGCGGGTAGGCATGCCGCGGCGGTGCTCGCACAGTGCGCGCTCGGCCGATCACGGCCTGCCAACCGGGAGATCCACATGTCCATCAAGCACACGTTCACGGCCATCGCGCTGGCGGCCACACTCGCCGCACCGCAGGCCCAGGCCTCGGTCCTCTACGGGGTCGGCTTCGCGGGGCCGACGCCGCTGTACGAGCTCGACCAGACCTCGGGCGCCCTGTCCAGCATCGGGCCCACCGGCAGCGACAACCTCGGCGACCTCACCAGCGACACGCGCGCCGGCTCGTTCAGGCTGTGGGGCATGCGCATCGCCAGCAACGAGCTCGTCACGCTCGACGCCGGCACGGGCGCCATCAGCGGCAGCGTGGCGCTCGACTCGGCGGACCGCATGGTCAGCATCGCCTTCGACGCCGTGAGCGGCCGCCTCTTCGGCAACACCGCGGTCGGCTTCGGCGCCGACTTCGACGCGCTGTACGAGATCAACCCGACCACCGGCGCCACGACCTTCGTGGGCCGCATCCTGTTCAGCAACGTGTACGCGCTGGCCTTCGACCAGGCCGGCACGCTGTTCGGCATCTCGGACAGCACCGATGAACTCATCAGCATCAGCACCACCACCGGCAACGGGGCGCTCGTCGGCGCCACCGGCGTGGGCTTCGGGTTCGACATCGCCTCGCGGCCCGAGGACGGCGTGATGTTCCTGGCCGAGAGCGGCACCTCCTCGCTCTACCGTCTGGACACCGCCACCGGCGCCACCACGCTGGTGGGGGCCTACGGCAGCTTCACCAACGTGGTCGGCCTGGCCTTCGGCCCGGATGGCACGGTGCCGGTGCCGGGCACGCTGGCGCTGGCGGGGCTGGGCCTGCTGGCGCTGGGTGCGCGCTCGCGGCGCGCGACGGCCTGAGCCGGCGGGCTTCAGGCCGCCGCAGGGGCCGGCTGCTCGCTCAGCCGGCCGGCTTCCATGCGCAGCTGGCGGTCGCAGCGCGCGGCGATGGCACGGTCGTGCGTCACCAGCACCAGCGTCGTGCCGGCCTCGCGGTTCATCTCGAACATCAGGTCCATCACCTTGCCGCCGGTGGCGAAGTCGAGGCTGCCGGTGGGCTCGTCGGCCAGCAGCAGCGCCGGCCGCGTGACGAAGGCGCGGGCCAGCGCCACGCGCTGCTGCTCGCCGCCGCTCATCACGCGCGGGTAGTGGCCCAGGCGCTCGCCCAGGCCCACGCGGCGCAGCATCTCGGTGGCCTGCGCACGCGCGTCGGGCGCGCCCTTCAGCTCCAGCGGCAACATCACGTTCTCGAGCGCCGTCAGGTTGGCCAGCAGCTGGAAACTCTGGAACACGAAGCCCACGCGCTCGGCGCGCAGCGCGGCGCGGGCGTCCTCGTCCATCGCGAAGAGGTCGGTGCCGGCGAGCTTCACGGTGCCCGAGCTGGGCACGTCCAGGCCGGCCAGGATCGACAGCAGCGTGCTCTTGCCCGAGCCCGAGGCCCCCACGATGGCCACGGATTCCCGCGCCACGAGCTGGAAATCGACCTCATGCAGTATGGTGAGCGTCCCGGTGGCGTCGGCCACCTGCTTGGTGACACGCTCGACCGCGATGATGGGTTCAGGCATGAAGAGTGGTGAGGCGGCCGCGCGCGAAGCGCGGCGCCGTTGGTTGGATGCTGCGGTGCGGCACTGTAGCGCGCTGGCCCTGGCGGGCTGGTGGGCCGGGCCGACGGCCGCCCAGGCGACAGGGGCAAGGGCTGCAGGGGCCACGGCGGCAGGGGCCACGACCGCGACAGCCGCGCAGCCGGCGGTGCTGATCGTGGGCGACAGTCTCTCGGCCGAGTACGGCCTGCCGCGCGGCAGCGGCTGGGTGGCGCTGCTCACGCGCCGGCTGGCCGAGGAGAAGCTGGCCTGGCGCGTCGTCAACGCCAGCATCAGCGGCGACACCACCTCGGGCGGCCGCACGCGGCTGCCGGCGCTGCTGCGCGAGCACCAGCCGCGCGTGGTGGTGATCGAGCTCGGCGGCAACGACGCGCTGCGCGGCCTGCCGCTGGCCATGACGCAGGCCAACCTGACGGCCATGACGCAGGCCGCCAAGGCCGCCGGCGCCCGCGTGCTGATCGCCGGCATGCAGGTGCCGCCGAACTACGGCCGCCAGTACGGCGAGGACTTTGCCCGCCTCTTTGCCACCGTCGCCAAGGCCGAAGGCGCGGCGCTGGTGCCCTTCCTGCTGGCCGGCGTGGCCGACGGGCCCGATGCCGAGCGCCTGTTCCAGCCCGACCGCATCCACCCCACGGCCGAAGCCCACCCGCGCATGCTGGCCAACGTGTGGCCGGTGCTGCGGCCCTTGCTGCGCAGCTAGCGCTGCGGCAGGCGGTCCGGCCGCTGCGGTGCCTGCTTGCGGCCCTCGTCGGCGTCCTTGTTGTCCTTCGGTTCGGCCGCGGGCTTGGCCGCCTCGCGGTGGCGTTCGATCAGGCGCTCGGCGATGCCGCTGCGTTCGCCACCGCGAGCCGGTGCTGCGGCCGGGGCTGGTGCGGCCGGCGCTGGGGGTGACGCGGCCGGCGGGGCCTGCACCGGGCGTGGTGCCACCGGCACCGCCGCCATGGGCGGGGCCGGGCGGAAGCGGTCGTCGCGGCGATCGTCACGGCGGTCGTCTCTGCGATCTTCCCGGCGGTCCTCCCGGCGCTCCTCGCGCCGATCCCGCCCGACTTCCCGCATCGGGCCCACGTCGGCTTCGGGGCGCGGGCGGTGCTGCTCGATGGGCCGCACCAGCAGGCTGTCGGGCACCACCGGTGCAGGCTGCTGCACCATGCGCGGCCCCCAGGCCGGGTTCCAGGCGTCCACGCGCTCGATGTGGCGCTCGCTGTGCCGGTACCACGGCCGGTACGGTGCCCGCGGCGGCAGCGGCGCCCAGCCGACGCCGGGGCCACCGATGTTGACCGAGACGTTCAGGTTCGGCGTGCCCGCCCACAACACCAGCGCCGGCGAATACACCGGCCGCGGCGTGTACGGCCCCGGCCACCAGGCCCAGCGGCCGCCCCACAGCACCCAGCGGCCGTAGTGGAAGGGCGCAAAGCCCCAGGGCGCGCGGTCCACCCAGGTCCAGCCCCAGGGGCGCAGCCAGACCCAGCGGCCGTCTCGGTAGGGCTCCCAGCCCGGCGCCAGGTCTCGCGGCAGCCAGACCCAGCCGTGTTCGGGATGGCTGTCCCAGCGGCCATGGCGCTCGAGCTCCTCGACGCCGGTCATCTCGGGCGAGACGCGGCGCTCGCCGGCCTGCGCGAACTGTTCCTCCAGGCGCGTATCGCGCCGGTCCTCGCGGGCCACCCAGTCGGCGAACTCGTCGTTCTCGGCCGACACCTCGCGCTGGCGCAGCCGCGCGCCCTCGCGCCACAGCGCCAGGCGCTCGCCGGCGTCGACGGCAGGCCCGCCGTCGATGCGCAGCGTGCCGCGCCAGGCCTGCACCAGCGTGCGGTCGGCCTCGCCGTCGAGGCGGCGGTCGATGCGGTACAGGCCCGCGCGCAGCAGCGCCACGCGGGCCTCGCCGGTGACGAGTTCGGTCTCTTCGGCGGCCTCGCGCGAGGCCAGGCGCAATGCCAGGCTGCCGCGGTGCACGCGCACGACCAGGCGTTCGTCGTCCAGCCGCGAGAGCTCGATCTCGCTGCGTTCGCCCAGGCGCAACACGCTAGAGCCGATGCGCAGCTCGGCCCGTGCGCGCGGGCCGGTGGCCAGGCGGTCGCCGGTGGTGAGCGGGCGGTTGCGCTCGGTGTCGGTGTCGATGGCGCGCCAGTCGCCGCGGTCGGCGTCGAGCAGCGACACCGGGCCGTCCAGGCTGGCCAGGCGGCCGACGCGGCCGGGTGGATCGCCCTCGGCCGCCGCGGCCGGCAGGCCGGCCAGGGCGCACAGGCCCAGCAGCGTGGACGTGATCAGGCGGAACAGGGTGCGCGGCAGCCGCGCGGGTGTTCGGGTGTCCATGCCCCTTCAACGCGCGGCGGGGCCTTGCTGCCGACCCCCGATCGGGTGCCGGGCACGTAAAGACTCGTTGCCGGATGCATCAATCGTCGTCTTCGACGCCGGGGCATCAGTCGTCGTCGCCGGCGTCCGCCAGCTCGGGGAACAGCACCTCGGTGAACCCGAGCTTGGTGAGGTCGGTCATGCGTGTCGGGTAGAGGCGGCCGATCAGGTGGTCGCACTCGTGCTGCACCACCACGGCGTGGAAGCCGTCCACCTCGCGCTCGATGGCGCGGCCCTGCACGTCCTGCCCGCTGAAGCGGATGCGGGCGTGGCGTGGCACCAGCCCGCGCAGGCCCGGCACCGAGAGGCAGCCCTCCCAGCCTTCCACCATCTCGTCGGACAGCGGCGTGATCACCGGGTTCAGCAGCACCGTCTGCGGCACCGCCTCGCGGCCCGGGTAGCGCGGGTTCTGCGTGAAGCCGAACACCACCAGCTGCAGGTCCACGCCGATCTGCGGCGCCGCCAGCCCGGCGCCGTTGGCGGCGCGCATGGTGTCCATCATGTCGGCCACCAGGGCGTGCAGCTCGGGCGTGTCGAAGATGCGCACCGGGTGCGCCACGCGCAGGAGGCGCGGGTCGCCCATCTTCAGGATCTCTCGCACGGCCATCGTCGGGGCTCCAGCGGGCCGCAGCGGCCTCGTGAACGCGATTGCACCATGAGCAGGGCCCGGGGCAGGGCCGACGAGGGCGGGGCTTTCGTTCCATCGGGCGCAGCCGCATCTCGGTCGACCGATGCCGCGTTGTGTCCGGCCGGGGCTGCGCCGCGGCGGATCGCTTCCTACAGTGCATCCATCGTCACTGTCATCTCTTCCCAAGGAGCGCCCCATGAACACCCGCCGCCTGCCTGGTTCGTTCACGCTGTCCACGGCCCTCGTCGCCACGATGGCCGTCGTGGTGATCGCCTTCACGGGCCCGGTCCAGGCCGCATCGGCCCCGGTCACCATCCACGCGGCGCCGTCCACCGCGCAACTGCGGCAACTGGCCGCCGACGTGCAGGGCCGCTACACGCTGGCCGACGGCCGCACGCTCGACGTGTGGCGAGAAGCCGGCGCGGTGCACGCGCAGATCGACGGCGAGCGCACGATGCGCCTGCAGCCGGCCGGTGCCGGGCGGCTGCGCACGGCCGATGGCGGCATGACCTTCGAGTTCATCGCCGGCCCGGACGGCCGCGCGCTGAGCGTGAACGTCGCCGTCAGCCCGGCTCAGCCTCGCTGAGCACCGGCGCATCGCCCAAAGCCTGCTGCACGGCCTGCTGCACGGCCTGCAGCCGCTGGGCCACGCTGCCGCGCACCGCCACGGCGCGCACGCCGTGCGCTGCCAGCTGCTGCAGCGTCCACGCGTGCTGTGCCTGGCGGAAGCCGTCGTCGCGGCGGCAGCCGTCCTGCACGAAGTCGAAGTCGGGCTCGCAGAGCACCGTCAGGTCGTAGGGGCGGCGGGCCATCGCGCGCAGCGCCGTCATCGCCGCCGTGGCGTGCGCGCCGCCGTGGTCGTGCAGCGCGTACTGCAGGGTGGTCAGCGGCGTCGTGTCGCAGACGATCCAGCCGTGGCCCTGCGCTGCCGCGCGCGCCGCGTGCTCGTCTTCCCACGCGATCTGCGTGCGCGCCACGGCCACGAGTTCGTCGAGCGACAGCGTCTCGCGCAGCTCTTCCCAGCGCTGGCGGCCGTACTCGGGCACCCAGGTGGTGGCCAGCGCGTCGGCCAGCGCGCGGGCCAGTGTCGTCTTGCCGCTGCTTTCGCCACCCAGCAGCGCGAGCCGCCGCACGCGGGCGGCCGTCACGCCGGGTTCTCCAGCAGCGCCAGCAGGCCCGCCTCGTCGAGCACCGGCACGCCCAGCTCCTGCGCCTTGGCCAGCTTGCTGCCGGCTTCCGCGCCGGCGACGACGTAGTGCGTCTTCTTCGAGACCGAGCCGCTGACCTTGCCGCCGGCGGCCTCGATCAGCGCCTGCGCCTCGTCGCGACCCATGGTCGGCAGCGTGCCGGTGAGCACGAGCGTCTTGCCCGCCAGCGGCTTGGGCGTGTCGGCGTCCGCCAGGGCTTCAGGCCAGGTGATGCCCACGGCGCGCAGCCGCTCGACGATCTCGCGGTGGTGCGGCTGCGCAAAGAACTGCCGCACGCTCTCGGCCACGATGGGGCCGACGTCGTTCACCTCGAGAAGCTGCTCGCCCGTGGCGTCCATCAGCGCATCGAGATTGCCGAAGTGGCGCGCCAGGTCCTTGGCCGTGCTCTCGCCGACGTGGCGGATGCCCAGGGCGTAGAGAAACCGCGCCAGTGTCGTCTGCTTGCTCTTCTCCAGCCCCGCCAGCAGGTTGGCCGCGCTCTTGTCGGCCATGCGTTCCAGCGCGCTCAGCTTGGCGACGCCCAGCGTGTAAAGCTCGGGGAGCGTGCGCACCAGGCCGCCGTCGACGAGCTGATCGACGAGCTTGTCGCCCAGGCCCTCGATGTCCATCGCGCGGCGGCCGGCAAAGTGCAGCAGCGCCTGCTTGCGCTGCGCGGCGCAGAAGAGGCCGCCGGTGCAGCGGTGCTCCAGCGAGCCCTTCTCGCGCCGCACCGGGCTGCCGCACACCGGGCACTCGCACGGCATCGCGAAGTTCGGCACGTAGGATGGGCGCTCGCCGGGCATGCGGCCCACGACCTCGGGGATCACGTCACCGGCCCGCCGCACGATGACCGTGTCGCCGACGCGCACGCCCTTGCGGCGCAGCTCGAAGCGGTTGTGCAGCGTGGCGTTGCTCACCGTCGTGCCACCCACGAACACCGGCTCCAGCTTGGCCACCGGCGTGAGCTTGCCGGTGCGGCCGACCTGGATGTCGATGCCGTTCAGCCGCGTGGCCTGCTCCTGGGCCGGGAACTTGTGCGCCCCGGCCCAGCGCGGCTCGCGGCTCTTGAAGCCCAGGCGGCGTTGCCAGTCGAGCCGGTCGACCTTGTAGACGACGCCGTCGATGTCGAAGGGCAGGGCGTCGCGCTCGGCCTCCACGGCGCGGTGGAAGGCCACCAGCGCATCTGCCCCCTCGCAGACGCGGCGGCGCTCGTTCACCGGCAGGCCGCTGTGCTGCAGCCACGAGATCATCTCGCTGTGCCGCGCAAAGGCCGGCAGGCCCTGCGATTCGCCCAGGCCGTAGGCGTAGAAGCTCAGCGGCCGCGCCGCGGTGACGGCGGGGTCGAGCTGGCGCACCGCGCCGGCCGCGGTGTTGCGCGGGTTGACGTAGGTCTTCTCGCCGCGCTCGCGCTGCTGCGCGTTCAGGCGCTCGAAGTCGTCGCGGCGCATGTAGACCTCGCCGCGCACCTCCAGCACCGGCGGCAGGGTAGCGGCCTCGCCCATCAGCCGCAGCGGGATCTGGCCGATGGTGCGGATGTTCTGCGTGACGTCCTCGCCCGTCTCGCCATCGCCGCGTGTGGTGGCCTGCACCAGCACGCCGGCCTCGTAGCGCAGGTTGATGGCCAGGCCGTCGAACTTGAGCTCCGCCGCGTAGGCCACGGGCGGGGCGTCGTCGGTGAGCTCGAGCTCGCGGCGCACGCGCGCGTCGAAGGCGCGCGCGCCCTCGGCCGTGGTGTCGGTCTCGGTCTGGATGCTGAGCATCGGCACCGCGTGCCGCACCGGCGCCAGGCCCTCGAGCACCTGGCCGATGACTCGCTGCGTGGGCGAATCGGCGGTGCGCAGCACGGGGTGCGCCTCCTCCAGCGCCTGCAGCTCGCGGAACAGGCGGTCGTACTCGGCGTCGGGGATCTCCGGGTCGTCGAGCACGTAGTAGCGGTGCGCGTGGTGGTGCAGCTGCGCGCGCAGCTGCTGCGCGCGGGCGGCGGCCTCGGCGGGGCCCACGGGCGGTAACGAATCGGAAGCCATGTGCGACATTCTCCGGCACCGGCCCGAACCCCCGCCGGCCTCAGGAGACCGCATGCACCAGGACTTCGACCTCGTCGTCATCGGCGCCGGCAGCGGCGGCGTGGCGGCCTCGCGCCGCGCCGCGGCGCACGGTGCGCGCGTGGCCATCGTGGAGGCCGGCCGCGTGGGCGGCACCTGCGTGCTGCGCGGCTGCGTGCCGAAGAAGCTGCTGATGTACGCGGCCGAGTTCAACGACGCCTTCGCCACCGCGCGCGGCTACGGCTGGACGGTCGACGCGCAGTTCGGCATGCCGCACTGGGCTGCCGCCAAGGCCGCCGAGACGTCGCGGCTGGAGGGCATCTACCGCCGCCTGCTCGAAGGCAGCGGCGTCACGCTGATCGAGGGCCGGGCGCGGCTGGACGGCCCTGGGCGCGTGCTCGTGGCCGGCAACGGCGGCACCACGGCGCTGAGCACGCGCCACGTGCTGCTGGCCACCGGCGCCAGCCCGGCCACGGGCGCCATCCCGGGCCTGGAGACCTGCGCCACCAGCGACGACCTGCTCGACCTGACCGAGCTGCCGCCACGCGCCGCCGTCATCGGCGCCGGCTTCATCGGCGTGGAGTTCGCCAGCATGCTGGCGCGGCTGGGCGTGAAGGTCTCGATGTACTTCCGCGGCACGTTGCCGCTGCGCGGCTTCGACGAGATGCTGCGCACCGCCGCGCTGACCGAACTGCAGGCCGCCGGCGTGGCGGTGCACGCGGGCCAGATGCCCACGCGCGTGCAGGCCGTGGCCGGCGGGCGCCTGCTGCTGCTGGGCGACGAGCGGCTGCACGAGTTCCCGTGGGTGCTCAACGCCACCGGCCGGCGCCCCAACAGCGCCGGGCTGGGCCTGGAGACCCTGGGCATCGTGCCCGATGCCGCCGGCGCCGTGCCGGTGGACGCGGCGCTGCAGACCCGTGCACCCGGCGTCCATGCCATCGGCGACCTCACCAACCGCGTCAACCTCACGCCGGTGGCCATCGCCGAAGGGCGGGCGCTGGCCGACACGCTGTTCGGCGGCCGGCCGCGCACGGTGGACCTGTCGCGCGTGCCCACGGCCGTGTTCATGCTGCCGCCGCTGGCCGGCTGCGGTCCCACCGAGGCCGAGCGTGTGGCCGCGGGCCTGCCCACACAGGTGTTCGAGACGGAGTTCCGGCCGATGAAGACGGCCTTCACCGGCGGCGCCCAGCGCACGCGCATGAAGCTGCTGGTGGACGCCACGAGCCAGCGCGTCGAGGCCGTGCACATGGTGGGCCCGGACGCCCCTGAGATCGTGCAGAGCCTGGCGGTGGCGCTGACGGCCGGCGCCACCAAGGCCGACTTCGACCGCACGCTGGCCATGCACCCCACCGCCGCCGAGGAGTTCGTGCTGATGCGCGAACTCACGCGTGTGGTGTGAAACCGCCGCTCAGCTGAAGAGGCGCCGCGCCGCCGGCGAGCCTGCCGGCAGGCCCAGCTGCTCGAGCCGGCCATAGAGATCGTCGATCTCGCGGCCGATGTGGTCGAAGGCGTGCAGCGTGATCGGCTGGCCCTGATCGTCGCAGGCGGTGGCGTCGAGGTCGTCGCACAGCTGCTTGGACAGCAGGTGCCAGGCCGGAAAGGGCTCCACGGCCGCGGGCGTCTGCGGCACGTCCAGCGACAGCCACACCTCGCGCACGGCGCCGCCCTGCGGCTGCTCGTCGCCGGCGGCCAGTGCGGCCTGTGCGTCCACCGACAGCACCAGCACCGGGGGCGCGCCGTCCTCGTCGGCCGGCAGCACCCAACGGCCGGGCACAGCGCCGGCCTTGAGGCCCGCGCGCTGCGCCACCTGCTGCACGAAGCCCACGCTCCAGGCCACGCCGTTGCTCTTCAGCGTGATGGCCAGCTGCGCATCGAGCGGGGCGGCCAGGCCGTCGAGCTCGCGGGCGCGCGCCACGACCTCCAGCATGTCGGGCGGCTCGGCACTCGCGCCCAGGGCCTCGGCCAGCGCCTCGATCTTCTGCACGAACTCGGAGTACTCGATCTCGTTGAGCGGCCCGCTGCGGCTGGCCAGCTGCACGCCGGCCTGCAGCTCGGCGTAGCGGCGGCCCGGCGTGAGCGGCTCCCACTCGCCGCTTTCGGTGTCCAGGCCCTCCAGGTAGAACGGCTTGCTGCCGGCGCGGCGCGAGGGCGGGGCGTGCTGCAGCACCTGCTCGGCGCTGACCGGGGCATCCAGCGCCAGCGGCACCAGCGCGTCGATCAGCGCGTCCAGCCGCGGCAGGCGGCGCAGCGGCGCGCCACGCAGCGCCGGCGCAGGCCCCGGCCCTTCGCCCGGCACGGTGTCGCCGTCGTGCAAGGGCGGCGCGTCCAGCGGGGGATCCGGGCGCTCGTCCAGCGTGCTGGCCAGGAAGCGCGAATGCGCATCGCCGGCCTTCGGGCGCGCCCGGCGCACGCGCCACCAACCCTGCAGCGCCAGCGCCAGCAGCACCACGCCAGCGGCCAGGGCGAGCGCGGTGGCGAGCGTCATGCGCCGTCGGCCCTGGCCTGCGCGTCAGGCCGCCTCGGCCATCGACAGCGCGCTCTGCATGTCGACCGCCACGATTCGGCTGACGCCCTGCTCCTGCATCGTCACGCCGATCAGCTGCCGGGCCATCTCCATCGCGATCTTATTGTGGCTGATGAAGAGGAACTGCGTGCCCTGGCTCATCTCGGTCACGAGCTTGGCATAACGCTCGGTGTTGGCGTCATCCAGCGGCGCGTCCACCTCGTCGAGCAGGCAGAAGGGCGCCGGGTTCAGCTGGAAGATCGCGAACACCAGCGCGATGGCGGTGAGCGCCTTCTCGCCGCCCGACAGCAGGTGGATTGTGCTGTTCTTCTTGCCCGGCGGCTGGGCCATCACCTGCACGCCGGCGTCTAGGATCTCGGTGCCCGTCATCACCAGGCGCGCCTGGCCGCCGCCGAAGAGGCTGGGGAACATGCGGCCGAAGTGCTCGTTGACCTGGTTGAAGGTGCTGGCCAGCAGGTCGCGCGTTTCCAGGTCGATCTTCGCGATGGCGTCTTCCAGCGTGCGGATGGCCTCGTTCAGGTCGGCGTTCTGCGCGTCGAGGAAGGTCTTGCGCTCGCGGCTGGCGGTCAGCTCGTCCAGCGCCGCCAGGTTGACGGCGCCGAGTGCGTTGATGTCCTTGTTGATGCGGTCGATCTCGGTCTGCAGGCCCCAGAGCTTGACGTTGCCGTCTTCGATGGACTTGCCGAGGGCCTCGACATCGACCTCGGCCGCCGCCAGCTGCTCCAGGTACTGTGCGCCGCCCAGCTGCGCGGCCTGCAGTTCCAGCTGCAGCTTGGTGATCTGCTCGCGCAGCGGCTCCAGGCTGCGCTCGAAGGCCAGGCGCTGCTCGTCGGCCCGGCGCAGCTGCGCGCTCAGGTCGTCGTAGGTGCTGCGCGCCAGGCCTAGGGCCTGCTCGCGCTCGAGCTTGATCGCCAGCGCGCCCTGCAGCCCGCTCTGCGCCGCGGCGTCGTCGAAGCTGCCGAGCTCCAGCTGCAGCTGCTCGCCGGCCTGCACGTTGGCCTGCACCTGCGCGGCGGCGGTCTCGATGCTGCGCTGCAGCTCGGCCTGGCGCGCCACCAGCGCGCGGGCCTGGAAGCGGGCCTCCTGGGCCTGGCGCTCGAGCGCACGCTGCTGCTCGCGCTGGTCCGACAGCGCACGCTCGGCGGCGATGACGGCGTCTTCGAGTTCGGCGTGCTTTTCCTGCGCGTTGGCAAGGTCGATGTCCAGCTCCTCGAAGCGCGCTTCGCCGGTGGCGCGGCGTTCTTCGAGCGCTTCGAGCTGCGCGTCGATCTCGGCCAGCTCTTCGGCCAGCTGGCTGCTGCGTGAGTTGGCGGCTTCGGCCTGCTGGCTCAGGCGCAACAGCTCGACGTGCAGCGTGTGGGCACGCTGCTGCGCCTCGGCCGCCTCGCGGCGCACGGTGGCCAGGCGCTGGCTGGCATCGGTGTAGGCGGCCTCCAGCCGCACCTGCTGGGCGCGGGCCTCGTCGGCGATGAGCGCCTGCGCGCGCTGCTGGCGGTCGAGGTTCTCGATCTCCTGGGCGCGGGCCAGCAGGCCGGCCTGTTCGCTGTCGGGCGCGTAGAAGGCCACGGCGTGCGGGCTCACGGCGTGGCCTTCGCGCGTCATGATGACTTCGCCGTGCGCCAGCTGCGCGCGTTGCGACAGCGCCGTGTCGAGCGAGTCGGCGGTGTAGACGCCCTCCAGCCAGTCGGACAGCAGGGCCTGCAGCGAGGCGTCGCCAAGCTTGAGCTGGTCGGTCAGCGGCGGCAGCGTGCGATGGGTGTTGGTGATGCTGCCCGACGGCAGCGCGTAGAAGGCCAGCCGTGCCGGCGGCGCATCGGCCGCGAAGGCGCGCACGGTGTCCAGCCGGCCCACGGCCAGCGCGTGCAGTCGCTCGCGCAGCGCGGCCTCCAGGGCCGTCTCCCAGCCGGGCGTCGTGTGCACCTGCTTCCACAGGCCCTGCAGGCCATCGAGGCCGTGCTTGGCCAGCCAGGGCTTGAGCTTGCCCTCGGTCTGCACCTTTTCCTGCAGCGCGCGCAGCGCCGACAGCCGGGCGCCGATGTCGGTGACCCTCGCGGCCTCGCGGGCCGCGGCGTCCTGCGCCTCGCGGCGCTGCTCGTCGAGCGCAGGCACCTGCTCCGAGAGCTCGGCCAATCGCGCCTCGGTCTCGTCGCGGCGTTCGTTGGCCGCGGTCTCGTCGGTGCGCAGCGCCTCGATGCGTGCCATGTCGGGCGCCGACAGGCCCTTGCGCTCCGCCGCCAGCCGCTCGTGCCGCGCCTTCAGGCCGCGGCTCTGCTCCTCGACGTTGCGGCTGTCGGCGGCCAGCAGCTGGATCTGCTGCTGCACCTCGGCGGCCTTGGCGCGCTGGGCGTTGGCGGTCTGCTGCGCGCTGCGCACGGCCTCCTCGGCATCGGGCAGCGCGAAGCCCTGCTCCTCGGCCTGCGCATGCAGCGTGTCGGCCTGCTCCTCGGCGGCGGCGATGCGGCCGGCGATCTCGTCGAGCTCGGCGGTGGCCTCCTCCTGCCGCGCCGCCCACTGCGCGTTCTGCGCCTGCAGGTCGGCCAGCCGCGCCTGCGCGCGCTGGCGGCCTTCGACGACGTAGCGGATGCGCTCCTCGAGCCGGCTCACCTCAAGCGCGGCTTGCGCCAGCTCGCCCTGGCGCGCGTGCAGCGTGTCGTTGGCGGCATAGTGGGCTTGGCGCACCTGCTCCAGCTCGGCCTCGGTGTGGCGCAACTCGGCCAGGCGCGCTTCCAGCGCGGTGGCAGCCTCGGTGGCCGCGGCCTGCACGCGCAGCTCTTCGTTGGCGGCGTCGCGGTGCTTCAGGAACCACAGCTGGTGCAGCTTCAGCGTGCCCTGTTCCTGCAGCGTGCGGTACTGCGAGGCGACCTCGGCCTGCTTCTCGAGCTTGTCGAGGTTGCTGTTCAGCTCGCGCAGGATGTCGTCGACGCGTGTGAGGTTCTCGCGCGTGTCCTTCAGCCGGTTCTCGGTCTCGCGGCGGCGCTCCTTGTACTTGCTGACGCCGGCCGCCTCTTCAAGGAACAGGCGCAGCTCCTCGGGCCGGCTCTCGATGATGCGGCTGATGGTGCCCTGGCCGATGATGGCGTAGGCCCGCGGCCCCAGGCCGGTGCCCAGGAACACGTCCTGCACGTCGCGGCGGCGCACCGGCTGGTTGTTGATGAAGTAGCTGCTGGTGCCGTCACGCGTGAGCGTGCGCTTCACCGCAATCTCGGCAAAGGCGTTCCACTGGCCGCCGGCACGCGCCAGCGTGTTGTCGAACACCAGCTCCACGCTGGCGCGGCTGGCCGGCTTGCGGTTGCCGCTGCCGTTGAAGATGACGTCCTGCATGGACTCGCCACGCAGCTCCGACGCCTTGCTCTCGCCGAGCACCCAGCGCACGGCGTCCATGATGTTGCTCTTGCCGCAGCCGTTGGGCCCGACGACGCCCACGAGCTGCCCCGGCAGCTGGAAGGTGGTGGGTTCGGCAAAGCTCTTGAAGCCCGAGAGCTTGATCTGCGTGAGGCGCATCGGCGGGACGCCCGGCGCCTTGCAGCGACCGAACGCAAGTGCTTGATTCTGAAAGGAAAAAGCGCTCCTGATCGGGGCGCTGACGGGGCGCGATGATAGCATCGCGCCCCCCGCGGGCCACCCCGCTCCACCCCAGCTGCCATGGCCCGCCGACCGAAGCCGGAATCCACCCCCGAACGCCAGCCGCCCGCCACGCCCCCGAGCGCGCCGAGCCGCGAGCTGCACGCCTTCCCGAACCCGGCGCCGCAGCGCGACTACGTCATCCGCTTCGACGTGCCCGAGTTCACCTGCCTGTGCCCGCTGACCGGCCAGCCCGACTTCGCGCACTTCACGCTCGAGATCGTGCCCGACAAGCTGTGCGTCGAGACCAAGAGCCTGAAGCAGTACTTCTGGAGCTACCGCAACGAGGGCGCCTTCCACGAGAAGGTGACCAACGCCATCGTCGACGACCTCGTCAAGGCCATCGCGCCTCGCTTCGTGCGGCTGCACGCCGACTGGTTCGTGCGCGGCGGCATCCGCACCTTCGTGACGGCCGAGCACCGCCAGAAGGGCTGGAAGCCGCAGCCGGTGGTGGCGCTGCCCGGCGCCGACGCGGCGTGAACCTCGCTTGATGCTCGTGTGAACACCGCCGTCGCCCGCCCGCCATACCAGAAGTTCGCCGTCGACGTGCGCGACAGCGCCATCGACGGCCGCGGCGCGTTCGCCGCCGAGCCGATCCCGCCGCGCCTGAAGATCGGCGAGATCCGCGGCGAGAGCATCAGCGTCGCCGAGGCGCGCATCCGCGCCACGCGCAGCGAACGCATCATGATCGTCGAGCTCTCCGAGAAGAAGGCCATCGACTTCAGCAAGAGCAGCGATCCGATGCGCTACACGAACCACAGCTGCCGGGCCAACGCGCGGCTCGTCATCCGCAACGGGCGTGTCGAGTTCTATGCGCTGCGAGCCATCGCGGTGGGCGAGGAGATCACCGTCGACTACGGCGAGACGCACCACGAAGGCCGGCTGCGCTGCCAGTGCGGCGCGCCGGGCTGCCGCGGGGCGCTGTAGCGAGGCGGTCGTCGCGGCTTCAGCCGTCGACGACGGCCTGGTGGCGCAGCTTGGCCACGGCGCCCTGGCGCGTGGCCATCAGCCCCCGCTCGGCCTCGATGATGCGCAGCCACATCGCGTCGATCGCGGGGTGGGCCCAGCCGAGCTCGCGGTGGGCGCGCGCCGAGCTGTAGTCGAGATGGCAGCGTGTGGTGTCCACGGCCTCGCGCGACAGGAAGGCCGGCAGCCCAATCGAGCGCAGCAGCGGCTCGGCCAGCGCCATCTGCGGTCGCATCACCGCCCGCGGCAGGTACAGCGCGATGCCGCGGCGGCCGCTCAGGCGCGTCCAGGTGGCGAACAGCTCGCGCATCGGCAACCGCTCGCCGCAGAACAGGTAGTCGCTGCCGGCCGGCGCCTGCTCGCCGGCCCGGCACAGGCCGTCGGCGAGCGCGTCCACGTCCACCGGCGCCAGCACCGCGTCGCCGCCGAAGGCCATCGGTGCCATGCCCCCCAGCAGTTGCAGGCGCAGCAGGTAGCCGAAGATGGCGTGGTCGTTGGCGCCAACCACCGCGTTCGGCATCGCCGTCACCAGCGGCAGCCCGCGCGCGCGCCAGCGCAGCGCCGCCTCGTGCGCCTGCCACTTGCTGCGGGCGTAGGGCGTGGGGTGATGGCCGTCGTGGACGTGGCTCTCGTCGCGCGGCACGCTGGGCGTGCCGGCGCGGCCGCTGCCGCCCAGCGCCCACACGGTGGACACGTACACCACCTTCGGCGCCTTCGCGGCATGCGCCGCGCCCAGCACGCGCTCGGTGCCGCCGGCGTTGACCTCGGTCATGCGGCGCGCCGTGGCGGCGTCGGCGCCGATCTCGTAGACGCCGGCGTTGTGCAGCACCAGGTCGAAGGCGCCGAGCGTGGTCATCCACGGGCCATCGGCCGTGACGTCGCCGGCCACCAGCGTGCCGCCCTGTTGCGCGATCCACCGCGCGGCCGGCCCCTCGGGTTGGCGCACCAGGGCCGTCACGGCCCAGCCGCGGCGGCGCATCGCGCGCACCAGGGCCTGGCCGATGAAACCGGTGCCGCCCGTGAGAAAGACGTTCATGCCAGGCCCTCCTGGGCCGGATGCTAGTCGGCCCCGGGGACGCCGGCCCCGGTTGACCACCACCAGCCACGCTGCCACCATCCGCGCCCACGGCGTTTGCAGGGCGCCGCCGGATCCGCGGACAGGGCCGAGCCCACCTGCTGGCGATCAGCCTTCCATTCCCACCTTTGTGCGGCCTGAACCCGCGGATCGCAGGCGTTCCACGCATGGAGGACTCATGAGCGAACCCGCTCGCGGCAGCCTGCCGCCCCACCCCGACGCCGATCAACTCCGCCGCCAGGCGCGCGAGCTGCTGCGCGGCTGGCAACGTGGCGAGGCCGCCGCGCTGGCGCGTGCAGCGCCCTACGCGCTGCCGGCGCCGCCGAAGCTGGCGCAAGCACAGCTCGTCATCGCGCGCGAGCTGGGCTTTGCCAGCTGGGCACGGCTGCTGGACGAGGTTGAGCACCGGCGCGCCACGGCGCTGGACGACGCGGCCTTCACCGAGCGCGTGCTGGTGCTGGCGCTGGGCCGCGGCTACGCGGCGCCGCGGCCGGCGCAGGCGCTGGCGCTGCTGCAGTCGCGGCCGGGGCTGCGCGCGCCGGCGTTGCGGCTGGTGCAGGGCCAGCTGGATGAACGCGACGGCATCGACCCCCGCCGCCCGCTGCCGCCCTGCCAGGCGCCGCCGCTGGCGCTGGTGGCCTTCAGCGCGCTGGCCACCGTGGGCTGTGAGCCGGCGCTGCTCGCGGCCATGGACCGGCTGCTCGCGGCCGGGGCCGACGCCAACGCCGGCCTCGTCGACCCCGACTTCCCCGAGCGCCCGCTGCCCCTGCTGTACGGCGCCGTGGCCCGTGCCCGCAGCGCGGCGATGGTGCAGCGGCTGCTGGCCGCCGGCGCCGAGCCCAACGACAACGAGTCGCTGTACCACGCGGTGGAGCAGGCCGACCGGCGCATCGTCGCGCTGCTGGCCGAGGCCGGCGCGCGCTGGCGCGGCACCAACGCGCTCTTCCGGCAGTTGGACTTCGAGTCGGTGGAGCACCTGCAGCAGGTGCTGCAGCTGGGCGCCGATGCCAACGACCGCTCGGCCGGCACCGGCACGCGGCCGCTGCACCACGCGGTGCTGCGGGGGCGCTCGCTGCCGCACCTGGAGCTGCTGCGCCAGCACGGCGCCGATGTCGCGGCGCTCGACGGCCACGGCCACAGCCTGGCCTGGTTCGCCGCGCGCGCCGGCCGCCGCGACGTGCTGGACTGGCTGGCCCCGCTGGGCCTGCGCCCGCCCGACTCGCTGCACGAGCGCTTCCTCGCCGCCTGCGCCGCCGCCGACGGGCCCACGGCACGTGCGCTGCTGGCCGGGCGCCCCGGCCTGATCGGCGAGCTGGCGCCCTGGGACCGCACGCTGCTGCCCGAGCAGGCGCAGCGCGGCGCCTTCGAGTCGGTTCGCCTGATGCTGGCGCTGGGCTGGCCCGTCGCCGTGCCCGGCCCCTGGCAGGCCAGCGCAGTGAACCAGGCCGCGTTCCGCGGCGACGCGGCCATGGTGGCGCTGCTGCTGCAGCACGGCGCGCGCTGGCACGAGAAGAACGGCTACGGCGGCAACGCCCTCGGCAGTTGCCTGCACGCCGGCTGCCACGAGCCGGTGCCCGGTGGCGACTACGCCGAGGTGCTGCGCCTGCTGATCGCCGACGGCGCGCCACCGCCCGAACGGGACGACCACCTCACCGACGAGATGGCGGCCGTCGTCGAAGGCCTAGCGGAGTGAGCGCGGGGCCGGCCGGCGCCGCCGGCCCGCCCAGGTAGCCCGACTCGCATTTGGGAGATGGCCGTCGGGGCTTCGGGCCCGGCGGGCGGGCGCCACAGAATCCGCCCGCCCTGGCGCCTGTCGCGCCGCCGAAAGGAGCCCGCCGTGCGCAGCTACCCCCGCAACAGCCCCGAGGCCGCCGGCCGCATCGTCGCGCTGGTCCTGATGGCCGACGGCTACGTCTGCCGCACCGAGATCGAGGTGCTCGAACGGCTGGGCGTGCACCAGCGCCTGGGTCTGCCGGCCGGTGCCATCCCGCGCCTGGTGCAGGACCTCTGCGAAGACCTGATGAGCGGCCTGTGCGCCACCGGCTCGCTGATCGACGGCGTCGACGACGCGATGCTGGCGTCGTTCATGGCCGAGGTCGACAGCCCCGTGCTGCGTGCCGAGGTGCTGGAGATCGCCGAGGCCGTGTGCGCCGCCGACCGTCACTTGGCCGACGCCGAGGTGACGGTGATCGCCGCCGCGCGCCGCCACTGGGGCCTGGTGGAACGCCAGGCGGCCTGAACCGCCGGCGCCGCGCTCAGCGCGGCAGCAGGGCCTTCAGCCGGTACAGCGCCTCCAGCGCCTCGCGCGGGCTGAGCGCATCGGGGTCGACACGCGCCAGCTCGGCCTCCACCGCGCTGGGCTCGGCCGCCGCTGCGGCGGGCGCGGGCGCGAACAGGTCCACCTGCTCGCGGCCCTGCTCGGCCTTGGCTTCCAGCGCCTCCAGCGTGGCGCGCGCCTGGCGCACCACGGTGGCGGGCATGCCCGCCAGGCGCGCCACTTGCACGCCGTAGCTGCGGCTGGCGGGGCCGGGCTCCAGCTGGTGCAGGAACACGATGTCGTGGCCGCTTTCCACTGCGCCCACGTGCAGATTGATGGCGCGCTCGTGCTTCGCCGGGAACTCGGTGAGCTCGAAGTAGTGCGTGGCAAAGAGAGTGAAGCTGCGGTTGCGGTCGTGCAGCTGCTGCGCAATCGCGCCGGCCAGCGCCAGGCCGTCGAAGGTGCTGGTGCCGCGGCCGATCTCGTCCATCAGCACCAGGCTCTCCTCGGTGGCGCCGTGCACGATGGCCGCGCCCTCGGTCATCTCCAGCATGAAGGTGCTCTGCGCGTTGGCCAGATCGTCCGACGCGCCGATGCGCGTGTGGATGGCGTCGATGGGCCCCAGGCGACAGCGACTTGCGGGCACATGGCTGCCGATGCTGGCCAAAAGCACGATCAGCGCCACCTGGCGCATGAAGGTGCTCTTGCCGCCCATGTTGGGGCCGGTGATGACGAGCATCTTCGTCTTCGCGTCGAGCCGGCAGTGGTTGGCGATGAACGCGCCGCCGCCGGTTTCGGCCAGGCGCGCCTCGACCACCGGGTGGCGGCCGGCCTCGATGTCGATGCAGGGGTAGGGCACGAAGGCCGGCCGGCACCAGTTCAGCGCCGCGGCGCGTTCGGCCAGCGCGGCCAGCGCATCCAGCGTGGCCAGCGCTAGCGCCAGGCCCTGCAGCGGGGCCAGATGCGGCTGCAGCGCATCGAGCAGCTGTTCGTACAGCCACTTCTCGCGCGCCAGCGATCGTTCCTGCGCCGACAGCGCCTTGTCCTCGAAGGCCTTCAGCTCGGGCGTGATGTAGCGCTCGGCGCCCTTCAGCGTCTGGCGGCGGCGGTACTCCACCGGCACCTTGTCGAGGTGCGAGCCGGTGACCTCGATGTAGTAGCCGTGCACCTTGTTGAACTGCACGCGCAGGTTGGGGATGCCGGTGCGCGCGCGCTCGCGGGCTTCGAGCTCCAGCAGGAAGGCGTCGCCGTGCTGCGCGATGCCGCGCAGCTCGTCGAGCTCGGCGTCGAAGCCCGGCGCGATGACGCCGCCGTCGCGCAGCAGCGCCGCGGGTTCCTCGGCGATGGCGGCCAGCGGCGCGGCCAGCGCGGGCTCGGTGGCGAGCGCGGCGTGCAACCGGGTGAGCAGGGCGCCGTCGGCCGGCGTGCGCGCCGCGATGTCGGGCACCAGGGCCAGGGTCTGCCGCAGGCCGGCCAGCTCGCGTGGGCGCACCTGGCGCAGCGCGATGCGCGCCGTGATGCGCTCCACGTCCGCCACGCCGCGCAGCACCTCGCGCAGCGGCTCGTAGGCCTGCGCGGCCAGCAGCGTGGCGATGGCCTCGTGGCGCTCGCGCGCCGCCGTGCGCTCGCGCGCCGGGTGCGTGAGCCAGTGGCGCAGCCGCCGGCTGCCCATGCCGCTGCGGCACGTGTCGAGCAGGCTCAGGAGCGTGGGCTGGTCCTCGCCGCGCAGCGTCTGCACCAGCTCCAGGTTGCGCAGCGTCTGCGGCGGCAACTCGATCAGCTCCTGGCCGCGCGGCACCGCCAGCGTCTGCACGTGGGCCAGGGCTTGGCCCTGGGTGTGTTCGGCATAGGCCAGCAGCGCGCCGGCGGCGGCCTGGGCCACAGTGAGATCCTGCGCGCCATAGGCCTGCAGCGAGGCCACCTTCATCTGCTCGCACAGCTTGCGCTGGCCTAGCGCGGCGTCGAACTGCCAGGCCGGGCGCGCTACCTTGGGCGCCCGCTGCGCCGCAGCGGCCTCGGGCAGCGGGCTGCCGTCGTGCAGCAGCTCGGCCGGGGCCAGGCGCGCCAGCCAGCCGGGCAGCTCGCGCTCGCTGCATTCCGTGAGGCCCAGCTGGCCGCTGGCCAGTGCCAGCCAGGCCAGGCCGATGCGGCCGCGCTCGCGGTGCAGGGCCAGCAGCAGCGTGTCGGCGCGCTCGGTCATCAGCGAGGGGTCGGTGACGGTGCCGGGCGTCACGACGCGTGTGACCTGCCGCTCCACCGGCCCCTTGGCCGTGGCCACGTCGCCCACCTGCTCGGCCACGGCCACCGCCTCGCCCAGCTTGATGAGGCGGCCGAGGTAGTTCTCCACCGCATGCACCGGCACGCCGGCCATCACCACCGGCTCGCCGGCGCTCTGGCCGCGCGTGGTGATGGTGATGTCGAGCAGCCGGTGCGCCTTGCGCGCGTCGTCGTAGAACAGCTCGTAGAAGTCGCCCATGCGGAAGAACACCAGCGTCTCCGGGAACGACGCCTTGATGCGCAGGTACTGCTGCATCAGCGGCGTGTGGGCTTCCAGGTTCGGGGGCAGGGCGCTCATGGAGCGCGGGATGTTAGGCGAGGCGCGCTATCGTCCCGTCGGGCACGACGACCCGGGAGACACGATGCGCTGGATGCGATGCGAACACGAGGGCCGCGTGCGGCCGGGCCTGCTGGACGGCGAGCAGGTGCACCTGCACGAGGGCGACCTGTTCGGCACGCCGGTGCCCACCGGCGTGCGCGTGCCGCTCGCGGGCCTGACGCTGCTGCCGCCCTGCGTGCCCGGGCAGGTGATCGGCCTGTGGAACAACTTCCGCGCGGCCGCCGCGAAGAACGGCTGGGCCGAGCCGGCCGAGCCGCTGGTCTTTCTGAAGTCGCCGGCCGCGGCCAGCGGGCATGGCGCGACGGTGCCGGCGGTGGCCCCCGAGGTCGGCCGCGTGGCCTACGAGGGTGAGCTGGCCATCGTGATCGGCCGCGCCGCGCACCGCCTGGCGCGTGACGAGGCCGCCGGCGCCATCTTCGGCTACACGGTGGCCAACGACTTCACGGCGATGGAGCTGCTGAACCGCGACGCCAGCTTCGCGCAGTGGGCGCGCGCGAAGAGCTTTCCGGGCTTTGCCGCCTTCGGGCCGTGGATCGACACCGCCTTCGACCCCGCCCCGGCGCTGCTGCGCACGCGCGTGGGCGGCCGCGAGCGCCAGAACTTCCTGCTCGCCGACATGTTCTTCAGTCCGCACGAGCTGGTCTGGCGCCTGTCGCAGGACTTCCTGCTGCAGCCCG
The DNA here is from genome assembly GCA_027483705.1 of Rubrivivax sp. Lineage (GTDB taxonomy): Bacteria > Pseudomonadota > Gammaproteobacteria > Burkholderiales > Burkholderiaceae_C > Rubrivivax. The sequence goes on from JAIXTY010000081.1 coordinate 34,368, forward strand.
GCGACCTCATCCTGTGCGGCACCTCGCTGGGCGTGCTGCCGCTGAAGCCGGGCACCGAGGTCGAGGTGGAGATCGACGGCCTCGGCGTGCTGCGCAGCACCTACGGCTGAGCCGTGGTCGTGGATTCAGGCGCGGCCGCGCGCCGGGCCACGCGCATGCGCAGGCCCACCGGCGCCATCGTGAACTCCAGGCGCTCCTCGGCCGGGCCGCCGTGCGCGGTGCCGACCTCGAGGATGTCGAAGCCGCCCAGCAGTGTGGCCAGCGCCAGCTTCATCTCGATCAGCGCCAGGTAGCGCCCGGGGCAGATGCGCGGGCCGGCGCCGAAGGGCATGGACACGCGCTTCACCGACGCCGCATCCGCAGCGCCCTCGGCCAGCCAGCGATCGGGCTCGAACGAGGCAGCGCGTGGCACCAGCTCGTCACGCATCGGGTCGTGCCGCGCCACGCCCAGCACGACCGTGCCGCGCGCGATGCGCACGCCGCCGACGACGCTGTCGCGCAGCGCCTCAGAGCCCAGCAGCGGCGCCACGGGCTTGAGGCGCATGGTCTCGTGCGCGCAGGCCTCGAGGTAGTCGAGCGACGCCAGCTGCTCGAGCGTCGGCGCCTCGGCACGGCCGGCGACACGGCGCACCTCGTCGGTGGCGCGGGCCAGCGCCTCGGGGTGGCGCCACAGCAGTTCGAGGGCCCACGCCAGCGTGTTGGCCGTGGTGTCCTCGCCGGCCAGCAGCATGGTGAACACGTTGCCGGCCACCTGGCGGTCGTCGATCGCGCTGCCGGGCTCGTCGGCGGCCACCAGCATGGCCTCCAGCAGGTTGGGCGGGTGGGCGCGGCGCACGGGGTTGGCCTCGAGCCGCGCCCGGGCCGCGGCCACGAAGCCCTGCACCGCCTCGTTGAGCGCGGCCATGCTGTGCTCGACCTCGCGCACGGCCGGCGTGCGCAGCCAGCGCCAGGTGGGCAGCGGCGACATCATGCGGCGCCACAGCGTCGGGAACACGCGGTCGAGGTGGTCCTGGATGACGTCGCCGTCGGATTCCAGCGTGTTCACCTCGGCACCGAAGGCCAGGCCGGCGACGGCATCGACCGTGTAGCGCATGAGGTCGGCTTGCAGGTCGATGGTCTCGCCGGCGTCGGCGGCGCGGCCCCAGCGCCCCGCCAGCCGCTGCGCAACGCGCTGCAGGGCCGGGTGGTAACCGCGCACGTGGGCGGGGTCGAAGGCCGCCATCACCATGCGCCGCTGGCGCTTCCAGGCGTCGCCGTTGACGGCGAACACACCCGGCAGCAGGCCCATCTCGGCGCCGATCTCCTCCATGCGCGAGGTGCGGCGGAAGCCCTCGGGGCGGTCGCGAAGCACGGTGGCCAGCAGTTCGTGGTCGCCGCACACCAGCACGCGGCGCGGGCCCAGGCGCAACTGGTACAGCGGGCCGAACTCGCGGCACCAGGCCTCGAGCTGGCGGTGCATGCGCGGCGTGTCGAGCTGCAGCAGGTTGCCGACGATGGGCAGCGGGCGCGGCCCGGGCAGCGATTCCAGGCCGCGGGGCGGGGGCCGGTCGGCGGCGATGGCGGCGGCTTCTTCGGCCGGCTGGGCGTTGTTCACGGGCAAGGCAGGGCAGACAAGCGGCGAGGTGTACCACGCGGGCCGCCGCCGCCGCGCCCCGGCGTGAACCTTCACGCGGGCCCGTGCGGCAGCCCGTAGACTCCGCGGCGGAGGATCCGGCGGCCCGACGAGGCCCACACCGCAACGATGAACGACCCCGCTTCGACGAGGCAGAAGACACGCCGCGCCGGCTCCACCGGCCTGGGCAAGGTGACGCTGGAGATGGTGGCCGCGGCGGCCGGCGTGTCGGCGGCCACCGTGTCGCGCATCCTCAATGGCACGGCGATGGTCAGCGACGACAAGCGCACGGCCGTCGACGAGGCCATCGCGCGCCTGGGCTTCGTGCCCAACCCGGTGGCCCGCGGCCTGGCTGGTGGCCGCACGCTCAGCGTCGGCGTGGTCACGCAGGCCATCGACAGCCCGTTCTACGGCGGTGCCTTGCGCGGCATCGAGAACACGCTCACCGCCGCCGGCTACAGCCCGCTGTTCGTGAGCGGGCAGTGGAGCGCCACGCACGAGGCCCGCTGCATCGACGCGCTGCGCTCGCGCCGCGTCGACGGCATCATCGTGCTCACCGGTCGCCTGAGCGATGCCGCGCTGGCCGCCACCGCGCGCGAGCTGCCGGTGGTGGTGACCGGCCGCACGATGAAGGCGCCGGGCCTGTGCGCGCTGGACTTCGACAACTTCGAGGGCGCGCGGCTGGCCACGCACCACCTGCTGAGCCTGGGCCACCGGCGCATCGCCTTCATCGCCGGCGACCTGAAGCACCCCGACGGCAAGGAGCGCCTGCGCGGCTACCGCTCGGCCATCGAGGCCGCGGGCCTGGCCTACGAGCCGGGCCTGGTGATGCCCGGCAACTTCACCGAGGCCAGCGGCCTGGCGGCGGTGGAGCGGCTCATCGACAGCCGGCACCCGTTCACGGCCATCTTCGCCTCGAACGACCAGATGGCCTTCGGCGCCGGCCTCGGGCTGCACCGCCGGCGGCTGCAGGTGCCGCAGGACGTGTCGCTGGTGGGCTTCGACGACCTGGCCTCCGCGGTGTACGCGATCCCGCCGCTGACCACCGTGCACCACCCGGTGGACGAGCTCGGCCAGCTCGCGGCGCAGGCGATGCTGCAGCTGCTGGCCGGCGAGACGCCGACGCTGGCGCTGCCGGCGCCGCGCCTCGTGGTGCGCGAGAGCACCCGCGAAGCCGGCCCGGCGCGCCGGCGCTGAGGCGGCCGACGGCCTCTCGATAACCCTCGATTGACAGTCGCGGGCCCCGCCCGCACACTGTGAAAGCGCTTTCATGGTGCCGGCCCGCGGGCCTGCGCTGGCTGGCGCCGCGTCCGTGCACCATGAATCCGCCGACCCCTCCCACTGCCCACCCGCCCCGGCGACGTGCCGTCGTGCTGGGGTTGGCGGCCGCCTGCGCGGGCATGCCCGGGCGCCCGCGCGCCGCGGCGCCGGTGCGGCTGACCGTGGCCGCCTACCCGGCGGTGGACGCCATCGTCAAGGCCGCGCTGCCAGCCTGGCGCCAACGGCAGCCGGGCGTGGAGGTGGCGGTGGTCAGCCGCCAGTTCAACGACCACCACACGGCCATGACCACGGCCCTGTCGACGCGCTCGCACCTGCCGGACCTGATGGCGCTGGAGGTGGGCTTCGTCGGCCGCTTCTCGCAGGGCGGCGGCCTGGAAGATCTGCGCCAGCCACCGTACGACTTCGACCGTGTCGCCGCCCGCTACGTGCCCTACGCCGTGGCCCAGGCCACCGGGCGCGGCGGTGCCATCGTCGCCGCGCCGTCGGACATCGGCCCCGGCACGCTGCTCGTGCGCCACGACCTGCTGGCGCGTGCCGGCGTCGGCGAGGCGCAGATCACGGCCTCGTGGGACGGCTACGTCGCGGCGGGCCGCCAGATCAAGCAGGCCACCGGCGCCTACCTCGTGGCGCACGCGCGCGACGTGAAGGACCTGCTCATCCGCACCGGCATCCGGCCCGGCGAGGGCCTGTACTTCGGCGCCGAGCACCGGGTGCTGGTGCAGTCGCCGCGCTTCGTGCGCGCCTTCGAGGTGGCGCGCGAGGTGCGGCGCCACGGGCTGGATGCGCGAGTCGGCGCCTGGAGCAACGACTGGAGCGAGGGCTTCAAGCGCGGCCTGCTGGCGACGCAGCTGACCGGCGCCTGGCTCGCCGGCCACCTGAGCAACTGGCTCGCACCGGCCACACTCGGCCTGTGGCGGGCGCTGCCGCTGCCCGAAGGGGCCGAGGCCGCCTGGGGCGGCACCTTCTTCGCCATTCCGCGCGGGGCGCCGCCGGCCAGCAAGGCCCTGGCCTGGGAGCTGATCCGGCTGCTGACGCTGGACCGCGCGCAGCAGCTGCAGGCCTTCCGCAGCCAGGACGCCTTTCCGGCCCTCGTCGAGACCTTCGACGACCCGTTCTTCGAGCAGCCCATCGAGTTCCTGGGCGGGCAGGCGGCGCGCCTGCGCTGGCGCGAGTCGGCACGCCGCATCACCGCCGTGGCGGTGCACAAGCAGGACGCCTTCGCCGGCGAGGTGATCGACACCGAGCTCGACAAGGTGCTGCTGCGCGGCAAGCCCATCGACGCGGCGCTGGCCGATGCCGCGCGGCTGCTCGAGCGGCGCGCGCGACGCTGACGACAGGCACATGGCGATGAAGCTGCCCCCGTTCCTGCGCCTGTCGCCCGCGGCCACGCCGTACGTGCTGCTGAGCCCCTTCCTCGTGCTGTTCGCGGTGTTCGGGGTGTTCCCGCTGCTGTTCTCGCTGTGGCTCGCGTTCCAGAGCTGGGAGCCCACCAGCGGCCTGGAGGCGATGCGCTACGTGGGCGCCGAGAACTTCGCCTTCGCGCTGCAGGACGAGTGGTTCTGGAAGTCGCTGAAGAACACGGCCTGGCTGGCCCTTGTCTCGGGCGTGCCGCAGCACCTGGTGGCGATCCCGCTGGCGGTGTTCATCCACAACCGCTTCGCGCGGCTGCGCGACGCCACGATCGGGGCCTACTTCCTGCCGTACATCACCAGCACGGTGGCCATCGCCATCCTGTTTTCCAGCCTGTTCAGCACCGACTACGGCGTCGTCAACGCCGTGCTGCGCGGCCTGGCCGGCGGCGAGGCCATCGACTGGCTGGGCAACCCCGACCACATCAAGCCGGCCGTCGCCCTGGTGGTGTTCTGGCGCTACGTGGGCTTCAACGTCGTGCTGTACCTGGCGGCGCTGCAGACCATCCCGAAGGATCTCTACGAGGCCGCGACGATGGACGGCGCCTCGGCCCGGCAGCAGTTCTTCCACATCACGCTGCCGAGCCTGAGGCCGATGATCTTCTTCGGCGTCACGCTCAGCGTCATCGGCGGGCTGCAGCTCTTCGAAGAGCCGTTCATCCTGACCGGTGGCCGCGGCGGCTCCGACCAGGCGGGCATGACGACGGCGATGTACCTGTACCGCATGGCCTTCGACTTCAACGACTTCGGGGCCGCCAGCGCGATGAGCTGGCTGTTGTTCGCGCTGGTGGTGCTGCTGACCTGGCTCACCAACCGCGCCTTCCGGCCGAAGGGCGGTGCGGCGTGAGCGCGGCCCCGTCTCGCATGGCCCCGTGGGCCGCCTACGCGCTGGTGGGCGCGGGCGCGCTCGTGATGCTGGCGCCGTTCTGGTTCATGTTCGTGTTCGCGACGCAGTCGCGCACCGAGATCTTCAGCGTGCCGCCGCCGGTGTGGTTCGGCGACGACTTCTTCGCCAACCTGAAGATCCTCACCGAGCGCATCCCGTTCTGGCGCAGCCTGGGCTGGAGCCTGTACGTGGCGCTGGCCTCCACCGCGCTCACGCTGCTCTTCTGCAGCATGGGCGGCTACGCCTTCGCCTGCTTCGAGTTCCGCTTCAAGAACGCGCTGTTCGCGCTGGTGATGGGCACGATGCTGCTGCCCAGCTTCATGAACATGATCCCCACGTTCATGATCATGGACGTGCTGGGCTGGATCGACCAGCCGCGCGCGCTGTACATCCCCGGCGCGGCCAGCGCCTTCGGCATCTTCCTGATGCGGCAGTTCGTGCTCAGCGCCGTGCCGAAAGACCTGATCGAGGCCGCCCGCATGGACGGCTGCAGCGAGCTCGGCATCTACTGGCGCATCGTGCTGCCGCTGCTGAAGCCCGCGCTCGGCACGCTGGGGCTCATCACCTTCATCGCCAGCTGGAACAACTTCATCGGGCCGCTGATCGTGATGCGCAGCCCCGAGAACTACACGTTGCCGCTGGCGCTGCGCAGCCTGCAGAGCCCCGTCGACACCGAGTGGGGCGCGCTGATGACCGGCTCGGCCATCGCCACCATCCCGCTGCTGCTGCTGTTTGCCGTCTCGTCGCGCCAGCTCATCGCCGGCCTCACCGCCGGCGCGGTGAAGTGACACCGCCTGGCACCCCTCGTTCCTGCCTCTGTTCCTGCCCTCGTTCCCGACCATGAACTCTCCGCAACCGCTGCACCCCCGCCACCGTTTCCCGGCCGACTTCGTCTGGGGCGTGGCCACCAGCTCGTTCCAGATCGAGGGTGCCGCCCACGAAGACGGCAAGGGCGAGTCGATCTGGGACCGCTTCTGCCGGCAGCCCGGTGCCATCGCCGACGGCTCCAACGGCGACATCGCCTGCGACCACGTGCACCGGCTGGACGCGGACCTCGACCTGATCGCCGGCCTGGGCGTGGACGCCTACCGCTTTTCGGTGAGCTGGCCGCGCGTGCAGCCCGACGGGCAGGGCGCCTTCAACGAGGCCGGTCTGCGCTTCTACGAACGCCTGGTCGACGGCCTCATCGCCCGCGGCATCAAGCCCTACCTCACGCTCAACCACTGGGACCTGCCGCAGGCCCTGCAGGACGCCGGCGGCTGGGCCAACCGCGACACCGTGCACCGCTTCGTCGCCTACGCGCGCGCCGTGGCGCGCCGGCTGGGCAGCCGCGTGGTGGCCATCACCACGCACAACGAGCCGTGGGTGGTGGCCGTGCTGGGGCACGAGACCGGCGTCTTCGCGCCCGGCCTGCGCGACCGCGGCATCGCCATGCAGGTGGCGCACCACCTGCTGCTCAGCCATGGCCTGGCGCTGCAGGCCCTGCGCGCCGACGGCTGCCCGAGCCGGCTGGGCATCGTGCTGAACCTCTCGCCCATCGGCCCGGCCACCGACAGCCCCGAGGACGTGGCCGCCGCGCGGCTGGAAGACGGCCGCTCGGTGCGCTGGTACATGGACCCGCTGTTCAAGGGCGCGTACCCGGCCGACGTCTGGCAGCACCTGGGCGGCGACGTGCCGCACATCGAGCCCGGCGACCTCGAGGCCATCGCCACGCCGATGGACTTTCTCGGCATCAACTACTACACGCGCGGTGTCGTCAGCGCCAGCGGCGCCTGGAGCGCCCGGACGAGCGGCAAGCCGCTCACCGACATGGGCTGGGAGATCGTGCCCGAGGGCCTGACGGAGCTGCTGCTGCGCCTGCACCGCGACTGGACGCTGCCACCGCTGTACGTGAAGGAAAACGGCGCCGCGTTCCAGGACACGTTGGTGCGAGAGGGCGACGCGGACCGCGTCCACGACGCCGAGCGCATCGATTACATCGCCAGCCACATCGCCGCCGTCGGCGACGCGATGGCGCAGGGCGTGCCGATGGCCGGCTACATGGTGTGGAGCCTGATGGACAACTTCGAGTGGGCCAGCGGCTACGTCAAGCGCTTCGGCATCGTGCACGTCGACTACGCGACGCTCGCGCGCACGCCCAAGGACAGCTACCTCTGGTACCGCGACTTCCTGCAGGCGCAGCAGCGGGCCCGCCAGCCCGTGGCGGCCCCCGTGCAGGGCTGAAGGCCATGGGCGCCGTCACGCTCAAGGGCCTGCGCAAGAGCTACGGCGCCGTGGAGGTGATCCGCGGCGTCGACCTCGAGGTGCGCGACGGCGAGTTCATGGTTTTCGTCGGGCCCAGCGGCTGCGGCAAGAGCACGACGCTGCGCATGATCGCCGGCCTGGAGAGCATCACCGCCGGCGAGCTGCTGATCGACGGCGTGCGCGCCAACGACCAGCGCCCGGCCGACCGCGGCACGGCGATGGTGTTCCAGAGCTACGCGCTGTACCCGCACATGACGGTGGCCGAGAACATGGGCTTCGCGCTCAAGATGGCCGGCGTGGGCAAGGCCGAGCGCGCGCAGCAGGTGGGCCGCGCGGCCGAGATCCTGCGCATCACCGAGCTGCTCGACCGCTACCCCAAGCAGCTGTCGGGCGGCCAGCGCCAGCGCGTGGCCATCGGCCGCGCCATCGTGCGCAAGCCCAAGGTGTTTCTGTTCGACGAGCCGCTGAGCAATCTGGACGCCGCGCTGCGCGTGAACATGCGCGTCGAACTGGGCAAGCTGCACCGCGAGCTCGGCACGACCATGATCTACGTGACGCACGACCAGGTCGAGGCCATGACCATGGGCGACCGCATCGCCGTGTTCCACGGCGGCCTGGTCGAGCAGCTGGGCCCGCCGCTGACGCTGTACCAGCGGCCGGCCAATCAGTTCGTCGCCGGCTTCATCGGCGCGCCGCGAATCAACCTGGTGGAGCGGCCGGCCGCCGGCGCCCCGGGGCCGCACCGGGCGCTGTGGCAACGGCTGGCCGAGGCCGGCGACACGGCAGCCACGCGGCGCATCGGCCTGCGTGCCGAGCACCTGCGCGTGGTGGCCGCCGGCCAGGGCGTGCCGGCCTTGGTGGAGCTGGCCGAGCACCTGGGCGACATCTCGATCCTGCATCTGCGCGTCGACGGCGTGGCCGAGCTGCTGGCCGCCAAGGTGCCGGCCGGGCACACGCACCTGGCCCCGGGCGTGCCCGTCGGCCTGGAGCCGGACGCCGCCTGGGCGCTGCCCTTCGGGCCCGACGAGCGCCTGCTGACCTGATCCCGCCAACCCCACACCCACCGATCGCAACATGCAAGAACCCCAACGCCCCGGCTGGACGCTCGTCTGGCACGACGAGTTCGACGGCGACGCCGTCGACCGCACGAAGTGGGACTTCGACCTCGGCAATGGCTTCTACGACTACAAGAACCACGCCTGGGTGCCGGGCTGGGGCAACGAGGAACTGCAGTACTACACGGCCGAGCCCGAGAACGTGCAGGTGCGCGACAGCTGCCTCTTCATCCGCGCCGTGAAGGCGCCGCTGCACGGCTGCGGCTACACCTCGGCGCGTCTCAAGACCAAGGCGCGCGACGGCCGCGTGCTGTTCGGAAAGCAGTACGGCCGCGTCGAGTTCCGCGCCCGCGTGCCCTGGGGCAAGGGGCTGTGGCCGGCGCTGTGGATGCTGCCCGTGGAAGACAAGTACGGCGGCTGGGCCGCCAGCGGCGAGATCGACCTGATGGAGATCGTCGGCGAGAAGCCCGAGGAGGTGCTCAACAGCATCCACTTCGGCTCCACCTACCCGCGCCGCTCGCTGATCACCAAGACCCACCCGCTGCCCGGCGGCAGCCTGGTGTCGGACTGGCACCTGTACGCGGTGGAGTGGGAGCCGGGCGAGATCCGCTTCTTCGTCGACGAGGTGCAGACCTGCACCTACCGCCACTGGTGGAGCTGCAGCCGGCTCGAGAACGGGCAGGGCACCGAGGCCGCGTCGGAGGCCGACCTGAACCCCTGGCCCGCGCCCTTCGACCAGCCGTTCTACCTGGTGATGAACGTGGCCGTCGGCGGCAACTTCCCCGGCGTGCCCAATGACGCCACGCGCTTTCCGGCCGAGCTGGTGGTGGACTACGTGCGCGTGTACGACAAGGTCGGCGGTTATGGCCCCGTGCCGCCGCGCGGCGAGGGCGTGATGCCCTGGGAGCCGGGCCACGTGTCCGAGCGCCGCACCTGAGCCCCGACGCAACCGAACCGCAGGAGACAGACCGATGAGCTCGAAACCCTCCGACATCACCCGGCCCGCGGGCCATGGGGGCTCGCAAGCCTGGGCGCCGGCCTTTGCATCGGCCTTCGCATCGGCCTTCGCCACGGGCAGTGCCGCGCACGGCGGCGCCGTCGGCAGCGGTGGTGTCGCGCTGCCGGGCACAGCCCCGGCCGCGCCCATGCCGCCGCCGCTGCCGCCCGCCGAGCGCGCCCGCCTCGACGAGGCCTTCCGCGCCACCCTGGCCCGCGGCATCCACGGCCTGTGCTTCAGCCCCTACCTCGAGGGCCAGGAGCCGGGCTCGCAGATCGGCGAAGCGCAGATCCGCGAGCGGCTGGCCATCGTGCGGCCGCACACGCGCTGGGTGCGCAGCTTCTCGTGCACCGACGGCCACGAGCAGACGCCCCGCGTGGCCAAGGCCCTGGGCCTGAAGACGCTGGTGGGTGCCTGGCTGGGCATCGACCACGAGATCAACGCGCGCGAGATCGCCGGCGCCATCGCCGTGGCGCGCGCCGGGCACGCCGACGTCGTGGCCGTGGGCAACGAGGTGCTGCTGCGCGGCGACCTCACCGAAGACGAGCTCATCGCCCACATCGAGGCCGTCCGCCAGGCGCTGCCGGGTGTGCCCGTGGGCTATGTCGACGCCTACTTCCTGTTCGAGAAGCACCCGCGTGTCACGGCCGCCTGCGACGTGGTCATGACCAACTGCTACCCCTTCTGGGAAGGCTGCCCGCGCGAGCAGGCGCTGCCCTACATGCAGACCATGCTGGCGCGCACCCGCGCCGCCGCGCCGGGCAAGCGCATCCTCATCAGCGAGACCGGCTGGCCCGACCAGGGCAGCGCGTTCCACGGCGCCGTGCCCGGCACCGAGGCGGCGATGCAGTACTTCGTGGACACGGCGGCCTGGGCCGAGGCCGAGGGCATCGAGTGGTTCCACTTCGCCGCCTTCGACGAGGCCTGGAAGGTGGGGGCTGAAGGCGACGTCGGCGCCTACTGGGGCCTGTGGGACAAGGATGCCCGCCTCAAGTTCGGCTGAGCCTGCGCCCATGCACTCGACACCGCTGCTGCCCACGGGCAACGCCATCTGCTACTCGGGCTATCGCGAGGGGCAGAGCCCGGCCACGCGCGTGTTCCCCTCGGTGGCCCAGATCCGCGAGGACCTGCACCTGCTGGCCCGCCACTGGCAGCTGCTGCGCCTGTACGACTGCAGCGTGCACGCCGAGCGGGTGCTGCAGGTCATCGAGGAAGACGGCCTGCCGCTGCGCGTGATGCTGGGCGCCTACCTCGGCGCCGAGCTCAGCAACCCGGGCTGCCCCTGGGGCGGCGTGTACACCGAGCCGCAGCTCGCCGCCAACCGCCGCGAGAACGACGCCGAGCTGCGGCGCCTGGTGGCGCTGGCCCTGCGCCACCGCGACACGGTGTTCAGCGTCGCCGTGGGCAACGAGGCCACCGTGGACTGGACCGACCACCTCGTGCCGGTGCCGCGGATGATCGAGTGCGTGCGCTGGGTGAAGGCGCGTGTGCCGCAGCCGGTGACCTTCTGCGAGAACTACGTGCCCTGGCAGGACAGGCTCGCCCCGCTGGTGCCCGAGCTGGACTTCATCTCGGTGCACACCTACCCGGTGTGGGAGCACAAGCCCATCCACGAGGCGCTGGACTACACCCAGGACAACGTCGCCAGCGTGGCCCGGCGCTACCCGGGCACGCCGGTGGTCATCACCGAGGCCGGCTGGTGCACGCGCAGCAACGGGCGCGGCATGCGTGCCGAACACGCGGTGCAGGCGCTGCAGGCCGCGTACGTGCGCGAGCTGATGGACTGGACCCGGGCCGAAGGCCTGCTGTGCTTCGTCTTCGAGGCCTTCGACGAACCCTGGAAGGGCTCCGACGACCCGCTCGAGCCCGAGAAGCACTGGGGGCTGTTCACCGTCGACCGGCGTCCCAAGCTGGCCGTGGCCGACCTCTACGCCGACCTTCTGGCCGCCGCCGGAGCCCACGCATGAACACACCGTCGATGCACACCCATCGCACACCCGATGTCGCGCTGTGGGACCAGTACCGTGCGCTGCGCGAGCAGTGGACGCACGAGGACAACCTCGTCAACCACCGCGTGAGCTGGCTCATCCTTTCGGGCGGCCTGCTGTTCACCGCCTACCGCGCCGAGGCGGCGAGCAGCGGCAACTGGCTGGCGCTGGCCTTTCCGCTGTTCGGCATGCTGGTCGCGGCGCTCATCGGCGTGGCCATCCATGCCGCACTGGCGGCGGCCGACGACGTGCGGCGCGAGTTCGAGCGCGCCGGCCTGGCCGATCTGGCGCCACTGGCGCCGGCCAGCCGCCTGGCGCGGCGCGGCCGCTGGGCCGCGAAGGCACTGCCCTTCGTCTTCGGTGCGATGTGGCTGCTGGCGCTGCTGGGCAGCCTGCGCAGCTGAGGCGACCGCCGGTCGCCGACACGAATCACAAGAAGCAGGAGACCCATGAACACCACCGCAGTACCGGCGAGCACCCCCCACGGCGCCCACAAGGTGCCCTTCGGCCACAAGGTCGCCTTCGGGCTGGGCATGCTGGCCAACCAGATGTTCCCGGCGGCGCTGGGCATCTTCATGGTCGTGCTCGTGCAGGACATGGGCTTCCCGACGTGGATGTGGGGCATCCTGTTCTTCCTGCCGCGGGCCTACGACGCGGTGCTCGACCCCATCATGGGCTTCATCTCCGACAACACGCGCTCGCGCTGGGGCCGGCGGCGGCAGTACGTGTTCATCGGCGCCATCATGCTGGGCGTGGGCTTCGTGGCCATGTGGCAGCTCTACCGCGACGACGGGGTGACCTACAACTTCCTGTACTTCCTGTTCTGGTCGCTGGTGTTCTTCACCGGGCTCACGGTGTTCAGCATCCCGTACGTGGCCATGGGCTACGAGATGAGCGACGACTTCCACGAGCGCACCAGCATCATGGCCGTGGCGCAGTGGATCGGGCAGTGGGCCTGGGTCATCGCGCCGTGGTTCTGGGTCGTGATGTACGACCCGAGCTGGTTCCCCAACGCCGACACCGCCACGCGCACGCTGTCGGTGTGGGTGGGCGTGGCCTGCATGCTGCTGGCCATGGTGCCGGCGGTCTTCCTGCCGAGCCGCTCGACGCTGGACGACACGCACCTGGTGCCGCTGACCATCGCCAACATCGGCCGCGGCTTCAAGGAGCTGATGGAGGGCTTCAAGGAGGCCTTCGCCTGCGTGCCCTTCCGCAAGCTGTGCTTCGCCACCTTCCTGATCTTCAACGCCTTCAACACGGTGGCGGCGTTCTCGTTCTTCATCGTCGTCTACCACCTGTTCAACGGCAACACGGCCGCGGCCGGCATCTGGCCCACGCTCTTCGGCAGCATTGGCGCGCTGGTCACCACCTTCGCCGTCATCCCCACGGTGGCGTGGATGTCGCGCCGCATGGGCAAGAAGCTGGCCTTCATGGTGTCGCAGGGCATCTCGCTGCTGGGCTACGTTCTGCTGTACCTGCTGATGGTGCCGGGCAAGCCGTGGATGTTCATGCTGGCGCTGCCGTTCTTCAGCTTCGGCATCGGCGGCCTGTTCACGCTGATGATGAGCATGACGGCCGATGTGTGCGACCTCGACGAGCTCGCCACCGGCAAACGCCGCGAGGGCATCTTCGGCGCCATCTACTGGTGGATGGTGAAGCTGGGCTTCGCGGTGGCGGGCCTGCTCAGCGGCGCCATCATGGCCTTCGTGGCCTTCACGCCCGGCGCGCCGGTGCAGCCCGAGGGCGCGGTGGACGGCCTGCGCCTGTTCTACAGCGGCGTGCCCATCGCCGGCACGCTGCTGGCGATGTGGATCATGCGCAGCTACGACCTCGACGAGAAGCGCGCACTGGAGGTGCACGCCGAACTCGAGCGCCGCAAGCAGCGCACGGCGCCTGACGCCTCGCAGGGCTCGGGCGCGCGCCCCTGGCTGGCCGAGCACGGGCTGCTGCTGCCGGGCGCCGAGGCGTCGGCGCTGGCTGGCCGCAGCGCGCACGAGGTGCGCGAACTGGCCGGCGAGCAGCTCGCGGCCGGCCTGTACGGCCTGTGCTTCAGCGCCTACCCGGCGGGCCAGCAGGCCGGCGACGAGCTGCGGGCCGCCGACCTCACGCGGCGCATCGACCTGATCGCGCCGCACACGCGCTGGGTGCGCTCGTTCGCGTGCACCGAGGGCCACGAGGCCATCCCGCGCCTGGCGCGCACCCAGGGCCTGAAGACGATGGTCGGCGCCTGGATCAGCGCCGACCGGGCGCGCAACGAGCGCGAGATCGCCTCGCTCGTGCGCCTGGGGCAGGACGGCTTCGTCGACATCGCCGTGGTGGGCAACGAGGTGCTGCTGCGGGGCGAGCTCACCGAGGCCGAGCTGCTGGACTACCTGCGCCTGGTGCGCCAGGCGCTGCCCGAGACGGTGCGCGTGGCCTGCGTCGACGCCTACTTCCAGTTCCTCGAGCGGCCGGCCCTCACCGCGGCCTGCGACGTGGTGCTGCCCAACTGCTACCCGTTCTGGGAAGGCGCGCCCGTCGAGCGCGCGGCGCAGTACCTGCGGCGCATGCACGCCCTGGTCAAGGCCGCGGCCGGCGAGGACAAGCCCGTCATCGTGGCCGAGACCGGCTGGCCCAGCGGCGGCGAGCCGGTCGGCGCGGCCGTGCCCTCGGCCGACCACGCGATGCGCTATTTCGCCGAGGTGCAGCAGTGGGCCCGGCGCGAGGGCGTCAAGCTCTTCTGGTTCTCGAGCTTCGACGAGCCCTGGAAGCGCCCGCAGGAGGGCGAGCTGGGCACGCGCTGGGGTCTATGGGACCAGAACGAGCGGCCCAAGTACGGCCCGGGCGGCACGGCATGAACGGCCGCGGCGCGGCCCTGCTGGCGATGCTGCTGGGCGTGTTGACGCAGGCCGGCTGCGGCGGCGGCGGGGGCGGTGGCGACACCACGCCCGCGGTGCCCAGCCCGCCGCCGGCGCCCGCCCCGCCGGTGGCCGGGCCGCCCGCTGCACCGCCCCCGGCACCGTCGCCGCCGCCCCCGACCAGTGCCGGGCCGGCCCCGGCCGGCTACGTGCTGGTGTGGGCCGACGAGTTCGACATCCCGGGCCTGCCCGACGCCGCGCGCTGGGGCTACGACACCGAGCGCAACCGCCTGGGCTGGTGGAACGCCGAGCGCCAGTACTACGCCGCGGCGCGCTTCCAGAACAGCGTCGTCGAGGCGGGCAGGCTGCGCATCACCGCGCGGCGCGAGGCGCTGTCGTCGCTGCCGGACTGGGGCGGCCAGGCCTACAGCTCGGCGCGGCTGATCACGCGCGGCAAGGCCTCGTGGACCTACGGCTTCTTCGAGATCCGCGCGAAGATGCCCTGCGGCACGGGCACCTGGCCGGCGATCTGGATGCTGGGCACCGGTGGCGTGTGGCCCGATGACGGCGAGATCGACATCCTCGAACACGTGGGCCGCAACCCGGGCGAGATCCTCGGCACCGTGCACACGCCCATCACCGGCGGCAGCGGCAACGGCTCGCGCACGGCGCTGCCCTCGGCATGCACGGCGTTCAACGACTACCAGCTGCTGTGGACGGCCGACGAGATCGCCATCGGCGTGAACGGCAGCGTCTACCACCGCTACCGCAACCCGCGCACCGGCCGCGCGGCCTGGCCCTTCGACGCGCCGCAGTACCTGCTGCTGAACATCGCCATCGGCGGCACGCTGGGCGGCGCGGTGGACGACAGCATCTTCCCGCGCACGATGGAGATCGAGCACGTGCGGGTGTGGCAACCCGCGCGCTGACCGTCCCGGCAGGCTCAGCGCTGGCCGATGCGGCTGCCGTTGCCGACCAGCTCCTCCACCCGCTGCAGCACGAAGGCGCCCGTGGCGGCATAGAGGTCGAACTCCGGGTGCTGCAGGCGCACCATCGCGTCGCCGTCGTCGGGCAGCACCACGTGCGCCATCGACCAGCCCGGGTAGCGCCGCGCGGCGATCTCGCCGAACGACAGCAGCTGCACGTCGTGGTGCCGCGGGTCGCGCGCGATGCGGGCATACAGCGCGTTCACCGCGCCGCGCTCGCCCTCCAGCACCTGCACGTACAGCCCCTGGCCCTGGCAGAGCACGCCGGTGATGCCGTGCGCGGCGTTGTGCGCCTCGCACTCGGCAAGGATCTGCGCGGTGACGGTGCCGGTCTGCGGCCCGACCGAACGGCTGACGTACAGGGCTCTCACCAGCATGGCATGCGGTCCTTTCGCGCGGGGCGCGCTGTCGGCGGGCCGGCAGCGGCCCTGGCGGAGTATGGGGCTCGCGGATCGGCAGGCCCGGCGCCGCCGGGTCAGGCCCCGGCGGTCGCCGCCCGCCGGAAGGTGGCGATGGCGTGCGCGGGCAGGTCGGCCGGGTACGCGGCGCCGTCGATGGCCAGCGAAAACGCGATGTCGTGCTCGCTGCGGTTGAGCACCACCACCGCCGTGCTGCCGTCGGGGTTGGCGAAGGCCGTGCACTCCAGCGCCTCGCGCGTGGCCGCGCACAGCACGCGCCGGGCGCCGGGCTGGATGTACCGCGCGAAGTGGCCCAGCGCCGCGTACGAGCTCTGCGGGTGCAGGCCGTCCTCGGCCGGCACGGCCAGGAAGGGCGCGCTGCAGAAGTTGCCCACGTGGTTGGGGCCGCCCTGTTCGTCGAGCAGCAGGTTCCAGTCGATCCAGCCCACCGTCCAGCGGTTGAGGTCGTTGATGATCGATCGCGCGTAGCGTTCGGCCAGCTCCCAGCGGCCCCAGTGCGGGCCGCCTTCCTGGCAGCCCTCGGTGAACAGCAGCTGCTTGTCGGGCCAGGCGTCGTGCACCAGCTGCACGTGCTCGAAGTGGTCTTCCACGTACCAATGGAAGCCGGTGCCCCACACGTACTTCGCGGCCTCGGCGTCGCCGTAGATGACGCTGGCGCGCTCGACCATCGCGTCGCGGTTGTGGTCCCACACGACGATGCGCACGTGGCCCAGGCCGGCGGCGTGCAGCGCCGGGCCGAGGTCGTCGCGCACGAAGTCGCGTTCTTCCTCCGCGGTGTACAGGCAGGAGTCCCAGCGCTGGCGCGCCTCGGGCTCGTTCTGCACCGACACGCCCCACACCGGCACACCCTCGGCCTCGTAGGCGCGGATGAAGCGCACGAAGCATTGCGCCCAGGCGGCGCGGCACTCGGGCCGCAGCCGGCCGCCGTCGTTCATGCGGCCGCTGTCCTTCATCCAGGCCGGCGGGCTCCAGGGCGAGACCAGCAGCTGCAGCGGGCGGCCGGCCACGCGCTGCGCGGCCTGGATCATCGGCAGCAGCGCCTGGCGGTCGCGCTCGATGCTGAAGCTCTCGAGCGCGTGGTCGCCGTCGCGCTCGACGTGCGCGTAGTTGCCGAGCGCGAAGTCGCAGCTGTTCATGTGCACGCGGCACAGCGTGTAGCCGTGGCCCTGCCGCGGGTCGAAGCAGGCCTGCAGGAAGGCCTCGCGCTGCGCCGGCGAGAGCTTCAGCCAGGTGCTGGCCGCCGCCTCGGTGAAGGCGCCGCCGAAGCCCTCGAGCGCCTGGAAGCGCCGCGAGGTGTCCACCCACAGCCGCGCCGGCGCCCGGGCGTGCGCGCCGGCGTCGGCCTCGGGCCGCAGCGGTGGCTGCGGTGCCAGGCGCGGGGCGGGGCCGTGGCGCTCGTCGCGGGCGCTGAGCACCCAGTCCAGCGCGTCGGGCTCGGGCGTCATCGCGACCAGTGCAGCCCGTCGATGCGCAGCAGCGGCAGCCCGGTCAGGTTCTGCGGCTTGCCGGTGAAGCTGTAGCGGTCGGCGACGATGAAGCGGAAGTTCACGTAGCGCAGGTCCAGCTTCGGGTTGGCCGCCACGAAGGCCGAGACAGGGATCGACACCGAGCACCAGCTGTTGGTGTTGCAGTAGCCGTACTCGCCCGGGGCGATCTGCAGGAAGGCCTCCTGCACGTCGCGGTCCTCGGTGTCGGTGCTGATGCCGACCTCGATCTTGCCCGGGTAGCCGTCGCTGCGCACCAGGAAGTTGATTCGGCCGGTGGCGAAGTTGCTCAGGTTGGCCAGCACGCCGCTGCCGGAGTACTGGAACAGGCCCCAGCCGTAGTCGACCGGGTTGGGCGTGATCTCGAAGTGCGCGCCGCCGTCGGGCGAAGCTGCGCCGACCGTGGCCTCGCGGTAGCCGGTGCTGGCGAACGGGTCCCAGCGCAGGCCGGTGGCGCGTTCCTCGCCCGCGGTCACGGTGTCGGCGAACAGCGTGTATCGCGAGGCCGACACCGGCGCGGCCAGCGTCGGCGGCACCCACTTCACCGCGTCGGCGGCGGTGTAGCTGCCGGCCTCGCAGGCCCAGGTCACGCCGCAGGTGCCCAGCGACTGCACCGTGTAGCGCGCCTCGCGGCGGGCGTTGAACAGGCCCCAGCCGTCGTCGCCCTGCTTCCAGGGTTCGTCGAAGGCCTGGAACACGAAGATGGCCTTCGGGCCCTGCGTGTCGCGCCGGCCTTCCTGCGCCCAGGTCTGCAGCGCGTCGAAGTACATCTTCTGGTTCACCGGGTGGGCGCGGAAGGCGAGGTTCGGGCCGCCGGCGGTATCGACCGCAGCCCAGCCCGTTTCGCCGATCACCATCGGCATCGTGCCGAGGTTGAACTTCACGAGGCCGGCACGCGCGCGCTCGAACTGCGACTTGGCCTCGGCCAGCGTGGCGTCCATCATGGCCTTGGCGCGCTGCGCCTCGGGCGCGCCCTTCTGCCGCCAGTCGTAGGCCGTGGGGTTGTAGAAGGTGTCGAGGAAGGGGTAGACGTGCACCGCGGCGAAGTCGACCGTCTCGGCGATCACCCGGTCCACCTTGGACCACATCAGCCAGTTGTCGTTGGTGGTGACGGGCTGCGTGACCGCGGCGCGCACCTTGCGGATGTAGGCCGCCAGGACGGGCGGCTCCATGCGGTGGCCGGACCATTCCACCAGCGCCTCGTTGCCGACACTCACGGCGACGACGATGTCGCGGTAGGCGTTGGCCAGGCGGATCTGCGCATCGAGGTCGGCCTGGTTGGCAGCCTCGACGGCCGGCGACACCGGCGGCACCATGTAGGAGCCGAGCTGAACCTTCAGGTCCAGGCTGTTGTCGCGGATGACCTGCAGAACCGTCTCGGAGAAGATCCTGCTGGTGAACAGGCGGATCGTGCCGATGCCGGTGGCCTGGATAAGGCGCAGGTCCTGCAGCACGTTGGCCGGTGTGATGACCTCGCTGTCCAGGTCGGCCGGGCTGCGCGACGTGCGGTAGGGCGAGTAGTTGATGGCGGCGCGCGTCATCAGGCTCTGCGGCAGTGCGCGGCGGTCAGTCTGCGAGACGGCGCTGGGCGTGTAGCCGCCGCTGTCGTCGCCACCGCAGCCGGTCGCGCCGAGCAGGGCGGTCAGGGCCACGCCGGCAGCCAGTGCCAACCGCGTGAACGAACGGATGCGACCTTGCGGGAGTCGGGTGTTCATGAGCGGCCTCAGAAATTGATGTTGGCGCCGATGCCGATCGAGTTGCCGCGGTCGGCGACGCGCGAGTCGATGTTGGTGTGCGCGGCGTGCGCCGGGATGGACAGCGGCGCCTGGCCCTTGCGCCCGAACTGGTAGGCACTCAGCGAGCCGTAGACCTGGACGGTCTGGTTGATGGTGTAGCCCACGCTCGCCGATGTCGCCGTCAGCGTGTTGCTCTGGCCGCGCTCGCTGGGGTTGGCCGTCGTGGCGCTGCCCAGGTAGACGAGGCCCAGCCCGACGGTGAGCTTCTCGTTGACGCGGTGGCGCAGCCCGGCCATCAGGTCGGTGGAGCGCGCGGCGTAGCCGGGGTTGGGCACGCCCTGCGCGTCGACGCCGCCCCAGTCGACGTTGAACATGCTGTTCCAGCGGCCCAGCGGGCCGGGGGTGGTCTGCACCGCGTAGGCGCCGCTCCAGCGGTTGAAGCGGATGCCGGCCGACAGCTCCACCGAGCTGCTCACCAGGTGGCGGGCCATCAGCAGGGCCATGCCCTGGCTGGAGCCGCCGAGCAGCGGGTCGTCCGCAGGGAAGGGCGTCAAGCCGCCGAAGGGCGCCTTGCCCCAGGCCACGGGCTCGCCGTTCTTCGCCGACTGCACGATGACGTCGACCAGCAG
Organism: Rubrivivax sp.; assembly: GCA_027483705.1. Lineage (GTDB taxonomy): Bacteria > Pseudomonadota > Gammaproteobacteria > Burkholderiales > Burkholderiaceae_C > Rubrivivax. The sequence continues at coordinate 53,931 of JAIXTY010000081.1, forward strand.
CTCGCGGCCGATGTACTTGGCGTAGAGCTCCAGGAACTGCGGCTTGTTCTTCTTCCAGCCGCTCTTGCCCATGTCGTAGGTGGCCTCGAACAGCACGTCGCCGCCCAGCATCTCCACCGGCCGTGTCATGTAGCGCACGGCGCGGCTGAGCAGGCCGTAGCCGGCGCCGCTGTCGCTCCAGACCGTGGAGGTGCCGATGCCGCCGCCCCAGAAGTCGGAGCCGATGGCCTTGAACGAGTAGGGGAAGTCGGGGACGCTCCAGCCGCGCGTCGTCATCGCGCCCAGCGTCAGGCGGCCCCAGTCCTCGTGCGCGACGCCGACGTTGCGCTCGTACAGCCAGCCGTCGAGGTCGACCTTGCCGTCGCGCCAGCGCTGGCTGAGCAGGCCGAAGACCTGCCAGCCGCGGCCGACGTTCTGCTTGTAGCCCAGGTAGGGCTGGAACAGCGTGACGTGGCTGTCGCGCGTGCCGAAGGGCTTGCCGAAGACGATGTCGTCGGCCCAGACGCGGTGGCGGGCTTCGCCCAGCTCGCGCTGGCAGTCCTCGCAGACGTTGGTGGTGCGCGTGAGCTCGGCCTTCGCGAACCCGGTCAGGCTGAAGGGGCCGAAGTCCACCGCCAGCGCCGGGGCGGACACCAGGGCCGCGGCCAGCGCCAGGGCGGCGGCCGGCACCGGGCGGATGGAGGCCCGGCGCAGGGGGCGCAGCGGGGCGGTCGGCAGGGAAGTCGGGTTCGGCATGGGTGCCTTCCTGGGCGTCGGGGCCGGTCGTCGCGAACGCGTGCGGCGGCCGGGCGTGATCGGGTGTGAAACCGGGTGTGAAAGCGCTTTCACACGATAGGGCCGTGCACCCCCGCGCGTCAACGCGTCGTGCCTTCGTGTTTTCCCTTGCCCTGGTGTCGACCCCATCCGGGAAAACGACAGATGATCATGAAAGCGCTTTCAAACCAGAATCAGCGCCGAGCCCCTGCCGGGCTGCAGGACGACGCGCCATGAACCTGTTCCGCCGCACCGTAATCGGTCTGATGCCCTGGGTGGCCGCCTGCTGCGTGGCCCTGCCGCCGGCGATGGCACAGGGCGACCGCCTGGCCTTCGGCGCCGGCCGCGTGAGCCTCAAGCCCCGTGGCAACGACGCCGCGGTGCCGCGCGCGCCCTTCCGCACCGAGGCGATGCTGCAGCGCGCGGCGCCCACGAACCAGTGGTACTCGTCGCTGATCTTCAGCGAGAAGCCCGAGAACATCTACGCCCAGCCGCTGAGCTTCCGCCCCATGCCCGGCGGGCTGGAGGTGGCGCTGCCCACGAAGGCCGTGGTGCCCACCGAGCGCCGCGACGTCGAGATCCACTACGCCCACCGCAACGCCATCACCATCGCGCCGGTGGCCTTCGAGCCCGGCCGCGCGCTGCTGGCCGGCAGCAGCGACTGGGCCATCGACATCACCATGGGCCGCGGCGCCGACCGCTTCGAGGCCACCGTCGCCCACGGCAGCCCGTATGCCTGGTTCCGCGTCGGCCGCGGCGACCTGCGCGTGCGCCTGCCGGCGGCCGGCGAGCGGGTGGCCACGGCCGACCCGCGCATGCTGGTGCTGCGCCTCGGCGGCGTGGCGTACGCGCTGTTCGGGCCCACCGGCGTGCAGTGGGAGGCCGCGTCGGCCACCGAGTGGCTGGCGCGCCTGCCGGCCGGCAAGGGCTTCCTGGTGGCCAGCGCGCTGCCCGACGACAGCGCCGCCACGCAGGCGCTGCTGCTCAAGCACGCCTATGCCGCCGTCGTCGACACACGCGTGGACTGGAAGGTCGACCGCGCCACCGGCGAGGTGCAGACCAGCTTCACCGCCACCACGCAGCCGCTGGAAGGCAGCGAGACGACGCCGCTGCTGGGCCTGTACCCGCACCACTGGTTCCGCAACGCCAGCCTCGACGGCCGCCTGGGCCCGGCCTACGACACCGTGCGCGGCAAGGTGCGGCTGCTGGCGGCCAGCAGCTTCCGCACCAGCGCGCGCTACACGGGCTTCGTGCCCTTCTGGCCCGCCGTCGCCGAGGGCACGCCGCGCCTGGCCGAACTGCGCGACGTGATGAAGAGCGACATCCGCAACGCGCGCCGCATGCTGCTGGTCGAGGGCGAGGGCCCATACTGGCAGGGCAAGGGCCTGCTGCGCCTGGTGAAGATGCTCGATGTCTACGAGCAGCAGGGCGACAAGGACGGCAGCGCACGCCTGCTGGAGCTGCTGAAGACCCGCGTCGAGGAGTGGTTCTCGGGCAACGACCGCCGCCGCTACTTCCACTACGACCGCGCCATGGGCACGGTGGTCGCCTACCCGGAAGAGTACTTCTCGGTGGTGCAGATGAACGACCACCACTTCCACTACGGCTACTGGATCCGCGCGATGGCTGAGATCGCGCTTCGAGACCCGGCCTGGGCCGCGCGCGGCCGCTGGGGCGACATGGTCGACCTGCTGGTCAAGGACATCGCGTTCGCCGAACGCGGCAAGGCCGAGTTCCCGTTCCTGCGCAACTTCGACCCGTACGAGGGCCACAGCTGGGCCTCGGGCATCGGCCTGGGCGAGCACGGCAACAACCAGGAGTCGTCGAGCGAGGCGCTCAACGCCTGGACCGGCCTCATCCTCTGGGGCGAGCTGCAGGGCGACACGGCGCTGCGCGACATGGGGATCTGGCTGCTCGTCACCGAGACCGAGGCCGTCAAGCACTATTGGTTCGATCTCTACGGCCAGGTCTTCGCGCCCGAGTACAAGAACGTCGACGTCAGCATGGTGTTCGGCGCCAAGTACGCGCACAACACCTGGTGGATCGACGATCCGCGGCAGATCACCGGCATCAACCTGCTGCCGATGACGACCGTCTCGACCTACTTCGCCAGCCACCCCGAGTACATCCGCAGGAACCTCGCGTCGCTGAAGGACGAGCAGAAGATCTGGGCCGACCGCGGCAAGAAGGTCGATCCGCCCGACATCTGGCAGGACGTCTTCGCCAAGTACCTGGCGCTGGCCGACCCGGCCGCCGCGCTGGCCGCCTGGGACCGCTGGGGCGCCGTCGAGCTGGGCGACAGCCGCACGCACACGCTGCACTTCCTGCTGAGCCTGGCCGAACTCGGCGCGCCCGACACCAGCGTCACCGCCGACACCACGCTGTACCAGGTGTTCAAGCGGCCCGATGGCCGCCGCAGCTACCTGGCCTTCAACGCCGGCAAGGCGCCGATCACCGTGCGCTTCTCCGACGGCCGCCAGCTCACCGTGCCGCCGGGCCAGCTGGCCCGCGCCGGCACGCCCTGATCAGGGTAAGCCAGGGTACGCCGATGCTTGCCAGCCCGTCCCGCGATTCGCATACTGCTGAAAGCGCTTTCAAGCGTTCAGCGTCCGTTCACCGTCCCGGGTCCACCGACCCCCGCCATCAAGGACAGCCCGCCATGACCACCCGCCGACCCTCACCGCCTTCCGCGCTCAGCAGCGCCTCGGCCGCCGCCCTGCTGGCCCTCACGCTGGCTGCCTGCGGAGGCGGCAGCGGCGAGGCGCCGCCGCAGCAGGCGGGCAGCGTCGTCGTCTCGGCCGCGCCGGTGGTGACGATCACCAACAACGTGACGGCCGAGACGGCCACCGGCCCCATCACCTTCACCTTCTCGTTCAATCGCGACGTGGGCACCTCGTTCACCGCCGACGACGTGGCGGTGACCGGCGGCACCAAGGGCGCCTTCGCCCGGGCGTCCGGCACCAGCGCGACGCTGGTGGTCACACCCACCGTCGACAGCGTCGGCACGGTGCAGGTCACCGTGGCCGCCGGCAACGTGACCGACGCCACCGGCACTGGCAACGCCGCCACGGCCGCCAGCAAGGCCTACAACACCGTGATCCCGGTGGTGCGCTCCGCACTCGTCACGTTCCAGGAGACGCCGGCGCCGACGCTGATCGGCTTCGGTGGCGCCGAGGACGCCACGGTGGTGACCGACCCGACCGACGCCACGAACAAGGTCGCGAAGATCGTCAAGAGCGGCACCGCCGAACTGTGGGCCGGCACGACGGTGGCCGTGTGCCCGAGCGACGCCATCGCGCGGCTGCCGTTCTCGAGCACGCTGACCAAGATGTCCGCGCGCGTGTGGTCGCCGGTCGCGGGCATCCCGGTGCGTCTGAAGGTCGAGAACTCGGCCGACGGCACGCAGTCGGTCGAGACCGAGGCCACGGTGACGGTGGCCAGCGGCTGGCAGACGCTGGTGTTCGACTTCGCCACCCCGGCGGCCGGCACGGCGGCGCTCAACCCCTCGCGCACCTACGACAAGGCGTCGATCTTCTTCAACTTCGGCACCACCGGCGCGGCCACCGGCGCGCGCACCTACTACCTCGACGACCTCTCGTTCGTCGGCAGCAGCTTCACGGCCAGCTGCCCGTCCACCGGCGGCGGGGGCGGCGGCGGTGCCACGGCCACGACCATCACGATGGACGAGGCCTCGGCGCCCGTGCTCACGGGCTTCGGCGGGGCGGAGGACGCCACGATCGTGGCCGACCCGGCCGGCGGCACCAACAAGGTGGCGCGTGTCGTCAAGAGCGGCACGGCCGAGCTGTGGGCCGGCACCACGGTGTCGAACCTGCCCGGCCTGGCCATCGCCCCGATCGGCTTCAGCGCCACCGCCAAGACCATCACGGTGCGCGTGTGGTCGCCCGCGGCCGGCGTGCCGGTGCGCCTGAAGGTGGAGAACGCCGCCGACGGCACCAAGTCGGTCGAGACCGAGGCCACCGTCACCGCCGCCAACACCTGGCAGACGCTGACCTTCAACTTCGCCAGCCCGGCGGCCGGCACGGCGGCGCTGGACCTGGCCGTCACCTACAACAAGGCCTCGATCTTCTTCAACTTCGGCACCACCGGTGCGGCCACCGGCGCCCGCACCTACTACTTCGAGGACGTGAGCTACCCGGCCGTGGCCAGCGGTGGTGGTGGTGGCAGCGGCGGCACGACCACGGCCATCAACTTCGAGGGCACGGCCCCCACGCTGGCCGGCTTTGGCGGCGCCGAGGACGCGACCGTGGTGACCGACCCCACCGACGCCGCGAACAAGGTGGCGAAGATCGTCAAGAGCGGCACCGCCGAGCTGTGGGCCGGCACGACCATCTCCACCGGCGCGGGCAACACCATCAACCGCATCGGCTTCGCGAGCGGCCGCACGACGATCACGGCCCGCGTGTGGTCGCCGGCGGCGGGGATCCCGGTGCGCATGAAGGTGGAGAACGCAGCCGACTCGACCAAGTCGGTCGAGACCGAAGCCACCGTCACGACCGCCAGTGGCTGGCAGACGCTGAGCTTCAACTTCGCCACGCAGGCGGCCGGCACCGCCGCGCTGGATCTGGCGGCCACCTACAACCGCCTGTCGGTGTTCTTCAACTTCGGTACCACCGGCGCGGCCACCGGTGCCCGCACCTACTACATCGACGACATCGTCTACCCGGCCTCGGGCAGCTGACGGGCGCCGCGCCGGCGCCGGCCGGCGCCCCCGGGGTGGGGCGCTGGCGATAATGCCGCGATGACTGTCTTCTACTGGGTGATGGGCGTGCTGATCGTCGGCACGCTGGCGCCGGCGGCGCTGTACTTCGTGCTCTACCTCGTCACCGGCGAGCCGGCCTGCGATCGCCGCGCCCGCGGCTTCTGGGCGGCGTCACGGGTGTTCGCGCTGCTGGGCTTCAACATCCTGGTCTGGGGGCACGTGATCCACGGCCTGTGGAGCATCTGGCGCGGTTAGCCGCGCCGACCGGGCTTCACATCGGCGCGTCGTCGCCCTCGGGCGCGGCCCGGCGGATGCGCACCGGGGCCTTGCGCGCGGCGGCGGGCGCTGCCGGTGCGGTGGCCAGGGCCTGCACGACCGTATCGCTGCCGTCGGCCACTGTGCGGCCCGGCACCACCGGCTCGTCCTTGATGACGCGCGTGTACGGCGCCAGGATGTTCACCAGCTGCCCGAAGACCTTGGGGTTGCCGGCCACGACCTCGCGCTGGTGCAGGTAGTCGCTCTCGCCGGCGAAGTTGCCGATCAGGCCGC
>JAIXTY010000310.1 GCA_027483705.1 Rubrivivax sp.
CGGTGGTGCCCACGCGCGAGAGGCGCGAGCTGTACGCCGCGCTCGACTGCGCCGCGGTGGCCGCGATCCACCCGTTCTACACCGCCAGCGTGCGCGAGTTCGAGGCCGCCGGCCGCTGCATCGTGCCCTCGGCCCCGGTGGGGCATGACGGCACCGAGGCCTGGCTGCAAGCCATCGGCGCCGCGTGCAACGTGCCGCAGGCGCAGATCGACGCCGCAAAGAACCGCTTCCTGCCCGCCATCCGCGGCGTGCTGGCCAAGACGCCGATCTCCGGCCGCATCACCGTGAGCGGCTACGAAGGCAGCGAGCTGCTCGTGGCCCGCTTGCTCATCGAAAGCGGCGCCGAGGTGCCCTACGTGGGCACCGCCTGCCCGCAGACGCCCTGGAGCGCCCCCGACCGCGAATGGCTGCAGGCCCGTGGCGTGCACGTGCAGTTCCGCGCCAGCCTGGAGCAGGACATCGCCGCGGTGCGCGAGTTCCGGCCCGATCTGGCCATTGGCACCACCCCCGTGGTGCAGGCGGCCAAGGCGGCCACGATCCCGGCGCTTTACTTCACCAACCTCATCAGCGCCCGGCCGTTGATGGGCCCGGCCGGTGCCGGCAGCCTGGCGCAGGTGGTGAACGCGGCCATCGCGAACAAGGGCCGCTTCGAGCAGATGCGCGCGTTCTTCGGCGAGGTGGGCGAGGGCGACCAGGCCGGCGTGTGGAGCGACAAGCCCGTGCCGCGCCCCGAGTTCCGCGCCGAGACGCGCCGCCAGATCATCAAGATCCAGAAGAAGCGCAAGGCCGAGGAGATGATCTGATGGACAGGTCCGGATCTCCGAAGCTCAACTACGTGATCGACCACGACCGCGCCGGCGGTTACTGGGGTGCGGTCTACGTGTTCACGGCCATCAAGGGCCTGCAGGTGGTGATCGACGGCCCGGTGGGCTGCGAGAACCTGCCGGTGACCAGCGTGCTGCACTACACCGACGCGCTGCCGCCGCACGAACTGCCCATCGTGGTGACGGGCCTGGCCGAGGAGCAACTCGGCCGCGAAGGCACCGAAGGCGCGATGAAGAAGGCGCACGCTTCGCTCGACCCCGACCTGCCCGCGGTGGTGGTGACGGGCTCGATCGCCGAGATGATCGGCGGCGGCGTCACGCCCGAGGGCACGACGATCCAGCGTTTCCTGCCGCGCACCATCGACGAGGACCAGTGGCAGTGCGCCAACCGCGCGATGTACTGGCTGTGGCAGCAGTACGGCCCGCGCAAGGTGCCGGCCCGCGTGCCGTTTGCCGAGCGGCCGGCTGGCGAGAAGCCGCGCGTCAACCTCATCGGCCCCTGCTACGGCACCTTCAACATGCCCAGCGACGTGGCCGAGATCCGCCGCCTCGTCGAGGGCATCGGTGCCGAGGTGAACATGGTGTTCCCGCTCGGCAGCCACCTGGCCGACGTGGCCAACCTGGCCAACGCCGACGTCAACATCTGCCTGTACCGCGAGTACGGCCGCATGCTGTGCGAGGCGCTGGAGCGCCCGTACCTGCAGGCGCCGATCGGCCTGTTCAGCACGACCGCGTTCCTGCGTGAACTCGGCGCGCTGCTGCAACTCGACCCGGAGCCCTTCATCGAGCGCGAGAAGCACACCACGATCAAGCCGATCTGGGACCTCTGGCGCAGCGTGACGCAGGACTTCTTCGGCACCGCCAGCTTCGCGGTGGTGGCCAACGAAACCTACACACGCGGCATCCGCCACTTCTTCGAAGACGAGCTCGGCCTGCCGTGCCAGTTTGCGGTGCCGCGCAAGGCCGGTGCCAAGACCGACAACGAGCTGGTACGCCGCCTCGTCCACGAGAAGGCGCCGCTGGTGCTGTACGGCTCGTACAACGAACGCATGTACCTGGCCGAGACCAGCGCCGGGCATGGCCCGCGGCCGAGCTGGATTCCGGCGAGCTTTCCGGGCGCGCTGATCCGCCGCGCCACCGGCACCCCGTTCATGGGCTATGCCGGCGCCACCTACCTGGTGCAGGAGTTCTGCAACGCGCTCTTCGACGCGCTGTTCCACGTGCTCCCGCTGGGCACCGAGCTCGACCGCATCGAGGCCACGCCGGCCCGCGGCGGCGTCGTGCACGAGACCACGCTGCCCTGGGACGACGAGGCCCAGGCGCTGCTCGCCGAGCGGGTGGAGAACGAACCCGTGCTGGTGCGGATCTCGGCCGCCAAGCGCTGGCGCGATGCTGCTGAGGCCGCGGCCCGGCTGGAAGGCGCCGACCGTGTCTCGGTGCGCCACCTGGGCGGCACTCGAGCGGCTCCGCGCGGCATCGAGTCTCCGGGAGTGACGGCATGACGCGATCGCGTCTGTCGCCGCTGCCCATCAACGTCGGAGCCTGCCCCGTGCAGGCTCCTCACCCCATGTCGTGGCATCGGGCCACGGCTGCCCCATTGCGCGGGCTTGGCGCAAAGGCGGCCGCGAGGCCGAAGCATAGGAGTCATTCTGATGGCTGAACGCAAGGGCTCGATCTCGGGCATGTCTGACGACGAAGCCCAGGAGTTTCACCGGTACTACGTCCAGGGTCTCGTGGGCTTCACGGCAGTTGCCGTGGTGGCCCACCTCCTGGTGTGGATCTGGCGTCCCTGGTTGTGATCGGCAACTAGGCAACTGAAGGAGACGGCAATGGCACATGTTCATCGCGCAACACATCGGCACGAGGGTCCGGCGACATCGGTCTCGACCTTCTCGATCTTCCTGCTGGGCTTCGTGCTCTTCGGGGTGATCGCGGTCGTGGGGCAGTTGCTCGGCTGCCAATGGCGCTCCTGGTTGCCAGGCGCTGAAGGCGTGAAGTCGATGACCGGTGGCGTCAAGTCCGCGGTCTACACCTTCATGTCCCACCTTTAACTGGAGAGCAAGTTATGTGGCGTATCTGGAAACTGTTCGACCCCCTGCGGACCATGGTCGCGCAGGGCATCTTCCTGTTCGGCCTGGCGGCGATGATCCACCTCATCCTGC
>JAIXTY010000155.1 GCA_027483705.1 Rubrivivax sp.
GCCTTTCATGAGTCTCTCCAGTCGAGGGAGCACCGGCCATGTCCGATGGCCGTCGACCGCTCCCGTGCGACTATTTCGGACGCCGGCCCCAAAACTGAAGTGGGCCTTACCGACCCGGACCGGGCCGCCGTGAACCGCAGGTTCAGATCAGAGGCCGTGCTTCCCGCTTGAACACGTTGCGCCAGTTCCAGTCCAGGAACTCGGGAGGTGGCCGGGCGCCGGTGCCCACGGGCGACACGTAGTGCGCCAGAGTAGTTGCTCTGGCGCATCCTAGAAATCAATGACCTACAAGAACCTGCGCCATAGGGTTCGCCTGGTTCAGGTCAGAGTTGATGAGACTGGCCTACTTCACTGCCAAAGTTCTTGCAACTGGACTTTTAGCGTGAATGCTTCAAGCCAGAATTGGCATTGGGGTCGCAGCTTCGACTCAGCTTCTGAGTAGCCGCAGCGCGAGAAAGTCCACGAAGCAGCGGATGCGCGAGGCCAGCTCGGTGTTGCGGTAGTACACCGCGTGCACCTGCTGACGAACCTCCAGTGTGTCGCGCATGAGTACCTGCACCAGGTCGCCAGCGGCGCAGTCGGCCTCGGTCATGAACTCCGACAGGCAGGCAATGCCCGCGCCAGCCAGCGCGAGCTGGCGCACGGTCTCACCGCTGGAGGCGGAGATGTCGGGCTTGATGCCCAGGCCGTCGCCCTCTGCGTGGCGCAGCGGCCAGACGTTCAGGCTCTCGGGCTGGGTGAAGCCCAGCAGCGTGTGCTTTTCCAGGTCGCTCACCTTGGTCGGGCGCCCGGCGCGCTTCAAATAGGCTGGGCTGGCCAGCAGGCGCAGGCGGAACGAGGCGAGTGGTTTGGCGTGTAACGTGGAGTCGCGCAGCGGCCCGATGCGCACCGCCACATCGGCACGGTGCTCGATCAGGTCGACGATGCTGTCGCCGCTGTACAGCTCGAGCTCGATATCGGGGTACGCGGCCAGGAAGTCCGTCACCAGCGGCACCAGCACATGCAGGATGAAGGGCGAGGCCGCGTTCACTCGCAGCTTGCCCGCGGGCTTGAGGTGGCGGCAGGCGAGTTCGTCCTCCGCTGCATCCACCGATTGCAGGATCGCCCGCGCCCGCGCCAGGAGCAGTTGGCCCTCTTCGGTCAGTTCCAGCCGGCGCGTGGTGCGCCGCATCAGCGTGGTGTTGAGCTTCTGTTCTAGTCGGCTCAGCGCGCGGCTGATGCCTGAGCTGGTCTGCTCGAGATGTTCGGCCGCGGCGCTTATGGAACCCGTGTCCACAACGCTGCGGAAAGCCAGCAGTTCGTCGAGGGTGATTTTCATTCTTGAATTTTCGGCACAAATGTTGTGCTCGGCAATCGCTTTCGCTCAAGAACCATCGGATCCACACTGCGAGCCTTTACGGACCATCGGAGTGTTGTCATGCCTCTAGCCTTGCTCGCGCTGACCATCAGCGCCTTCGCCATCGGGACGACCGAGTTCGTCATCGTCGGCCTCATTCCCACCATCGCGGCCGACCTCGGCGTGAGCCTGCCCTCAGCCGGCCTGCTGGTCAGCTTGTACGCCCTGGGCGTCGCCATCGGCGCACCCTTGCTGACCGCGCTTACTGCCAAGCTGCCGCGCAAGACACTGCTGATCTCGCTGATGGCGCTCTTCACCGTGGGCAACCTGCTGGCCTGGCTATCGCCTGGTTACGAGACGCTGATCGCTGCGCGCATACTCACCGGCTTGGCGCACGGCGTATTCTTTTCCATCGGCTCGACCATCGCCACCGGCCTGGTACCCAAGGAAGAGGCGGCGAGCGCGATCGCCACTATGTTCAGCGGCCTCACGGTGGCGCTGGTCACGGGTGTGCCGCTGGGCACCTTTATCGGTCAGCACTTCGGCTGGCGCGCGACCTTCCTCGCGGTCGCCGCGCTGGGCGTGATCGCCATCGTCGGCAGCCTGTTGTTCGTGCCGCGTAAGCTAGCACACAGCCAGCCGGCCTCGCTGCTGCAACAGGTGGCCGTGCTCAAGCAGCCGCGCCTGCTGCTGGTCTACGCTATGACGGCCGTGGGTTATGGCGGCACCTTCGTAGCCTTCACCTACCTCGCGCCCATGTTGCAGCAGATCACTGGCTTTCAGGCTAGTGCCGTCGGCGGAGTGATGTTGGCCTACGGCGTATCCGTGGCGGTCGGCAACATCTGGGGCGGCCGGCTGGCCGACCGCAAAGGCCCCATCCCAGCGCTGAAGCTCATCTTCGCGCTGCTTGCGCTTGTGTTGCTGGTGCTCACGTTCACGGCGTCGAACCAATGGCTCATGGTACTGACCGTACTGGCCTGGGGCGCTGTGGCCTTCGGCAACGTGGCAGGCCTGCAGGTGTATGTGGTGCAGCAGGCCGAGCGCTTTGCGCCACAGGCGATCGACGTGGCATCGGGCCTGAATATCGCCGCCTTCAACCTCGGCATTGCACTCGGCGCCTGGGGTGGGGGCATGATCGTGGACGACATCGGGCTGCAGCACACGCCCTGGATCGGCGCCCTCGTGGTGCTCGGCGCGCTGGGCCTTACCGCGTTGAGCGGCCGATTCGATGCGCGCGATCCGGCGCCCCAGCGAACCCACTCACGCACCGGCTACGTCGGTGGCCACTGAGCGCGCCCTTCTCGTAGGGCGCCAAAGTAGCTACTGCGGCGTGCTAAGTGAATCAGATACTTTGGAGGACGGGCGTATGTCACTCGGATCTGACAGCGTCACGAGTGCCAGCCGTGGTCTGAGTGTGGTTGTGTCGACGACCCTCGAGCATCATCCCGCGATACCCATGTCCTCGCCGTGCAAGAACATGTTCATCTTGGCGAGGGTCCAGGTGCTACCAATCGCTTCCTGGCCGTAGAGCGCGTACTTGCGCGAACCGGTGCTCTCGCGAACCAGGCGGCCACACTTCATCAGCAGTGAGCCCGAGCCACAGGTCGGGTCGCAGATCTCGTCGCCCTCTTGCGGCGCCATCAATCGGGCCATCAGCGTCGAGACCTCGGGCGGTGTATAGAACTCGCCCGCCTTCTTGCCGCTCGTGGACGCGAAGTTCTTGATGAGGAACTCGTACCTCCCGCTAAATGCGGAAGGTCGTGCACAAGAACTCATGAACAGGTCGGTACTCCAGTGATGTAGGGGACATACGAGTGGCAAGTCGGCGTACCCATTTCACCCCAGGCGGAGCATCTCTCCAGTCCTATTGAGACTGCCCCGAACGGCTGCTATCGCTGCATTGCTGCAGCTGGCGAGGATAAGAGAGCTGGATGTTGTCCGTGGCAGCTGCCGTCTTACCTCCAAAGGAAAAACGGTAAGAGCTTGAGAGTTCATACCTGATACGGGTCGGTGGGCGGCTGATACAGAAACCCAGACTCTTAGCCAGTGTCTGCGATCTCATTGCCGTCACTTTCCTACGTGCAAGAGAAGGCCAAAAAGACGGCGTAGGCTGCAAGACGCTAGCGAGACAAAAGACTAGCCACTCTCAAACTACGCCTCGGCTGCTAAGAAGAGCCGAGGGAGGTAGGCGCCATCATCACGAGTGGGTGCCCACAAAAGAGACTGTCGTCCTCAAGGTAATCCAAGTATTTCCTGTATCTAGTCCATCGCGGATGGCGTGGCAGTCCGCTTTTTTAGTTCCCCTCTCAAGGCTCAGCAATGTAGGCCAGTAGCAGTAACTAGCGTTCGGCAGTAGCAGAACTGTGGCGCAAGTTGCAGTTACTCTGGCGGCCTACGCGACACAACGATCAAACGTCGATGTTCCCCGCCCGCAGCGCGTTCGTCTCGATGAAGTCGCGGCGCGGCTCCACCTCGTCGCCCATGAGCATGGTGAAGACCTTGTCGGCCTCGATGGCGTCCTCGATCTGCACGCGCAGCAGGCGGCGCACATTGGGGTCCATGGTGGTTTCCCAGAGCTGCTCGGGGTTCATCTCGCCCAGGCCCTTGTAGCGCTGGCGGCTGGTGGCGCGTTCGGCTTCGCTGATGAGCCACTGCATGGCCTGGCGGAA
>JAIXTY010000234.1 GCA_027483705.1 Rubrivivax sp.
ACGCGCCGCTGACCTGCACGCCCGAGACCGAGATCGACGAGGTGCGCCGCATGATGCTGCTGCGCCACGCCCGCTACATGCCGGTGCTCGACCGCCGCACGCTGATGGGCGTGATCTCGTTCTACGACGTCGCCAAGACCGTGGTCGACGCGCAGGACTTCGAGAACCGCATGCTCAAGGCCTACATCCGCGACTGGCCGGAGCAGGGCGAGCCCACCACCGGCCCGGCGGCGGGCTGAGCCCCGGCGCAGCCGGCGGCCTCATCAGGCCGGGGCGCGTTCGAGGCGGAACTTCGACGCGGCGACCTGCAGGCGCTCGGCCTGCTGCCGCAGGCTGTCGGAGGCCGCCGCCGACTGCTCCACGAGCGCGGCGTTCTGCTGCGTCGCCTGGTCGAGCTGATTGACGGCCGCGCCCACCTGCGAGATGCCCTGCTGCTGTTCCTGAGCCGCCGTGCTGAGCTCGGTGACGAGGCCGTCGACCTGCACCACCTGGTCCACCACCTGCCCGATGGCCACGCCGGCCTTCTGCACCATGGCGTGCCCCGCCTCGACGCGCTCGACCGACTCGCCGATCAGCGACTTGATCTCCTTGGCGGCGGCCGCACTCTTCTGCGCCAGCGCACGCACTTCGGAAGCCACGACCGCGAAGCCGCGGCCCTGTTCGCCGGCGCGCGCCGCCTCCACCGCGGCGTTCAGCGCCAGGATGTTGGTCTGGAACGCGATGCCGTCGATGACGCCGGTGATGTCGGCGATGCGGCGGCTGGAGTCCTGGATGCCCGACATGGTCTGCACGACCTGCGACACCACCTCGCCCCCTTGGGTTGCCCCTCGGCGGGCCGCCTGCGTCAACTCCGCGGCCTGGCGGGCATGCTCGGAGCCGTTGCGCACGGTGGCGGTGAGCTCTTCCATCGACGCGGCGGTCTGCTGCAGGCTGGCAGCCTGCCGCTCCGTGCGGGCCGAGAGATCCTGGTTGCCGTGGGCGATCTGCTCGCTGGCCGTGGCCACCGACGCGGCGTTCTCCTGGATCGTGCGCACCAGCGTGCGCAGCGCCTCCTGCGTCTGCGCCAGCCGCTGCATCATGCGGGCGAGTTCGTCGCGCCCTTCGGCGCGCACGGGCTGCGACAGATCGCCGTCGGCCAGCTGGTCGAGCGCCTGCCCGGCCTTGGCCAGCGGCGACGTGATGCTCGTCACCAGCCGCCACGCCACAAAGCCGAGCATCAGGCCGATGGCGAACACCGCGCCCAGCTGCAGCAGGGTCTGGCGTTCCAGCAGCGACGCCGAGGCGGCCCGCTCCTCGTTGGCCGCGGCATCGATCAGCTGGGTCAGCGCCTGCAGCTGCTCGTCCATGCGGCGGATGTCGGCCTTCATCGGCTCCATGGCCGCATTGGCGTAGGTGGCGTCGCCAAAGTCGCCCCGCAGCAGCCGCGCCGAGACCTGGTCGAAGCCTTTGGCGTAGTTGTCCAGGCCGGTGGCAATGCTGGCCACCATGACCTTGCCGTCGGCGCCGACATGGCTGTCGAGCGACTTCAGGGCCTCGCGGCTGCTGTCGAGCGCCTTCTTCCAGCGCGTCATGTAGGACTCGATGTGTTTGGGGTCACCCGTGTGGATGATCGCGTCCTTCTCGTAGCGCCGGAGGTTGCCCACGCCGGTGCGCAACTGGCCGATGGTCGCGACGGCTGGCAGGTGCTTGTCGGCCAGGCGCGATGTGCCCGAGACGGCATCGCGCAGGCTCAGCAACCCGACGGCCGCACTGAGCAGCAGCGCGCAGAGACTGAGTGCCACCAGCGCCCCGAGGCGTTGCCTGATGGAGAGATGCATGCGCTTCATGAAGTGCCCTGTCTGCCGGCCGTGGTCGAACGGCCGCTTGTTACGAAACGTATCTGCAGCTTCGGCACATCAGGCCGGAACTTGAGGGGTGTGGTGCAAAGAATCTTGGAGTGCCCGGGTTGCAGGTTCTGCAGGACTCAGCGGGCGCCCGGTGCCGCCGCCAGCCGGAACACCGCCGCCGCCGCCGTCAGCCGCTCGGCCTGCTGGCGCAGGCTGTCCGACGCCGCCGCCGACTCTTCCACCAGCGCCGCGTTCTGCTGCGTGGCCTGGTCGAGGTCGCTGACCGCCTGGCCCACCTGCGAGATGCCCTGCTGCTGCTCGCCGGTGGCCGCGCTGATCTCGCCCATCAGGTCGGTGACGCGCTGCACCTGCTGGACCACGGCCTCGATGGTGCCGCCGGCCCGCTGCACCAGATGGTGACCGGCCTCGACGCGCTCGACCGAGGCGCCGATCAGCGACTTGATCTCGCGCGCCGCATCGGCGCTGCGCTGCGCCAGCGTGCGCACCTCGGCCGCCACGACGGCGAAGCCGCGGCCCTGCTCGCCCGCGCGCGCCGCTTCGACCGCCGCGTTCAGCGCCAGGATGTTGGTCTGGAACGCGATGCCGTCGATGACGCCGGTGATGTCGGCGATGCGGCGGCTGGACGCCTGGATGCCGGCCATCGTCTCCACCACCTGCGCGACCACCGTGCCGCCCTCGCGGGCGCTGTCGCGTGCCGCCTGCGCCAGGCCGTTGGCCTGCCGGGCCGTGTCGGCGCCGTTGCGCACGGTGGCCGTGAGCTGCTCCATCGAGGCCGCGGTCTGCTGCAGGCTGGCGGCCTGGCGCTCGGTGCGCGCCGACAGGTCGGCATTGCCCTGGGCGATCTGCACGCTGGCCGTGGCCACGCTCTGCGCGTTGCCCTGGATCGACTGCACCAGTTCGCGCAGCGAGGCCTGGGTCTGCGCCAGCCGCTGCATCATCTGCGCCAGTTCGTCGCGGCCGCTGGTGTGCAGATCCTGCGACAGATCGCCGGCGGCCAGGCGCTCGAGCGCGCGGTTCGCGCGCTGCAGCGGCGAGGTGATGCTGCGGATCAAGGCCGAGGTCACGCCCGCGAGGCATCCGGTCACCGTGAGCACCAGCACGCCCTGGACGATCTGCTGCCGCTCCTTCAGCGCCAGCATCGCCTCGCGCTCCTGCGCGCCCTGGGCGTCGACGTGCTTCTTCAGCGCCAACAGCTGTTCGTCGAGCCGGCGGATGTCGGCCTTCATCGGTTCCATCGCCTCGTTCGCCAACGCGGCGTCGGCGAACTCACCTTTGTTCAGGCGGGCCGCAACGTCCTGGAAGCCGCGTGAATAGCGGTCCTGGCTGGCGCGCACGCCCTCGAGCAGGGCGCTGGCTTCGTCGTCGAGCAGCGGTGCCAGCTCCTGCATGGCCTGGCGGTTGTGATCCAGCGCAGCCTGCCAGCGCGGCAGGTAGCTCTCGATGCGCTGGGGGTGGCCGGTGTTCAGGAAGACGTCCTTCTCAAAGCGCCGCAGGTTGCCGACGCCGGCGCGCAGCTCGCCGATCAGCCCCTCGGCCGGCAGGTGGCGCTCGGTGACGATGCGGGCCGACACCGTGTTCTTGTGCAGCCCCACCAGGCCCACCGCGGCCACGAGCACGACACCACTCACGGCCAGCAGCACGAGGAGGCCTAACCGGGCCTTGACGGACAGCATCGCAAGCAGGTTCATCGGTGATCTCCGGACAGGCGCCGCCAGGGCGGCTCGAGGCCGCGCTCGTGCGGCGGCATCCGCATTTCGGCCAGGCATCCGGATAACTTGATAGTGGTGGTGCATGCCAGTGTGCGGCACGTCGCGGCACAGGCCAGGCCCGCCCGCGCGGACGGCGCCGCCTAGAATCGTGACCTTCGTGCGACACCGCCGCGCCGTCACTTCTGCTGCATGCCTGGTTCTTCCTTCGGTGATTTGTTCTGCGTCACCAACTTCGGCGAAAGCCACGGCCCCGCCATCGGCTGCGTGATCGACGGCTGCCCGCCGGGCCTGGAGCTGTCGGAGGCCGACATCCAGCCCGAACTCGACCGCCGCCGCCCCGGCACCAGCCGCCACGTCACGCAGCGCAACGAGCCCGACGCGGTGGAGATCCTCTCCGGCGTGTACGAGGGCCGCACCACCGGCACGCCGATCGCGCTGCTGATCCGCAACACCGACCAGCGCAGCAAGGACTACGGCAACCTGCTCGACACCTTCCGCCCCGGGCACGCCGACTACACCTACTGGCGCAAGTACGGCGAACGCGACCCGCGCGGCGGCGGCCGCAGCAGCGCGCGCCTCACGGCGCCGATGGTGGCCGCCGGCGCGGTGGCGAAGAAGTGGCTGAAGCTGCGCCACGGCACCACCTTCACGGGCTGGATGAGCGCGCTGGGCGAGATCGAGATCCCGTTCGAGGACGAAACGCAGATCCCGCTCAACCCGTTCTACGCCCCCAACGCCGCCATCGTGCCCGCGCTCGAAGCCCACATGGACACGCTGCGCCGCGCCGGCGACAGCTGCGGCGCGCGCATCGAGGTGCGGGCCCGCAACGTGCCAGTGGGGCTGGGCGAGCCGCTGTACGACAAGCTCGACGCCGACATCGCCTACGCAATG